>NZ_JAEUMO010000230.1 GCF_016793285.1 Phenylobacterium sp.
GCGCCGCCGAGGCCAGGGCGCCGCCGCCGCGCAGGAGCCGTCGCCGGTCGATAGAGCTCACGAGGTCATCCGCCGTCACTGCGGACCCGACGCCGCACGCCATCTCTACGCACCGCCGCGGGCCGCCCCTCATCGCGCGCCCGCCTGAGGGCTCCGCCCGCACGCTGCGTATGGGAACGGGAAGGTCGGCGCCCGTGGCTCGATCCCGTTTCCGGAGTTCGCATGAAGTACGCCCTGTCCGCCGCGATCCTGACGCTCGCCTCCCCCGCCTTCGCGCAGCACCCGGCTCACGGGGCCGCGGGCCAGCCGTCGGCGTCCGCTGCGGGTCCGATCAAGGCCGCCGGGGTCGTGAAGTCGGTCAACCCGAAGGCCGGCACGGTGAAGATCCATCATGCTCCGATCCCGGCGCTGAAGTGGCCCGCCATGATCATGGATTTCAAGGCTCCACCCTCGGTCATCGCGGCGGCCCGGGTCGGACGGTCGGTCACCTTCACCCTGAACGCGACCGGCGATCAGGTCACCTCGCTGCAGTAGCAGCGCTTCAGGGCCGCACGGCCGGCGCCGCCGCGAGCGGCCGGATGCCGGCGAGGTTGCCCTCCTCGCCGGCCGGGACGAGCTGGTAGAAGCCGGAAAGCCTGAGCCGGATCGTGATGGGCCGGTCCGAGCGGTTACGGAAGTACCAGCCGTGGATGCCGTCGACCGGCGCCGTCAACGAGCCGTTGGCCGCGGCGCCGCTGCCCTTCCCGTAGTCGGCCACGCTGACGGGACCGCCCTTGGCGTCGGCCGCCACCGTGTGGCCGTGAAAGTCGAACATCAGGTCTTCCGGAACCGCGAGATTCTCGGCCTGCCAGGCGTAGACGAGGCTCGCGCCCTTCGGCAGGCGGACCTTGAACTCCAGGGCGTTCCTGCGCCCCTCGTCGCCGTCCGCCGCCAGCGGGATCTCGAAGGTGTCGGTGCGGAACGCCGCGGGCTGCCGGACCGCCGCCGGCGCACCGGCGGCGGCGGGCGCCAAGGCCACCTCCTCCGGGGCCCAGAGACGCGAGAGGCCCGTGGCGCGGCCGAGGCCCAGGGGGTCCTGGTCGTACTCGGCCGGGAGGACCGCGGCGAAGGTGATGACGACGGCCGTGGCGGCCGCGGCGCCGATCGAGATCAGCAGCGTCCGCTTCGACGGCACGGCTTCGGGCGCGGGCAGGGAGGCGTTTGGGTCCGACATCACGCCGGGTCTCCGTAGACGAGGCCGCCGAGCTGGAAGCCGATGAGGACGAAGCCTGCCAGCATGAGCAGGACGTTGGCGGCGACCGACATGCGCCGGTAGCCGGGCAAGGTGCGCCAGATCATGATGAGCGCCAGCATGAAGGTGAGCGCGATCATCTGGCCGATCTCCACGCCGACGTTGAACGACAGCATGTTGACGATCAGCCCGTTCCTGGGAAGCTCCAGCGCCTGCAGCTTGGTCGCCAGCCCGAACCCGTGGATCAGCCCGAACCCGAACGTCGCCGCGCGGGGATCGGGCTGGACGCCGAACAGGGTCCGGAAGCCGCCGAGGTTGTCGAACGCCTTGTAGGCCACGGAGAGCCCGATGACGGCGTCGACCAGGTACGGGTTCACGGCGATCTGGCCGAGCACCCCGGCCAGCAGGGTCAGCGAGTGACCTACCGAGAACAGCGTCACGTAGAGCGCGACGTCCTTCATCCGGTAGAGGAAGAAGATGACGCCCAGGATGAACAGCAGGTGGTCGTACCCCGTCACCATGTGCTTGGCGCCGAGGTAGAGGAACGGAACGACGTCGGGTCCGGTGGTCGACGCCACGAACGCCGCGTCCTTGCCGCCGATGCCGTGGGCCGCCGCTCCGGACGCCGCGAGCGCGAAGAGGACGGCGGCGGCCGGCGCCGCCCAGCGCGTCACTTCCTCGCCGCAGGCGGATTGATGGTCACGTCGATGGCGACCAGGTCTTCGAGGCTGTCGCCGAAGCCCAGGGCCTTGACCGCCTGGCCGACCTTCAGGTCCCTCGACGAGACGCGCTTGCCGGCCACGACGACGCGGGTGTTGGCGTCCATGCCCAGGGTGAGGACCTTCCCCTCCTTCGTCCGTACCTGGACGGTCTTGGACGTCACCGCCGTGACCTGGCCGGAGACGGTCATCTCATCGTGCGCCAGGGCCGGCGCGGCCAGCGCCAGGAGCGCGGCGGCGGTCAGAGGGACGAGCAGCTTACGCATCTGAAGACTCCTTCACGTAGCGGCGGGGCCCGGACCGGGCGCGAAGCGGGCGACGAGGTCGTAGGCGTCGCCCGGGAACGTCATGCGGACGTGGGTGATCTTGTCGCCGACCCGCCAGGTCCGGCGCTCGACGACGAGGCAGGCCGCGGTCGCTTCGATCCGCAGGACCGCGGCTGTCGGCCGGGTCACGTTCACCGCGCTGATCCGGTGCTCGGCCTCGGTCCAGGCCACATGGGCCAGGAGCCAGCTATTGGGCGGCGTGACGGCGAAGTCGACGCGTTCGGCTTCCGGCACCGATTCGAGATTGATGACCCGATCCTCGAGGGCGAACGGACGGCCGCCCGCGCGGTGCAGGCACCGCAGCACCAGCACGTCGACGCGGTCGGCGAGGTCCAGGGCGGCCAGCTCCTCGCGCGAGGCCGTGCGGACCTTCCGGGAGAGGAGTTCGTAGCCGTAGGGCTCGCCGCGCGACGTCACCTCCGCGGCGATGTCCGGCACGTCCATCACCGCGGAGTGGATGCGCGGGCGCGCGACGAAGGTTCCGACCTTGCGCCGCCGCTCGATGAGGCCGGACTCGGCGAGCGGCTCCAGCGCCCGGTTCACCGTCATCCGCGAGCAGCCGTAGTGGGCCATCAGTTCATGCTCGAACGGAATGCGATGGCCCGGGGGCCAGGCGCCGGAGAGGATGCGCTCCGACACGTCCGCACGGATGCGGCGAAGCAGCGAGGGGTCGTTCGGAGGGGTGCCGGTCGGCACGGCGCGCTCCTCCATCTCACCGCGGGTCCTGCACGCGGCGCGCGGCGCGCCGCTCGAACGGCGCGATGAGCCACGCGACGTCGGCGCGGCGGAAGCTTCCGAACAGCAGGATCAGGCCGCTCAGCGCGAGCCAGGCGACGCCACACGCCACCGTCACGATCAGCGGATGGTTGAAGCTCTCGCGGGCAGTGTAGTCCATGATGTGGAACATCCAGGCGATGTCCCAGAGCCGGGACGCATCCGTCTTGGCTCCGAGCACTTCGCCCGTGGCGCGCGACACGAAGAGGGCGGTGTGTTCGCCGTCGGCGTAGGCGACGCGCCAGACGGGCCGCGCCATCTTCCGGGTCTCGTAGGTCGAGCCTTCGACCAGCTTCACGCTCTCGACCGGCGCCGCGCCGGCGTAGCGCGCCGTCGCCAGCGTGCGGGCCAGCGCCGCATCGACGGCGAAGGGGCGCCCCGTGTCGGCGTCGAGCAGGCGCACGGCGCCGTCGGCCGTCGTGACCTGGTAGGCCCATCGGTCGAACAGCGGCTTGAGTTCGAGCTTCACGAGCGGCGCGCCGAGCGGCGCCTGCACCACCGCCAGCGGCGCCGGCGACGGACCGTAGGTCAGTTGGGCGACGGGCAGCACGGCGTGCTCGCCTGCGACCTTCTGATGATCGACCAGCGCCATGACCGCGCCGCTCAGCGCCCAGATCAGGAGCTGCAGCCCGAGGACCAGGCCGAACCATTTGTGGAGGGTGCGGATGAGGAACATGGCCGTCACGCCGCCTTCGGCCGGCGGCGGCGCCGGAAACTGTAGAGGAGCAGCCATGCGCCGGTCAGCGATGCGGCGAACGCCATCCACGTCGCCACGCGGATCAGCGGGTTGTTCACGTCGCTCCGCGCCTCATAGTCCATGATGTGGAACATCCAGAGGAAGTCGTATGCCCGCCACAGATCGTGGCGGCGCGCCACGAGCTCGCCGGTGAGCGGCGAGATGTAGAAGGTCGGCCGCCAGGCGCCCTCGAACTCCACGCGCCAAAGCGGCAGCGGCCGGGACTGGATCTCGGTGGGCCTGGACGTCGTCAGCAGTTCGGCACTGACCACCCTGCCCGTCTCGGCGAACAGCGCCTGGGCGCGGGCGCGCGCCGCGGCCTCGCCCAGCGGCGAGAGCTTCTCGCCCGTGCGCGCATCGAAGAGCGCCTTCCCGCCCTCTGCGTCCACGACGTAGACCGGGCGGCCGACCTGGGTCTCCAGTTGCGCGCTCCGGAGGCCAGGCGCCAGGTGCGCCAGGTGGGCCGGCTCCAGCAGCCCGGCGATCGCGAGGGGCGGGGCCGGCGCGGGCCGCACCAGCCGGTCGCCGTGGATGATGTCGATGTGGATGGCCGCCATGTAGAGGCCGCTGACCGTCCAGAAGACGGCCTGGATCGCGATGATGAGCGCGAGCCACTTGTGGGTCGTCCGCGCGAGGGCCGGCAGTCGCATCTTGGGTCCTGATGGTCGGTTCGTTCGCGGCCCGTCAGATCACCAGTTGGGATCCATGCTGGGCGTGCCGGGGAAGCGGACGACGTGGTCGCCGTACAGGGGGTCGTAGTAGTGGCCGCCGTCCTTGTAGTCGGGGTTCCACTGCCGGACGCCGTCGGGACGCAGGCGGTAGAGGTAGGGCGACACGAGCAGGCGCTCGAGGTGCCAGCGTCCGGCCGCGCCGGACGGGATGTCCTCGCCCGAGCCGTAGAGCATCAGCCCGCCGTCGGCGTAGACCTCGTGCGCCGGGCTCGTCTCCTTGTATTCGTGGCTGACGTTCATGACCTTGTGCCCGATCTCGTGGGCGACGGTCCGGCGTGCGCGGGCCGGCGTCGAAAGGTTGTCGAGGGTGATGACGCCGCGATACGCCCGCGGGATCGTGTTCCAGTACGAGTAGGACGGGAAGGAAAGCCCGCCCGTCCGCACCATCTTCACGGTCCAGTTCCGCGCGTCGGACCGGTCCAGGAACGGCATGATCACGTCCTGCAGGGCCACCAGATAGATCGTGCGGTCGCCGTCCTTGCGCGGCTCGATCATGCTGTCGAACGCGTCCCGCGCCATCTGCGTCAGCTCGCTCGGATGGCGCGTGTTGCCCTCGTACATGTTGATGTACTCGGTGTCGGGGACGCGCGGGATTTCGTTCGCCTGGATCGCGAGGAAGCGCGGATCGACCGCGCCCGTCCTGACCGCCACCAGATTGATCTGGACGCCGGTCGGCCGGTAGATCTCCTTCGCCGATCGCACGCCCTCCAGCATCTGCGCCAGCGTCAGCTTGTTGAACGACGGGTCGAAGTTCGACGGGATGTAGATCACCACATCCATCGTCAGCTTGCCGCGCTCCAGGTCCTTGTTGAAGGCGGCCAGGTCGACCGAGTCCACGGACTTCCAGACCACCTTCCTGGCGGGAGGCGCCGCCGCGGCCGCGGACACCGCCATGCCGCCTTGCAGGCACAGCGCCGCCAGGACCGCCAGCAGGGGGCGAAAAGCCTGCACGCGTCGCGCTCCCATCAGGGCTTGATCTTCAGGACGGCGTCGAAGTTCGGGTTCACGCTGCGCGCGAACGCGATGGCCGGATCGTCGGGCTTCAGCTCGCTGTAGTAGAAGGCAGCGCCGTTCCGGCGGTCCTTGTCCGTCGCCGCGCGCATCGCCTTGATGCCGCGGTTGAACACGTCGTAGTCCTTGTTTTCGCCCTTCGGCTTCACGACCAGCAGCAGCGCGGGCTCGTTGAACGGCGCCTCCCAGCCCGTGGGCATGTTGTCGCCGAAGCGGAACAGCGTCCCGGCCTGCATCACCTGGCGCTTGCCTTCGCTGGCCAGCACCCACTTGCCGCGCACGGTGTAGATGATGCTGCCGATGTCGTGCGGGTGCTCGGCCAGGAACATGCCCGGCTGCAGCTCGATGAAGAACGCCCGCGTCTCCTCGGCGAACAGCAGCGGCCCGAACACGCCCTCGTGGGTCGCGACCGCCGACTTGTTCTTCACGGCGTCCTCGATGTTCGGGATCACCTCCACGTTGGTCGCCAACTGGACGTAGGACGGCGCGATGTCGGTGGCGGGGACCCTGGTCTTCGGCTTGATCGCCGGCTTGGTGGCGCCGTGCGCAGCGTGCGCGCTGTGCGCCGCGTGCGGGTCGGCCTGCGCCAAGGCCGCGGCGGGCAGCGTCAGCGAGAGGAGGAGAGCGACGGCGAGCCTCACGGGATACCCTTTCGATCTGCGCGCGCCGGGAGGCGAAGGCTCCGGGCGGGTTGGAGGAAGCATCGGGTCGAGGTGCGCCGGCGAGGTGTCGGAGGATCCGCCGGCGCACCCCTTGGGGGCTAGAACTTGTACGTCAGGCGCACATAGCCGCGTCGCCCCACCAGGTCATAGACGAAGGTGTCGGTGTTGCCGTCGGTGAAGCTGGGCAGGAACGGCGCATCCTCTTCGAAGATGTTGTCGACCCCAACCGCGACCGTCGCGTCGTCCATCAGCCGATAGGCGAACTGGGCATTGTGGTAGAAGACGTTGGGCGTGCGGTAGCCCAGCGCCGTGGGCGCGGCGCTGAGGTCGGTGGCCTTGCCGATCCACTGGATCGTGTAGCTCGCGCTCCACTTCGGATCGTCCACCGTCAGCGAGGTCAGCCCGCGCCACTTCGGATAGCCGCCGATCCCCCCGCCGATCCGGCCGCGGTAGATGATCGGCGCGCCGCCCGGGAACGGGATGATGGTGTAGTCCTTCAGGTAGGTGACGCTGCCCGTCAGGGTCGCCCGGCGCGCCATCACGTCGAACGCGTAGGTCGCCGCGGCGTCGTAGCCCTTCACCGTCTCGGCGCCGACGTTCACCTGTTGCGACGAGAGGAAGTTGATCTCGCCCGTCAGCGTGTTGCGGGTAAAGTTCTGCGCGGAGCAGAACGGGTGCGCCAGGTTGGGCGTGTTGTAGCAGACCGACAGCTTGGTCGAGCCGGTGATCGAGCGGATCGCGTTGTCGATGTCGATCTTGAAGTAGTCGAACGTCAGCGACAGCCCGGGGACGACGGGCGGCTCCCACACCAGGCCCAGCGTCAGCGTCTCGGCCTCTTCCGGGATCAGGTTCACATTGCCGCCGGTGGTGGTCAGGATCGCGTTGTTGGGCTGGACGTAGTTGGCGGGGACGCCCGTCGCGCGACAGTTCGCGACCAGGGTCGCGTTGGTGCTGGTCGAGTAGCGGCTGCAGGGGTCGGTGGTGGTGAGCTGGCCCTGGGTCAGGCCGCTGAACAGCTCCGCGACGTTCGGGACGCGGAACGCCGTGCCCCAGGTCGCGCGGGCGCGCAGGCCGTAGGCGATCGACCAGTCCAGGCCGGCCTTGTAGTTCACGTCGCTGCCGAAGCGCTTGTAGTCGGAGAAGCGGATGGCGCCGTCGAACCGCAGCGACTCCACCATCGGCAGGTCCTTGAGCAGCGGAACGCTGAGTTCGCCGTAGGCTTCGACCGCCTCGACCGCGCCCTTGATCGGGCTCTGCTGGTTCGAGTTCGCGATGCCCAGCACGATCAGGTTGTCGGGATTGCGGAAGCCCTCGTCCTTCCGGTACGTCGCGCCCGCCGCCACCTGCAGCGGACCGGCCGGAAGCTGGAACAGCGTGCCCGTTGTATCGAAGCTGAGGTTCAGCGTCTCGTTGCCGCCGGTGTCGATCGTCGTGGTCAGGATGTAACGGAGCACCTCCGGCGTGACGTCGCCGGCGCCGAGGTAGTCCGCGCACGGGATCGCCGCGCCCGGCGTGAACGAGCAGACGGCGGTGTTCAGCGTGTTGGCGACGTTCTGCCGGTTGGCGATGTTGGTGAAGCCGTCCGTTCCCGTGCTGCGGCCGTAGTTGGCCGAGAGCTCCCAGGTCCAGTCCTTCCCGAACTTGCCGCGCGCCCCCGCCGTCGCCTGGTAGGTGTTGGTCTCCTGGAAGGCCACGCGTGAGCCGCCTTCGACCAGGCGCCGCTGGATCACGGTCACCGTCTGGCCCGTCGGGTTCGTCGGGTTGCTCGCCGCCACGACGAGGTTCGTGAGCGTGCCCGGCGTCGAACTCTGGTCCGTCTTGCGGTGCGTATAGAGGAACTCGCCGAAGAGCTGGATCCCCTCCGCCACCTCGTACTCGCCGAACACCCCGGTCGTCAGGCGCTCGAGGGGGTTCACGGCGTTGAGGTAGTTGTTCCCCTGGAAGCCGTGGACCGCGACGTTGTACGGCGCGAACGTGTTGCCGCCGGTGAAGTTGATGATCTGGCCGTTCGGCAGCGAGGCGCGACCGCCGGCCGTGGCGCCGCTCCCGGAACAGACGAGCGTCCCGCTGGCGCCGCTCTTCTGGCAGCCCGCGCGGCTGAACATGTTGACCGGCTGGGTCACCTGGTAACTGGCCGCGAACTGCAGGTGGCCGCGGTCGGTGCGCAGGCCGTAGGCGGCGTCGGCCGTGAAGTCGGTGCCATCGCCCTCGTCGCTTACCCCGTAGCGGGCGGCGACCTCGAAGCCCTCGATGTCGGTGCGGGTGATGATGTTCACGACCCCGGCCACCGCGTCGGTGCCGTAGATCGCCGAGGCGCCGTCCTTCAGCACCTCGATCCGGCCGATGATGGACGCGGGGATGGTGTTCAGGTCGGGCGCACTGTTGGCGCCGGTGCCCCCGTTGACGAGCCGCCGCCCGTTCAGCAGCACGAGGGTCCGGTTGATGCCGAGGCCGCGCAGGTTGACCGTCGCCGTGCCCCAGCCCCGCGACGCCCAGTAGGCATTGCCCTGGCCGCCCGAGTAGCCGGCCGCCGCGGGCAGCCGCTGCAGCATCGTCTCCACGTTGACGATGCCGCTCTTGGCGATCTCTGGCGCACCGATCACGGTAGCCGGCCCCACGCCCTCGATGTCCGCACGCTTGATGCGGCTGCCGGTGACGATGACTTCGCCCACGTCGTCGCCGTCGGCCGCCGCCTGCGCGAGCGCCGCGCCGGACGGCATCAGCGCCGCGCATGCGCCAGCCATCAGAAGTCGCTTGCCAAGCCCGTTCATGATCAAACCCCCAATGGATCCCGCATCGGGCGCCGCGTTCCGCTGGTCGCCACAAGGCGCGAAGGAGCCGACGGAAGGGTGTCAACGTCAAGTCATGTATATACATAATGAAGGCCGAGTTTCGGTTGTTTTTGCCGAGACTCTGTCGGATTTTCCCGCATCCGCCTCGCATTATGCCCCGAATTGGGTATTTTTATCTTGATATTGGGGAATATCCCGCATTTATCGCGTTATTTTTGTCTTCGTCGCCGCGTTGACAGTGACCATCGGCTTGACAGCCAAGCAAGCATAGGAAAGAGGAATAATTGTGCAGGATAAGTGTGCGATGAGGGGGACTCGTATCAGATGATACGATCTCATCAGGCAGCTTCAGGATCTGGACAGAGCGGATTTAGGATCTCGAATACCTGCATTTCCGACTGAATACATGACATTCGCATCGCCGGAGCGGCGTGCGGTCCTGGCCCCGCAAGGCGGGACGAACGGGCGCGGATGAGCGCCTCGCATCGACATACGCAGCGGCGAAGCGCACCCCTCAGGACCGACGTGCGGTCCCGTCAGGACGCGTCGTCGCCGAGCTGCAGGAGCTCGGCCAGGCGCCGGCGCGCCCGGTAGACCCTGATCTCCACCGCCTTGGCAGTGAGCCCGAGGACCTCTCCGGCCGCCTGCTGCGACAATCCCTCGAAGACCGTGAGAATGAGGGGCTCCTTGAGGCCGGCCGGCAACCCGGCCACCGCGCGGTCCAGCCGGTCCAGCCGCTGGCGCGTGATCAGCGACATCTCGGCGTCGGGGCTCGGATCCGCGCGGCTCTGCGCCTCGAAACCTTCCGGATCGGCCTGCCCGAGCACGACACGGCGCAGATAGCGCCGGCGGGCGCGGTCGCGGCACTTGTTGAGCGCGATCGCACGCAGCCAGACGCCGAACGGGCGACTGTCATCGTAGCGGGCCAGCGCCTTCCAGGCGGACACGAAGGTGTCCTGCACGACATCGCCCGCAGCGTCGGGATCGCCCGTGTACCGCCTTGCGAAGCGGAAGAGATCGTTCGTATGCGCCCGCATGAGCCGGCCGAATGCGGCGTCGTCGCCGGCCAGCGCCCGCGCGGCCAGGGCGGCGTCCGGTGCGCCTTCGCCGGTCAAAGGGTCTCTTCGGTGAGGGCCTGCGATATGCGTTGGTCGTAGCGGGCCGCCTGCGCCGGCGTCAGGATCTTCCGCATCTCCAGAACGTGGAGGATGGTTTCCTTCTGCAGTTCGCCCATCGTGTGGTGGAAGCGTTCGACCGCAGCCTGGACCTCGGGCGAGTAGGTGTGCCCCGACTGAATCGCCGCCGCCAGCGCGGCGTTCGCGGCGCGAAGTTCCGCTTCGCGCGCCTTGCGCCGCACGGCGAAGTCGCGCTCCAGCGTTTCGAGCTGCGCGTCCTGGCCGGCGCTGAGGTCGAGTTCCTCGTGGACGAACTCGTGCAGCGACGGTGGGTCCGGCTCGCGCCCGAAGATCCTCGCGCCCGCCCAGGCCCCCACGCCGATCGCCGCCAGCGACAGGACCAGCGTGATCAGCAGGTTTCGGGAGACCAGCCCCACTAGTGCCTGTCCAGCAGCGTGGAGGGCGCGAACACGCTCGCGACCTGGAACGCCGCCACTTCCGGCCTGGGGGCGGCCTCGCGCGCATGCGCGGCCCCGAGCGCCGCGCCGGCTGTCAGCGCGAAGACGACCGCACCGGCGCGGGCCGGCAGCAGCCATGCGTCCACCGAGCGCGCACGGCGGACGCGCGCGATGCGCCGCCACGCTCCGGGACCGATCTGCGACAGGTCCGCATCCGGCGGCGAGGCCCGCAGCGCTTCGATCAGGTCGTCGAGGGAAGGTTTCAAGCGGTCGCCTCTCACTGCGTCACTAGACCCTATACGACAGACGGTCCCGGCCCCCTCACCGCCCCGGGGTCTGAACACCGCCCGTCATGGGATACCGCGTCCGGGCGGCGCCGGTCGAGCCTGCGGCAGGCCGCTCCCGCCCGGGCGCGGACTCGGCTCCCCTGACGCTACGTCGCCGCGCTATAGGGTGCGCCGCGCGTGCGCCTGGATGCCAGAGGGGACGAGAATGGACGACAATACGCCCGTGATCATCGGTGTCGGCGAGGCTTCCGAGCGGATCGGGGCGCCGGACTACGCGGCGCGCTCGCCCGTCGAACTCGCCGCGCTGGCCGCCAGGGCCGCCCTGGACGACGCCGGCGCCGCCGTGGAGATCGCGCCCCGGATCGAGGTGATGGCCGCAATCCGGCAGTTCGAAGTGTCCGGCCCCCGCGCCGTCGCGCCCTTCGGCAAGTCGAACAACTTCCCCCGCTCGGTGGCCAGGCGGATCGGCGCCCACCCGCAGCGCGCGATCCTGGAGCCGGTCGGCGGCCAGGGCCCGCAGCACCTGGTCAACGAATTCGCCCACGCCATCGGGCGCGGCGAGATGCGGCTGGCGCTGATCTGCGGCTCGGAGGCGATCTCCACGGTCCGTGACCTGGCCGGCAAGGGCGAGACCCGCGACTGGTCCGAAGCGGTCGAGGGCCAGCTCGAGGAGCGCGGCTACGGCGTCGACGGGCTGGTCGACGCGGTGATCGCCGAGCACGGCGCGCGCACGCCCATCCAGGTCTACGCGATGTACGAGAACGCGCGGCGCGCGAAGCGCGGGCTGACCCGCGAGGCCTACCTGCGGGAGATGGGCGAGTTGTTCGCGCCCTTCACGACCGTGGCGGCCGGCAACCCGCATGCCATGTCGCAATCGGTGTTCACCGCCGGGGAGCTGGCGACGGTGACGCCGCAGAATCGCGTCGTCGCCGACCCGTTTCCGCGCCGCATGGTGGCCCGCGACCAGGCGAACCAGGGCGCCGCGGTGCTGATCGCGTCCGTCGGCATGGCGCGCGAGCTGGGCGTGCCGGAGGACCGCTGGGTCTACCTCCACGGCGGCGCCGACGTGACTGAGCGCACGCCGTTCCAGCGCAACGACCTGGCGGCCTATCCCGCCGCGGTGCTGGCCGCCAAGCAGGCGCTCGCGGGCGCCGGCGTGGGCGTGGACGAGATCGCCGCCTTCGACCTCTATAGCTGCTTCCCGGTGGCGGTCTTCAGCGTGCGCGACGAACTGGGCATCGCGGCGGACGATCCGCGCCCCCTGACGGTGACCGGCGGCCTCCCGTTCTTCGGCGGCGCCGGCAACAACTACTCGATGCACGCGATCGCCAGCCTCGTGCGGGCGCTCCGGGCGAAGCCGGGGTCCTACGGCCTGCTCGGCGCGAACGGCGGGTTTCTGTCCAAGTATTCGGTCGGCGTCTACGCGACCAGGCCGCGGGATTGGCGGCCCTTCGACAGCGCCGGGCTGCAGGCCGAGATCGACGGCTGGTCCGCGCCGACCCCCGCACCCGACAGCGCCCTGGAAGGCGCGGTCGAGACCTACACGATCGACTACGGCCGCGAGGCCCCGCATGGGGTGCTCGTCTGCCGGACCGACGCGGGCGAGCGCTTCCTGGCCATGACTTCGCCGGACTATCCGGCGGTGCTGGAGGCCATGCGGGCGCAGGACCCCCTGGGCGCGCGCGTCTCCTGCGCCCTGGACGAGCGCGGTCGCCGGGTCGTCGAGGCGATCGCGATCCGGAACGGCCCCGCCGCGGCCTGACGCCGAAGCCTCCGGCCGGGGCGCCGTCGCGCGCTAGAACGCTTCGCCGTGCAGGTCGAAGTAGGCGCGGTAGGGGACGCCGCGGCCGGTGAGGAAGCCGGCGTCGACCGGCAGGACGACGCCGGTGATCGCGCGCGCCGCGGGGCTGGCCAGGAAGTAGCAGGCCTCCGCGATGTCCTCGGGCTCCACCACGCGCTGCAGCGGCACGTTCGCAGCCGTGGAGGCCTGGCGCTCCGGCGGGATGTCGCCGCCGCCCATGCGGTTCGACATCGGCCCGGGCGCAACGGCGTTCACCCGGAAGCCGTGACGGCCGAACTCGAAGGCGGCCTGCCGCACGAGGCCGTCGAGCGCCGACTTGCTGGCCGCGTAGTGGACGCCCGACATATAGGCGACATGGCGGCTGGCGATCGAGGAGATCACCGTCACCGAGGCGCCCGGGCCCGACGCGTTGGCGGCGGCGGCCTTGATGGTCAGGAATGCGCCGGTGAGGTTCACGTCGATGACGCGCCGCCAGTCCTGGGCGCTCATCTGCGGAATGGTGTGGCGGCTGGCGACGCCCGCGGCGCCGGCCACGGCGTCGAGCCCGCCGCGCGGCTTCGCGAAGGCCTCGACCAGCGGCAGGAACGTGGTGTCGTCGGTGACGTCGCAGACGAAGCCCTCGGCGCTGAGGCCCGCGGCGCGGATCGCGTCCACCACGGCGGCGACGCCGTCCTCGCGGGCGTCGAGGACGGCGACGTGCGCGCCGGCCTCCGCGAAGCGCCGGGCGATGGCGGCGCCGATGCCGGCCCCGGCGCCGGTGACGAGGGCGGTCTTCATGTCGGGAAAGCGCTCCTTTGCGCGGACAGGAACTGCTCCAGGAGGCGCAGCACGAGGTCGGGCCGGTCCAGCAGCGAGGCATGGCCGGTCATCGGCATGACGTGCAGTTCCGCGCCCGGGATTTCGCGGGCCATCCGGCGCGAGCCTTCCAGGTTCGGGTCCTGCTCGCCGGTGGCCAGGAACGTGGGGACCGCGATCGCCGCGAGGCCGTCGGTCCAGGCGGGATGCCCCGCCAGGGTGCGGGCCGAAACGCCGGCCCCCTCCGGATCGCGGCGGGCGAACCAGCGCCGGTCGATCCGCGGCGTCGGGATCGCGGCGGCGTCGCGCAGGGCCCGCGCCTGCGCGCTGCCCGTGGCGCGCACCGCTTCCGGCGCAGGGGGGCCGCCGGTCGCGTCGAACAGGATCAGCCGCCCGACCCGCTCCGGCGCCTGCAGCGCCATGCGGGTGGCGACCCGCGCGCCGTAGGCCATGCCGCACACGCTGGCCCGGGCGCACCCTGCAGCGTCGAGCACCGCGAGCGCATCGGCGAGATGGGTGTCGAGCGTGTGCGACGCCGGCGGCCCCGCATCGCTGTCGCCGTCGCCGCGGCGGTCGTAGCGTAGCACGGCGTAGCGCTCGGCCAGGGCGGCCGTCGCGCCGTCCCAGATCCCCAGCGCGGCCGTGGCCATCGAGCACAGAAGCACGGCCGGCGCGTCCGCGGCGCCGTCGCGCCGCCAGGCGATGCGAACCCCGTCGGGGCGGCTCAGGACGGCGTCGGCGCCACTCATGCTCGTCAGGCTCCTCTCGTCGATGGGCGTCCTGGGCCGCGGCGTCATCCGGCTCACGTTTTAGGCGGCGGATTTCGGGATACCATATGGCGGCGAGGAATGTCGGCATTCCCGCGCGTCGGTGGACCAGGCTCGGGACCGCGATATACCGGTCACTCAAAGCCGCGAGAGACGGCCAAGGGAACGACCGATCGTGGCTTCCGGATCGCACGCTCAAACGCCATGGATACGCCGCCTCGCTGCGGTGGCGGGCGCGTGGCTGTCGGCGGCGCTCCTGCTCGTCGTCGCCGCGGCGCCGGCGCAGGCGCACAACCTGCCCTACGCCCTCGTCGACCTGCGGATCGGGCCGGGAGGCAAGCTCGACATCGCGCTCCGCTGCCATCTGACGCCGCTGGTCCAGGGTCTGCCCCAGGGCGCGTCTGACGACGCGGTCGCCGCGCGGCTGATGGCCATGAGCGACACCGAGATCGCCGCGCGATCGGCCGAGGTCGCCGGCCAGATCCGCGCGATGCTGAGCCTGCGCGCCGACGGCCGCCTCATCGACGTGGCCGTGCGGATGCCGACGCCGGGCCAGATCCGCGCCGAGGCCGCGACGCCGCGCCTCAGCCCCATGCCGTCGGAGCCCATCGCGATCACCGCGCAGGCGCCGGCCGGAACCACCGTCGTCGACATCGCCCTGCCGCCGTCCCTGGGGCCGGCCGTGCTGTCCACGCGCTATCCCGACGGCACGACCACCACGGCGCCCATCCCCGACGGCCAGCGCAGCCCGGACCTGCGCCTCGCGGGCCCGAGCCCCGTACTCGACCACCTCGACGCCGTGCTTCGGTTCGTGCGTCTCGGCTTCGGCCACATCCTGCCCGGCGGCCTCGACCACATCCTGTTCGTCGTGGCGCTGGCGATAGGCGCGCCGCGGCTAGGCCCGCTGGTGAAGCTCGCCACCGCCTTCACGCTCGCGCACTCGCTGACGCTGAGCCTCGCCGCGCTCGGGTTCGTCTCGGCCCCGGCGTCGCTCGTGGAGCCCGCGATCACGCTTTCGATCGCCGTGGCGGCGATCCTGTCGTTCCGCGCGGCCTCGGGCGATGTCGGCTGGGTCCGACTGGGCGTCGTGTTCGGCTTCGGCCTCCTGCACGGCCTGGGCTTCGCCGGCGCGCTCGCCGAGACCGGCCTGCCGCGCGGCGCCGAGCTCACCGCCCTCGCCGCCTTCAACGTCGGGATCGAGCTGGCCCAGATCGCGGTCATCGTCCTCGTGCTGGCCGCGCTGCGCCTCGCCACGCTGCTGACGCGCGACCCGCTGCTGATCTCCCGCCCCGTCACGGCGTGCGTCGCCGTGGCCGGGCTCCTCTGGACCGCCCAGCGCCTCGTTCTCGAGTTCGCGCCGGCCACATTCGGATGAAGGACCTACGCCCCATGACCCGCTGGTCCCGCCGCCAGACCCTCGGCGCGCTCGCCCTCGCGGGCGCTTCGACCATTCCGCTCGGCTGGGCCGCCTCGCAGACCCTGCTGCAGCCCGAGGCGCCCGCGCCCGGCGACTACATGAGCCGCTCGCTGCGCAAGCGCGTCGAGCAACTGAAGCGCGACGTGGCGCTGGCGCCGACGAGCGTCGCCACCACCCGGGCGCGGACCGAGGTGCTCTACGCCTGGATGAACGCGCTGTCGCTGACCGGCCAGTACCTGCACCCGGACATCCCGCAGCTCGTCACCACCATGAACGCCCCGGGCTTCCCCCAGACCGGCGAGCGGGCGAAGAACCGCATGCTGGCGGCGCTCGACCAGTACGTTCGCACGCTGAGCGCCCTGGAGAAGAACCCGAAGCTAACCGGAACGGTTTCGGCCAGGACCGAAGGCCCCTGGTATGTCGACGGCTACGTCCAGTTCGAACAGACCTACACCGTGGGCGAGGCGCCGCTGAAGGCGGGCGGCGGGATCGTCATCCCGAACCACTTCTACTTCACCTTCGCCGACCTGCAGGCCAGCGATCCGCACGCCGACAACTACATCTCGTGCCGCACGTCGAACCCGGCGGTGAGGATCGTGCGCGACACCTTCCCGATCGCCGGGATGTTCTCCACGGGCCTGGGGGTCGGGGAGATGCCCCGCGTGTTCTTCAGGATCGCCGAGGGCGAACTGAAGGCCGGCGAGACGGTGACGGTCACCTACGGCGACCGTTCGGGCGGCTCGAAAGGGCTGCTGCTGTTCCAGGTCTCCAACTCGGGCGTCCGTTTCCCGTTCTGGGTGATGACCGAGAAGGACGGCCTGCTGCTGACGCCGCGCGAGGTCACGACGCCGCTGCTGGGCGGCCCGGCGGCCAGCGTGCGGGGCTTCAACCCCTCGATCGTCGAGCCGAACGAGCCGTTCGAACTCTCGGTGCGCACCGAGGATCGCTTCCGGAACCTCGCGACCGGAGGCGCGCCGGCGTGGACGGTGCTCCTGGACGGCAAGCCGTTCCGCGAGATCCCGGCGTCGGCCAATTCGATCACCGTCCTGCGCGACGTGAAGATCGCCGCCCCCGGCGTGCATCGCTTCCAGATCGTCTCGGCCGACGGGCGCTTCAGGGGCGAGTCCGCGCCCGTGCTGGTCGAGGCCGACCCCACCGACCGCATCTTCTGGGGCGAGACCCACGGCCACTGCGGCTTCTCGGAAGGGATGGGGCTGGTCGACGCCTACTTCGAGTTCGCCCGCGACGAGTCGCGGCTCGATTTCGTCAGCCTCACCGAGCACGACCTGTGGATGGACGCGAGCGAGTGGGAGCAGATGCGCACCGCCGCCCGCAAGTTCGACGCCCCCGGCCGGTTCATCACCTACATGGGCTACGAGTGGACGGTGCTGTCGGCCTATGGCGGCCACCACAACGTGATCTTCCGCCGCCTCGACGGGGTCCAGCCGGTCCCGAGCCAGCTCTTCCCGGCCCTGCCCGACCTCTACCGGGGCCTCAGGAAGCACTACGCGCCGAAGGACGTGCTGGTGATCCCGCACGCTCACATGACCGCCGACGCCACGCAGAACGACGCGGCGCTGGAGCCGGTGGTCGAGATCGTGTCCGAGCACGGCATCTTCGAGTGGCTGGGCCAGCGCTATCTGGCGAACGGCTGGCAGCTCGGATTCGTGGGCGGCGGCGACGACCACCTGGGCCACCCCGGCTACAAGATGCGGCCGCTGGGGCGGTTCTACTTCGACGGCACGGGCGGGATCGCGGCGGTCAACGCGCCGGCCAGGGACCGCGACGTCCTGTTCGACGCGATCAAGGACCGCCGCACCTACGCGACCACCAGCGACCGGATCATCCTGAAGGCGGCGCTGAACGGGACGCGGATGGGCGCCGTGGCGCCGAGCGCGGCGCGGCGCGTGGTCGAGGGCGTCGTCCATGGCACGGGCCCGATCCAGTCGATCACCCTGGTCAGGAACGGCAAGGACCTGGAGAGCCGCAACTTCGAGGCCCCCGACGGCGCCGGCGACGGCAACATGGTCGAGGTCGACTTCTGGTCGACGTCCGAGCCCGGCAAGCCGCTGGAGGGTTCACGGACCGAGCGGGTCTGGACGGGAACGATCAAGGTGACCGGGGCCAGGCTCGACGGCGCGTTCAGCCCGCAGGTCGAGGCTCTGAACTACCTCTCCGAGTGGGTGCGGCCGCAGCCGGGCGCCGCCGACACCGTCACCTTCCGCCTGACCACGCGCGGCTATGCGAAGGCCGTGCGCCTCAGGCTCGGCGGCGACGTCTCCAAGGCCCGCGTCGAGGTGAGCCTCGCGCTCGTCGGCGGGGCGAACGCCGTCCACGCCGCCGACGTGCCGCCGCCCGGCCAGGCACGGGACCTCGCCGTCCCGCTGCCCGTCCTGGCGAGCGGCGCCACGCCCTCCAGCGCCTCGCAGGACCGCATCACCGTGCGCCAGATCCGGCCCGCGACCGAGCGCGACCGGACCTTCCGCTTCGAGGACTCCGAGGCGCCGAAGGATGGCGACAACTACTACGTCCGCGTGGTCCAGGCGGACGGCGCCGGGGCGTGGTCGAGCCCCTGGTGGATCGGCGCCGTGCGCGCGCCGCGCCGGACGGCGCCCGGCCGGGGGTGACCCGCCCGAGCCTTCCGGGGGCGCGGCCGTTCGCGCCCCCTACTTCGCGACGAGGTCCTGCTTCAGCCAGCGGCAGGTCAGGAGGAAGAACGCGCCGCTGGCGGCGTAGAGGCTGGCCGTCACCAGCAGCGACTGCTGCAGGCTCTGCGGGTGGGCGACCGCGCAGACCTGTTCCAGCTTCGCCGGAAGGTTCGCACGCGCCGCGCCCTCGCAGGCGGCGCGGGTCAGGTCGGCGGCGCCCAGGCCCGCGGCCTTCATCCGGAACAGCACATCGCTCAGCCAGCCGATGAACAGCGGCCCCAGGCCGTAGCCCAGCAGGTTCAGCATGAACATCAGCACCGCCGTGGAAAGCGCCCGCGTCTGTGCCGACACCACGCCCTGCCCGATCGTGTACTGGGCCGCGAGGTAGCCGTACTTCGCGCCGCCGCCGATCACGAGACCCAGCAGGCAGAGCCGCAGGTCGTGGGTCGTGAACGCCAGCACGTAGAAGGGGACCGAAATCGCCATGCCCGCGGCCGGCAGCCACGCGATGGCGGTGGTGCTGCGCGACCCGATCTTCTCGGCGAGCCAGCCCGTGCCGAGCGTCCCCAGCGACGAGGCGATGGCCACCGGCACGTTGATCATCAGGGCCGCCTCGCCGGCGGTCAGGCCGAAGCTGCGGTTGATAAAGAGCGACTGAAACGACGAGATGCCGTAGCCGCAGAAGGCCGCGATGGTGGCCGCCGTCGTCATCGACCAGAACGACTTCTTGGATGCGATCTCCCTCAGGCCGTCGGCGAAACGCACCGTCTCGCGACGCGGCGTGCCCGGCGGGTCGGTGTAGCCGCGCGGCGGCTCGCGCACGGTCAGCTTCAACGCCACCGCCACCAGCAGCCCCGGCACGCCCAGGATGAAGAACGCCCAGCGCCAGCCCAGCGCATCGGTGATCGGTCCGCCGATCACGTTGGCCAGCATGGTCCCCAGCGTCACGCCCATGGCGTAGTAGCCGAGCGCGGTCGAGCGGGCCCGCGGCGGATAGTAGTCGGCGATCAGCGAGTTGGCCTGCGGCGTGCAACCGGCTTCGCCGATGCCCACGCCCACGCGGCAGGTCAGCAGCACCCAGAACGCGCCGATGGTGATCGAACCGATGGTGACCTCGGCGGCCAGGCCACAGGCGGCGGTCATCAGCGACCAGAGCGCTACGCAGATGCTCATGATCCAGACGCGGTGGCGGGTCTCGGCGATCTGCGCCAGCGGCACACCGACGATCGTGTAGAGCAGCGCGAAGCCGAAGCCGGTCAGCAGGCCGAAGCCGGTGTCGGAGATGCCGAGCTCGGGCTTCATTTGCGGCGCCACCACCGACAGCAGCGACCGGTCCATGAAGTTCAGGATGAAGATGAAGAGCAGCGCCGTAAGGACGTAGGTCCGGTACGGGCGCGAGCCGTAGCCGTGGATGTGACCCTCGTGCGCGGGCGCGCCGGCGGCGGACACAGGGCGTCAGCCGCCGGCCAGGGACGCGGCGATCTTGTCACGCAGGCGCACCATGCCGCCGATCCAGCGATCGTAGTCGCTCGTCTTGCGCTGCATGTAGGTCAGGACCTGCGGGTGCGGCAGGATCAGGAAGGTTTCGGCGGCCAGGCCGTCGACCACGCATTGCGCGACCTCGGCCGGCGACAGCACGCCGTCGACCGCCTGCGAGCCGCGGGCGTCTCGGATCATCGGCGTGTCCACGGCCTGCGGACAGAGGATCGAGACGCCGATGCCCTGGCTCCTGTGGGTGATCGCCAGCGCTTCGGCGAAGCCGGTCGCCGCGTGCTTGGTGGTCGCATAGACCGGGCTGCCGGGCTGGCTCAGCAGGCCCGCCGCCGAGACCGTGTGCAGGAAGTACCCCCCGCCGCGGGCGATCATCCCGGGCAGCGCCGCGCGCGCCGCATAGACGTGGGCCATCACGTTGACCTCCCAGCCCAGCGTCCAGACCTCGTTGGAGGCCGACGTCGCGTTGTTGAAGTCGGGGTCGCGCACGGGCACGCCGGCGTTGGAGCACATCAGGTCGATGCGGCCGAAGCGCTCCTCGGCCAGCGCCACCATCCGCTGCACGTCGGCCTCGACGGCGACGTTCGCCTGCGCCGGGACGCCGCCCACGGCGTCGGCGGTCGCCGCCGCCGCCTCGCCGTCGAGGTCGGCGACCAGGATTCCCGCGGCGCCTTCGGCGTGGAACCGCTCCGCCAGGGCCTTGCCGATGCCGCCGCCGCCACCCGTGATCACGACGACCTTGCCCTGCAGGTTCATGGCGAGCCTCCCCGGCGGTTGATCCGCCCCGGGCGCGAACCTGAGGATTTGGGCCCGCCTCGTCAATCCATTTGATACCAACTCGGAACATTTGAATTGAACCGCGCTTCCGGTAAGCCTAGCGTCCGCGAACGCCGCGCATCAGACGGCGAAGGGGGAAGCATGTCGGAGGCCGATCCGCGCCAGGACGCGACGGACGCCACCCGCGCCGCGCACGCGGCCGTGGCGGCGAACCTGCCCCCCGACGACGGCGGCGACTTCGCGCTCGCGGCCCGGGGCTTCGTCGGCACGATCCCCGACGCCGACGTCCCCGGCGCCTGGAGCCAGCGCCCCTTCGCCTTCCTGGACGGCGAGCGGCCCGACACGGTCAATCCCAGCCTCTGGCGCCAGGCGCGGCTGAACGCCATGCACGGCCTGTTCGAGGTGACGCCGGGCGTGTGGCAGGTGCGCGGCTTCGACATCTCGAACATCACCTTCATCGAGGGCCGCGAGGGCTGGATCGTCATCGACCCGCTGACCTCTGCCGCTCCGGCCGCGGCGGCGCTGGAGCTGCTGCGCCAGCTCAAGGGCGACCGGCCGGTGACGGCGGTGATCTACACCCACAGCCACGTCGACCACTACGGCGGCGTCATGGGCGTGCTGACTCCCGATGACATCGCCCGCGGCGTTCCGATCGTGGCGCCCGAGGGCTTCCTGCAGGCCGCCGTCGCCGAGAACGTCCTGGCCGGCAACGTCATGAGCCGCCGCGCGACCTACATGTACGGCGGTCTCCTGCCCAAGGACCCCAAAGGTCACGTCGACTCCGGCCTCGGCAAGGGCACGTCGACGGGCAAGGTCGCGCTCGTCGCCCCCACGGTCTCGGTGACCCACACCGGTCAGTCGCTGACGCTGGACGGCGTCGAGGTCGTCTTCCAGGTGACGCCCGACACCGAGGCGCCCGCCGAGATGAACTTCCACTTTCCGCAGTTCGGCGCGCTCTGCATGGCGGAGAACTGCACCTGTCACCTGCACAATCTCTACACGCCGCGCGGCGCGCAGGTGCGCGACGCCAAGGCGTGGGCCTTCTACATCGACGAGGCGCTGGCGATGTTCGCCGGCAAGGCCGACGTGATGTTCGCCAGCCACCACTGGCCGCGCTGGGGCGAGGACCCGATCCGCGCGTTCCTCGGCAAGCAGCGCGACCTCTACAAGTACATCCACGACCAGACGCTCAGGATGGCGAACCACGGGATGAACGGGCCCGAGATCGCCGAGGTGCTGAAGCTGCCGCCGACGCTGGAGGCGGAGTGGCACACCCGCAGCTACTACGGGACGCTCAGCCACAACGCCAAGGCGGTCTACCAGAAGTACCTCGGGTGGTTCGACGGCAACCCGGCCAACCTGAACAGGCATCCGCCGGAAGCGGCGGGGCGGCGGTACGTGGACGCCATGGGCGGAGCGGGCAAGGTGCTGGCCGAGGGCCGCCGCGCCTTCGAGGCGGGCGACTACCGCTGGGCCGCCGAGATCGTGGGCCACCTCGTCTTCGCCGACCCCGCGAACGCCGACGCGCGCGCCCTCCAGGCCAACGCCCTAGAGCAGATGGGCTACCAGGCCGAGTCCGGCCCCTGGCGCGACTTCTACCTCACCGGCGCGCAGGAGCTGCGCAAGCCCCGGCCGAAGTCGGACACGCCGCGGCAGGCCTCGGCGGGCCAGCTCCGCACCCTGCCCGCCGACAACCTGCTGGACGCGCTTTCGGTGCGGCTGAACGGGCTCGCGGCCGGCGACCGGGCCATCGCGTTCACGGTGGCCTTCAGCGACACCGGCGAGCGGTTCGCGGTGCGGGTCGAGAACGCGGTGCTGCACCATCGCGCGGGCGAGGCCGGACCACGGGTCGAACTGTCGCGCGGCCAGCTCGTCGACCTCGTGACCGGCGCCGAGACGCTGGAGTCCGCGGGCCTCGCCGGCGACGGCGCGGGCGAACTCGGCCGCCTCGTCGCCCTACTCGACCGCTTCGACCTCTGGTTCGAAATCTCAGCGCCCTGATCCCGGAGACCCTTCGCCGATGCCGCCATTCGAGACCCTGCTCTACGACGTCGACGGCGACGGGATCGCGACGATCACGCTGAACCGGCCCGATCGGCTGAACGCCTTCACGCCGAAGATGATGCTGGACATGATCGCCGCGTTCGACGCGACCGACGCCGACGACGCGGTGAGGGCGGTGATCGTCACCGGCGCGGGCCGCGGTTTCTGCGCCGGGGCCGACCTGGGGGCCGGCGGCGGCACCTTCGATCAGGGCGCGCGCGAAGCCGAACGGCGCGCGGCGGGCGACACCGGCGACGTCACCCGCGACGGCGGCGGCCGGGTGTCGCTGCGCATCTTCCAGAGCCTGAAGCCGGTGATCGCGGCGGTGAACGGCGCGGCAGTGGGCGTGGGCGTGACCATGCAACTGCCGATGGACATCCGGATCGCCTCGACCGAGGCCAAGTTCGGCTTCGTCTTCGCGCGGCGCGGCATCACGATGGAGGCCTGCTCGTCGTGGTTCCTGCCACGGCTGGTCGGCCCGCCGGCCGCGCTGGAGTGGTGCTATTCCGGTCGCGTCTTCACCGCCCAGGAGGCCCATGCCAAGGGCCTCGTCCAGGCGCTCCACGCCCCCGAAGACCTGTTGCCGGCCGCCCGCGCGATCGCCAAGGGCTTCGCGGAGTCCGCGCCGATGTCGATGGCCGTGATGCGTCAGCTCATCTGGCGCGGCCTGACCGCGGACCACCCGATGGAATCCCACCGCGCCGACAGCCGGTCGCTCAGGATGCGCGGCGCCTCGGACGACGCGAAGGAAGGCATCGCGGCCTTCCTCGACAAGCGCCCGGCCGCCTTCCCGGACAAGGTTTCGGGGGGCCTGCCCGACCTTTGGCCGGAGTGGGAGGAACCCGAATACCGTTGAGCGTCGCCATGCCTGCGCTCGACCTCGCCATGCCTCGCGGCTTCTGGCGCGGGGGGCGGAAAGACGGGTATCGCTGAGGCGATAGGGGAACGAGGGGAACGCCGATGAAGATGCGCAGGGAAGTCGCCCGCTATGTGATCCCGGCCGCCGTGGTAGGCGTGCTGGCCGGCGGAACGGCCATCGGGGCGCAGGTCGCCCAGCAGAAAGCCGCCGCGCCGGCCGCAGCGCCCGCCCGGCCGACGGCGAAGGCCCCAGGTCCGGCCACGGCGCCGGCCGCAGCGCGCCTGCCGGGCTACAACACCGACCGCAATGCCTACTTCGGCGACCTGCACGTCCACACCTACCTGTCGTTCGACGCCTACATCTTCAACGTCCGCAGGACGCCCGACGACGCCTATGCGTTCGCCAAGGGCGAGGCCATCGGCCATGCGGCGGGGTTCGACATCCGCCTCCAGGGCGGGCCGCTCGACTTCGTCGCCGTCACCGACCACTCCGAGTTCATGGGGGCCATCCGCGAGGCCAACGACCCGCACAGCCCGCTTTCGAAGCTGCCGGTGACGCAGGGCCTGTTCTCGACCGACCCGAAGGAGATCAACGCGGCCTTCACCCGCGTCGTCACCGGCTTCCGCGACGGGACGCTGCCCACCGAATTCAGCGCGCCGGAAGTCGCGTCCCGCGCCTGGCGCGAGGTGCAGGACGCGGCCGCCCGCAACTACGCGCCGGGCCGCTTCACCACGTTCGTCGGCTATGAGTTCACCTCGGCGCCGGACGGCCGGAACATGCACCGCAACGTCATCTTCAGGAGCGCGAAGGTCGCAGGCCTTCCCTACACGGCCAACCAGTCGCGCGACCCCGAGGACCTGTGGCGCACCATGGACGGCTGGCGCGCCAAGGGCGTCGAGGCGCTGGCCATCTCGCACAACTCGAACGGTTCCGACGGAATGATGTTCGACACTCAGCGGATGAACGGCAAGCCGCTGGACAAGACCTATGCCGAGCTGCGGATGCGCAACGAGCCGCTGGTCGAGATCAGTCAGATCAAGGGCACGTCCGAGACCCACCCCTCGCTGTCGCCGAACGACGAGTGGGCCAACTTCGAGATCATGGAGAGCTACATCGGCTCGCCGGTGAAGATCACCAAGTTCGCGGGCGGCTATGTGCGCCGGGCGCTCGAGGATGGGATCATCTATCGGGACAAGCTGGGCGCGAACCCGTTCAAGTTCGGCTTCGTGGGCGGCTCGGACACCCACAACGCCGCGCCGGGCAGCGTCGAGGAGCCGAACTACTTCTCCAAGACCGGCCGCCCGGACTCGCGGCCCGAACTGCGTGGCTCTACGCCGCCGGACGGCAAGAAGACCTGGGACGGCGTCGATGCCGGCGCGGCCGGCGGCCGCTACCAGGCCTGGGGCGCGTCGGGCCTCGCAGGCGTCTGGGCCGAGGAGAACAGCCGCGAGGCGATCTATACCGCCATGCGCCGCAAGGAGACGTTCGCGACGTCGGGTCCGCGCATCAAGGTCCGCTTCTTCGCCGGCTACGACTTCCCGGGCGACCTGCTGACCCGCGCCGACACGGTGCGCCAGGCCTATGCCCACGGTGTCCCGATGGGCAGCGATCTGCTGGCCTCCCGCGGCCGCGCGCCCAGCTTCCTCGTCTGGGCCGTGCGCGATCCGCGCGGCGGCTACCTGCAACGCGCGCAGGTGGTGAAGGGCTGGATCGAGAACGGTCAGGCCAAGGAGAAGGTGTTCGACGTCGCCTGCTCGGATGGCCTCAAGGTCGGCGCGAACGGCCGCTGCGGCGACAATGGCGCGACCGTAAACCTCAAGACCTGCGAGATCGACCGCTTCAAGGGCGACGTCGAGCTTCGCACCGTCTGGAAGGATCCCGAGTTCAATCCGAGGCAGCGGGCCTTCTACTACGTTCGCGTGCTGGAGAATCCGTCCTGCCGCTGGTCGACCTGGGACGCGCTGCGTAACGGCACGCCGCCCAATCCGAAGCTCCAGCCGACCATCATGGAACGCGCCTGGTCCTCGCCCATCTGGTTCGAGCCGACGGCGTGAGCCAAGATCGACCGTCGCGGCTCTCGCGCGTCCTGCGGGAGCCGCTCGTCCAGTTCCTGGCGCTGGGCGCGCTGCTGTTCGCCGCCATCGCCTTCGCCAACCACCTGAAGCGGCCGGTGGTGCGCATCGACGCAGCCGAGATCGAGCAGCTCGCCACCTACTGGGAGCTCCAGAGCCAGCGGCCGCCGACCCGCGCCGAGCTTTCGGCCCTGATCCAAGAGCGCGTCGACGAAGAGCTCCTGGCCCGCGAGGCGATCCGCCTCGGGCTCGACAAGGACGACATGATCGTGCGCCGGCGGCTGGCCCAGAAGATGGCCTTCGCCAGCGAGGACATCGCCGCCATCCCGGAGCCGGACGAGAAGACGCTCCAGGCCTACTACGACGCCCACCGCGACCGCTACGCCACGCCCGGGCGCGTGGCGATGCGCCACCTGTTCTTCAGCCGCGACCGCACCGGCGAGACGCCGCAGGCCGCCGCCGCCGCCGCGCTGGCCCGCCTCGAGGCCGGGGGGACCGCCGGCAGCGACCCGTCGCTCCTGCCCCTCACCTATGCCGATGTCGCCGAGACCGACCTCGACCGGGACTATGGCCCGCAGTTCGCCGCGGCCGTGCATGGGGCCGCCGAGGGCGCGTGGGTCGGGCCGGTCCCGTCCGCCTACGGGCTGCACCTGATCCGCGTGGAGCGGCGCCTGCCGCCGGTGTTCCCTCCGCTGGCGCAGGTGCGCGACGAAGTGCGCGCCGCCTGGCTGGCCGAACGGCGCCAGGACGAGAACCGCGCGTTCCGGACGTCCCTGCGCAAGCGCTACAAGGTCGAGATCGCGGGCCTTCCGCAATGAGGCTGCTGGCGGCGCTCTGCCTCGCCCTGACGGCGCTCTTCACCGCTGTCGCCACGGCGGACGCACATGAGGTTCGCCCGGCGCTGGTGCAGATCCGGGAGACCGGCCCAAACGCCTACGAGGTCGTGTGGAAGCGCCCGGTGGTCGGCGACATGGCGCTTCGCCTCGTCCCGCACCTCTCTGGGGGCGCCCTCGAAAAGCCGGCCGAGGTCGAGCAGGCCGCCCCGGGCTACGTCACCCGCGTCTGGCGGGTGCGAGACGGCCCGCCGCTGGCCGGCCAGACGCTGGAGATCGAGGGCCTGGCCCAGAGCGTCACCGATGTGATCGTCCGCGTCACCGCCCGCGACGGCGAGGCCTCTGACCACGTGCTGAAGCCGGCCGAGCCGCGGATGGTCCTGGGCGCGACGAAGCCCTCGGGCGTGGCGGTTCCCGCCTACCTCCTCCTGGGGGTCGAGCACATCCTGATCGGCATCGACCACCTGCTGTTCGTGCTCGGCCTGCTGCTGCTGATCGGCCCCAACTGGAAGCTGGTGAAGGCGATCACCGCCTTCACCGTGGCCCACAGCCTGACGCTCGCGCTGGCGGCGTTCGGGATCATCCGTTTTCCCTCGGCGGCGATCGAGGCGCTGGTGGCGCTGAGCATCCTGTTCGTGGCGCTCGAGTTGATGCCGTCGCGCCGCGCCGCCGGCGGCCTGGCGCAGCGACGGCCCTGGCTGATCGCCTTCACCTTCGGTCTGCTGCACGGCATGGCGTTCGCCGGCGTTCTCGCCGACATCGGCCTGCCCGCGAGCGCCGCGCCCGAGGCGTTGTTCCTGTTCAACGTCGGCGTCGAGATCGGGCAATTGACCTTCATCGCCGCCGTCCTGATCGTGATGGCGGCCGGCCGCCGACTGCTGGCGATGAGCCACCGCACCCTGCCCCGCTGGGCCGCGCTGGCCCCGGCCTACGCCATCGGCGGCCTGTCGGCCTACTGGCTGATCGAACGCACCATGGCGGCGATCTAGTCTAGCGCCTATTCGGGCCCGCCGCCGTACAGCAGGCTACGCGGATTCACCGGCCGGCCCGCGACGAAGTCTTCGATCAGCCCCCTCACCTCGCCCGTCCCGGCGCGACCGCTCCGGTTCAACGAGCCCCAGGCGGGCGGCGGCATCGCGTCGGACCAGCGCGTCCAGTCGGCCTTCAGCCGCGCCAGCACTGCGGGCCGCGCCGCGGCGAGATCGTTTCGCTCACCGACGTCGCGGGAAAGATCGAACAGCCACCACCGGTCCTCGGCCTTCACCGCCTTCCAGTCGCCCCGGCGCACGGCGCCCTGTGGGCCCAGCCGCCAGAAGAGCGGCCGGTCCGCCGGCCCGGCGCCGCCGGCGAGAACCGGCGTCAGGTCGACGCCATCGAGGTCCGGCGTCCGGGGCGAACCCGCCAGCGCCAGGGCGGTCGCGGTGATGTCGAAGCCGGTCCCGACCGCGGAGGAGACACGCCCCGCCGGCAGCCGCCCGGGCCAGCGGAAGATGGTGGCGACGCGCACGCCGCCCTCCAGCACCGTGCCCTTCATGCCGTTCAGCGGCCGGTTGCTGCTGGTCGTCTGCCAGGTGGGGCCGCCGTTGTCGCTGGTGAAGACGATCAGGGTGTCGCGGGCGACGCCTGCCGCGTCGACCGCCGACACGATGCGCCCGACCGCGTCGTCCAGGGCCGCCAGCATGGCGAGGTAGGTCCGCCGCTTCGGGTCCGCCTGTGCCGCAACCCGGTCGAGGTAGCGCGCCGTGGTCTGCAAAGGGGCGTGGACAGCGTTGAAGGCGGCGTAGAGGAAGAACGGCCGCTCGCGGTTGGCCTCGACGAAGGCGACGGCCTCGTCGGTGAAGGCCTCGGTCGTGTGTGCGGGCATGGGCGCCGGCGACGTGCCCCGCAGGATGGCCTTGTCGCCGCTGGCGCCATCGGGGGTGTAGGCCATGGCCCCGCCCACGAAGCCGTAGAAGCTGTCGAAGCCGCGGCCGGTCGGCAGGTTCCCGGGCAGGTAGCCTGTGTGCCACTTGCCGACCGCCCCCGTCGCGTAGCCCTGCGCCTTCAGCCGCTCGGCCAGCGTGCCCCCGTGATCGCGCGGGAGGCCGACGGCCGGGTCTTCATACTGCGCCGGCCCGGCATTGTTCTCGAACCCGAACCGCTGCTGGTAGCGCCCCGACAGCATCGCGGCCCGCGAGGGGCCGCAACTCGGATGGTTCGCGTAGAAGTCCGTCATCCGGACCCCCTGCGTCGCCAGCCGGTCGATGTTGGGCGTCGCCACGTCCTTGCCGCCCTGGCAGCCGAGATCGCCGTAGCCGAGATCGTCGGCGACGATGAGGACGATGTTGGGCCTGCGCCCCGCCCCGAACGCCGGCCCCGCCAGGGCGGAGGCGGCGAAGAGCGCGAGGAGCCGGCGCCGGGCGAGCGGCGCGGTCACGCGCCCGGCTCGAACCAGATGGGCGAGGACCAGGCGCGCTCCATGATCGTCGCGGCCAGCCGCGGGCTGGGCTCGGTCCCGTTGCGCAGCGCGTCCCAGGTCGACCAGCGGCAGGACGGGTTCTCCAGCACGCGAACGTAGTAGAAGGCCCTCTGCCTCGGATTGAACTCAGGGTCGCGCCAGACCGTGCGAAGCTGGACGTCGCCCTTGTAGCGGTCGGGCTCGCAAGTCTTCATGTTCACCCCAGCGCCGTTGTCGGGGCAGCGGGCGTTCGCGCCGACCTTGAGGCCATCCGAGCAGGCGACGTCGAACACCTTTTCCTTGGCCTGGCCGTTCTCGATCCAGCCCTTCACCACCTGCGCGCGTTGCAGGTAGCCGCCGCGCGGATCGCGCACGGCCCAGACGAGGAAGCTGGGCGCGCGGCCGCGGGAGGCCAGCAGGTCGCCGCCCATGGGGACGCCGTGGGCATAGGCCTGGCGCACCGTGTCGGCGCGGGTCAGCAGGTCGCCCGGGAAGTCGTAGCCGGCGAAGAAGCGGACCTTGATGCGCGGACCCGACGTCGCGAACGTCTCCTTGCGCCGCAGCGCCGCATAGATGGAATCGCGGCTGTTCTCCTCGGCCCAGACACCCGAGAGACCCGAGCCCGCGCGGGCGGAGTACTGGATCGGCCCCGGGCTCGGCCAGTCGGCGGCGCCCTTCGGCTTCGCCGAGCCCCGCTGCTCGGGTGCGCCGTCGCGCAGGCCCGATGCGCCGGCGTAGGTGTTCTCGTCCACGAAGCCCGGGGTGGCGTTGTGGGTGTCGGTCCCGCCCACGAAGCCTAGCTTGAACGGGTTCACCCCCAGCTTCTCGCGCTGGAGGATGCCGTCCTCCAGGGCCCGGCGGACGTAGCTGCCGGGGAACTTCGTGACCATCTTGTTCAGCGCGATGTAGCGCTCCCAGATCTCGAAGTTGGCCCACTCGTCGTTCGGCGAGAGCGAGGGGTGGGTCTCGGACGTCCCCTTGGTCTGGCTGATCTCGACCAGCGGCTCGTTGCGCGCCCGCATCTCGGCGTAGGCGCGGTCGACCGGCTTGCCGTTCAGCCGCACGCTGTCGAACATGATGCCGTCGGAGCCGTTGGAGTTGTGCGGGATCGCCAGCGCCTCCATGCCCTTGGCGCGCCAACTGTCCATCGCCTGCCACAGCAGCTCCGGATCGTAGACGCTGGTCGCCGAGAACGGCGCGGCCGGCACGCGGGCGGTCTTGAAAATGACGTTGCGGTGCAGGTTCTTGCCTTCGAGCGAGGCGGTGAACTCGTATCCGACGAAGGTGGTGAAGCGGCCGGGGTGGTTATGACGCGCGGCGGCGTCGCGCACCTCCCGCCAGCCCTCGGCGACGATCGTAGGGTCGTCGTACTCCTTCGGCATCGTCCCTTCGCGCTTGGCGCTGGTGAAGGCCTCGAAGCCCTTCTGGGCGGCGACGGGATCGGTGGCGATCAGATTCTGGCTGAACGGCAGCTTGCCGAGGGGGTGCCCGGGCCGGGCCGCCGCGCTGACCACCGCGAGGTACTCCGAGTGGTCGGTGACCGCCGTGAAGTCGAGCGGCGCGCCGGCCAGCCGCACGGTGTAGCCCGACGGGTGGCCGATGGGCTCGCCCTGGGCGAAGCGGTAGGCGTCGTCGGGGGTGCGGCGCGCATTGGAGATGTAGGCGTCGTTCGACAGGTAGGTGTGGACGTGCAGGTCGCCGAAATAGGCGTTGCGCTCGGCATTCCAGCCCGGCAGGTGCGCCGGCGCGGCGGCGGCCGTCGCCTTCGGCGCGGGCTTCGCGGCCGGCGACGGCGGCGGGGCCGGCGGCTTCTGGGCCGTCGAGGCGCTCACCGCGACGCCGGTCGCGACCAGCGCGGCGACGCCGGCGGCGACGACGGCGGGGACAAGCCGGCCGCTCACGACGCCGCCCCCGCGGCGCGGGCCGGACCGTCGGCGCCCGTGGGCACATTGGGAAACCGCATGACGCTCTCCTCGTACTCGCGCTGGATCCGCGCCACAGGGCGCCGCACCCAGATGTTGGTGGTATAGATGTTCCAGAGTTCCTTGGGGTCGTTCTCCAGGTCGAAGACCCAGGGACTCGGCAGCTCTTCCAGGTAGGAGTTGGTGACCACCTGGCCGGAGGCCACCACCTGCCCCCGCGCCGGCTCGCGCACGGCGAAGTGGACCTTGAAGTTCCTCCACTTCACCGCCAGCAGGCGGTTGGCGTGGAAGATCATCAGGTGCTCGCGGTTCGACGTGGGCTTCGGCCCGAACAGGAAGTCGCCCTGGTCGATGGAGTCCACGAAGCGGTCCGTCGGCACGCGCGCGCCCGCGCCGGCCACGCCGGCGAGGGTCCGGTAGAAGTCCTGGATCGAGACCATCCCGTTGCTGACCCGCCCCGGCTGCGTGCGGCCCGGCCAGCGGACGATGCAGGCTGTGCGGATCGCGCCCTCCCAGCCGCTCGGGAACTCGCCGCGGAACGGGCCGGAGTCGGCGCGCCCGCCGAACTCTACGCCGATGCCCTGGAAGCTCTGCGGGCCGTTGTCGCTGCAGAAGACGACGATGGTGTCGTCCTTCAGGCCCGCCTTCTCGACCGCGTCGATCACCCGTCCGGCGTTGGCGTCGATCTCGGCCAGCGCGTTCTGGTAGGTCGAGCGGCCGGGCCTGGTGAAGTCCGGGTGCGTCAACGGCGGCTCGTGCGGCAGGGTGAAGGGCAGGTAGAGGAAGAACGGCTTGCCGCCCCCCGCCTGGCGGCGGATGTAGGCCTCGGCGCGCTCGGTGATCTCGCGGTCCATCAGCGCGCGGGCGGCGCGGTCGTAGGTGCGCACCGGGCGGCTCGCCTCGCCCTTCTTCCCCTCCATCGCCGACTGCGGCGTGAACTCCTTCGGGTCGAAGCCGGGCTGGATCGGCCAGTTCACCTCGCCGCTCGAGCGCGGGATACCGAACCACTCGTCGAAGCCCTGGCGGGTCGGGGCGCGGTCGTCGCCCGAGCCCAGGTGCCACTTGCCGTAGCAGGCGGTGGCGTAACCGGCGTCGGAAAGCAGTTCGGCCAGGGTGTATTCCCACGGCGCGATGCCGTCCTTCAGGCCGCGCGACTCCACGATCGAGGTGCCGGTGCGGACCGGCATGCGCCCCGTCAGCAGCGCCGAGCGGCTGGGGGTGCATTCCGGCTCGGAATTGAAGTTGGTGAGCCGCATGCCTTCGGCCGCGAGGCCGTCCAGGCGCGGCGTGGGCACGCCCCGCAACTCGCCGCCGCCGTAGCAGCCCAGGTCGCCGTAGCCGAAGTTGTCGACCATCATGAAGACGATGTTCGGCGCCTTGCCCGCGCCGCCGCGCCGCTGCGCCGGCTGGGCGGCCGCGGCCGATGCGGCGGCGAACCCGGCCGATCCGGCGAGCAGTGCGCGGCGGGTGGGCAAGGGACGGGACGGCGGCATCCGGTACTCCTACAGCAGTCTCAGCCCAGGCCCACGGCGAAGCTGCGCTCGAACGCGTCGAGGACGGCGGGCACGTCGTCCATCGACAGGCACAGCGGCGGAACCATGCGCAGCACGCTGCGGTGCGGACCGGACTTCGAGACGACGATGCCCTGCCGGCGCGTCTCCTCGAAGACCGCCGCGGTCTCCTCGGTGGCGGGGGCCTTGGTCTTGCGGTCCTTCACCAGTTCGACCGCCATCATCAGGCCGAGGCCGCGCACGTCGCCGATGATCGGGTGGCGCTTCTGCAGCTCCACGAGGCCGGCCTTCAGCGTTGCGCCCACCGCCTTGGCGTTGGCCTGCAGGCGCTCTTCGCGGATCACCTGCAGCACGGCGCGGCCGGCGGCGCAGGCCACCGGATTGGCGCCGTAGGTGTGGAACAGGAACTTGTCGGCCATGCACTCGGCGATGCGGCGGTGCGTCACCACCGCGCCCAGCGGGATGCCGTTGCCGATACCCTTGGCCATGACCACGATGTCGGGGACGATCCCGCTGGCCTCGAAGGCCCAGTAGCTGTCGCCGGTCCGCGCGAAACCCGACTGCACCTCGTCGACGATCATCAGGCCGCCGGCCGCCCTCACCCGCTCCGCGGCGCCGGCGATATAGGCCGGGGGCATCTCGACGATGCCGCCGTAGCCCTGCACGGTCTCCAGGATCATGCCGGCGATGCGGCCCGAGGTGGAGGTCTCGATCGCGCGCTCCACCTCGTCGAGGTAGGGCTGGATGTCCTGGCCGAAGAGGCCGCGGTAGGCGTTGGGCTCGGGCAGGAAGGCCACGCCGCCCAACTGCGGCACGTTGTGGCGGAAGCCGGCGATGCCGGTCAGCGCCTGCGCCCCGAACGTGGCGCCGTGATAGCTGGTGCGCAGCGACAGCATGTCGATCGAGCCCGTGTAGGCCCGCGCCATCAGGAGCGCGAGGTCGATGGCCTCGGCGCCCGAGTTGGTGAAGTGGACCACCCATTCGTGGCCCGCCGGCATCGTCGCCGCCAGCTCCTCCGCCAGGTGCGCCGGCGTCGGATGGTAGAACATGGTGGTGCAGTGGGTAAGCAGCGCCGCCTGGTCCTGCACCGCGGCGACCACCGCCGGATGCGCGTGGCCCACCGAGATGCAGAGGTTCATGCCCAGGAGGTCGATGTATCTCCGGTCGTTCTCGTCCCAGAGATACTGCATCTGCCCGCGACGGAAGATCAGCGGGGTCTTGTATGGGACGAACCGCCGCTGCGAAGCCGCGTAGTAGCGGTCACGCCGCGCGACGATCCCTTCGGTCGACCAGTCCGTGGGCAGCGGGGCGAGGGCTGTTCCGGAGTCCACGGGATCGTCTCCTTCCGACGTCGGGGGCGTGCTCAGTAGGTGGCGGCGAGGTCGCTCGTGGCCTTGGTCGCGCGGACCTCGCCGATGCTGTCGGTCATGTCGGTCAGCCAGGCCTCGCGCGCGGGGGCGTGCTGCATCGACAGCATGGTGTGCATGCCGCGCGGCGCGCTGGTCAGGCCGGGGATCCAGCCCCGGGCCCTCATCCGCTCGGCCACCGCGTAGATGTCGACGACGTTCGATCCGATGTTGAGGATCGTCACGTCCGGCTCGGCCCAGAGCTCCAGTTCCGGGATGGCGCGGATGCCGGCGACGTAGGCGTCGGTCATGGCCGAGAGATCGCGGGCCGCCTGCTCGTAGCCGCTGGTCCCTAGGTGGTTCAGCACCGCCCAGGCCGCCGCGACGGCGCCCGCCGGGCGCGAGCCCGACATGGTGGCGGTGGTGTACATGCCGCTCCCCCACGTGCCGAGGCGGAAGGTCGACCGCTCCAGATCCGCGCCGTCGCGGAAGAACACGGTGGACGAGGGCTTCGGCGCGAAGCCGAACTTGTGCAGGTCCGCCGACATCGAGCAGACCCCGGGATGACGGAAGTCGAAGGCTGGCGTTCCGCGGCCGATCCGCTCGAAGAACGGCGCCACCCAGCCGCCGACGCAGGCGTCGACATGCATCCAGATGCCGCGGTCCAGTGCGAACGCCGCGATCTCGCCGATGGGGTCGATCACCCCGTGCGGAAAGCACGGCGCCGAGCCCACGATCAGGAAGGTGTTCTCGTCGACCAGCCCCTTCAAGTCGTCGACGTTGCAGCGGAGGTCCGGGCGCAGGCCTGCCCGCCGCACTTCCACGTCCATCAGGATCGCGGCCTTGTCGAACGCGGGATGGCCGGAGACGGGCATCACCATGTTGAGCGGCTGACCCGCCCCGCCCTTGCCAGCGGCGCGGTGGCGGTCGCGGGCCGACTTCACGCCCAGCAGGATGCTCTCGGTGCCGCCGGTGGTGAAGACCCCGCGGCCGCCTTCCGGCGCGTGCAGCAGGTCCAGCCCGTAGTCGATGACGTCGCGCTCCATCTGGGCGATGCCCGGATAGGCCCGCGCGGCGCCCAGCGCATTCTCGGAGAAATGCTCCATGAAGGCGCGCTTGCCGACCTCATAGGCCTCCTCGTTCGCCATGAAGAAGAAGATCGCGGTGCGGCCGCTCTTCCAGTCGGCGTCTGCGGCGGTGCGCTGGGCCATCTGGGCCTTGAGATCGGCCCAGGCGACGCCACCCGCCGGGAATGCGGCGCGGGTGTGCTTGCTCATCGTTTTCGCTCCCTCGTCCGGGACGGTCAGAACTTGGCCTTCAGCTCCACGCCGATCTGGCGCGGGTCGTTCAGCGTGCAGCGCAGCGCCGTGGCGCCGGTGACGGCGTTGTTGAGGCCGAAGGCGGCGTTGTTGGGCTGGTTGAAGATGCCCGTGCAGAAGGTCTCGTCAGTCAGGTTCTGACCGAAGACGGCGGCCTCCCAGCGCTGCTCGGGTCCGCGGATCGCGATGCGCGCGCTGAGCTGCTGGTAGCCCTTCTGCAGCGCATCGGGATTGTTGTCGCCCGACGAGGCGAGGTTGACCTTGCTGGAGAAGGCCAGGTCCGCGCGGGCGAACCAGCTCCAGCCGTTGGAGAGTTCGCCGGTGTACTGGCCCGACAGCGTGCCCTGCCACTTCGGCGAGTAGGGCAGCCGCTGGCCCGAGAGATCCTGCGCGCCGCCGAGGCCGGGCAGGCCGGGCGCGCCCCGGAAGTCCAGGTACTCGGAGTCGAGGTAGGTCCCGGCCAGGCCCACCTGCAACGCCGGGAGCGGACGCGTGGTCAGCTCCCATTCGACGCCCTGCTGGCGGGCCTTGCCGTTGTTTCGCGTGCGGAACTGGAGGCCGTCGAAGCTGCGGAACTGCAGGTCGTTGATGTCGGACCGGAACAGCGTCGCGTTGGCCACGAGGCGCCGCTCGAACAGTTCGGACTTCACGCCCAGCTCCCAGTTCTCGACGGTCTCGGCGTTGAAGCTCCGCGCCGCGGCGCCCACCGCCGCGGTCGTGCCCGGCGCCGAGTCGAAGCCGCCGGACTTGAAGCCGGTGGAGAAGCTCGCAAACACCATCACGTCGTCGTTCGGCTTGTAGTTGCCGGCGATGCGGTAGGTGACCTTGTCCTCCTTCAGCGCCATGTCGGTCACCTCGGCCGCCTGGGCCGCGGCGGGGTTGCGGGTGATGCCGCGGTACTTGGCGGTCTTGTCGTCCTCCGAGTAGCGGATGCCGCCGGTGACGGTCAGTTGCTCGGTCGGCTTGAAGTTGGCCTGGGCGTAGGCCGCGACCGACTCCGTGTCCTGCGTGAAGACGTAGTACGAGGCGCCGACTTTCGTGTTCGCCCGGCATTGCGTCAGGCGCGCGGCGGTCGAGGTGTTGCGGATGAACACCTCGCAGTACTCGTTGGTCAGGTCGATGTTCTGACCGATGTCGTAGGCTTCCTCGTAGTAGAAGAGGCCCGCGACGAAATTCAGCCGGCCGTTCAGCAGCGTGTCGGGCGACAGCAACTGCAGCTCCTCGGAGTGGTTCTGGCTGTCGGCGAAGGTGGTGCGCCGCTGCAGCTCCAGCGGGATGTTCCCGTTCGAGGCCTGGTACTGGATGTTCTTCCAGTCACGGTAGCCGCTGATCAGCTTGAGCTGGTAGCCGCCGGCCATGTCCCACGTCAGGTCGCTGGCCACGCCCGTCTGGTAGTCCTTCAGGTCGCCTTCGGTCGACTGGCGCACATGGCGCGAATAGGTGTCCGAGGTGTAGGGCAAGAGGCCGGTCAGGGGGCCGGCGCCGTCCGGATCCAGGCGCGTCTGCCAGGCGGCCAGCGTGGTCGGCGTCACGGTGCTCGAGACGACGGTGATGGTGTTGTAGCCGTCGCCGCTCAGGTTCTGATAGTCGCCGCGCAGGGTCCAGGTGACGTCCGGCGTGATGTCCCACTGGATGGCCGCGCGCGCCGAGAAGCCGTCGTTGCGGCCCATGCGCTTGCCGGTCAGGTCGTTGCGGCCGTAGCCGTCGCCCTCGTAGCCCAGGATCGAGACGCGGGTCTTCAGCGTGTCCGTGATCGGCAGGTCGCCCATGACCGAGAGGCGCTTCACGCCGTATTGGCCGTAGGTCGCCGAAACCTCGCCGCCCAGTTCGTCGCCCGGAGCGGTCGTGCGGATCTGGACCGCGCCCATCGAGGCGTTGCGGCCGAACAGGGTGCCCTGCGGCCCGCGCAGCACCTCCACGGAGCTGATGTCGTTGAGGCCCGCCAGCAGCGAGCCGATGCGCGGCACATAGACGCCGTCCACGAAGGTCGCGACCGAGGGCTCCACCGCCGTGTTCCCGCTGGTGCCGATGCCGCGCATCATGATCCGCGTGTTGCTGGTGTTCGACGAGGTGGCGAGGTAGAGGCTGGGCGTGATCCGGCGCAGGTCGCGGATGTCCTGGACCCCCGCGGCCTCCAGCGTCTCGCCGCTGAACGCCGCCACCGAGATCGGGACGTCCTGGAGCTTCTCCGCCCGCTTCTGGGCGGTGACGACCACCTCCTCGACGCCGACGCCTGCGTCCGCGGTCTGGGCCTGCGCCGCCAGCGGCGCACCGAGCGCCGCGATGGCCACTGAAAGAAAGAGCGTGCCACGCGCCATGAGCGATTCCCCCTGAAGTGCCGGCCCCCGCTGTCCTCCGCGGTTGTTCCGACCCGGTAACAATGCGCTCGGATTGCCGGCCTGTCAAATTATGCTACGACTTGGTTTCATTTCACGCCGGCCGACGCGCACGGCTACATCACAACCGGAAAACGAGAGCGGAGAACCAGGTGGCGAAATCGACCGCCGTGAGCGCGGCGCGCCCGAAGACCGGCCGCGGATCGAAACCCCGGGTCAACGTCCCCGAACGGCGCGAGGCGTTCCTGCTCGCCGCCAGCCGGGTGTTCCTGGAACGTGGCGTGGGCACGGCCACCATGCAGGACGTCGCCGACGCCGCCGGCGTGCCCAAGATCCTGATTTACCGCATCTTCCGCTCGAAGGACGAGTTGCTCGACGCGATCCGCGACAAGGTGATCGAGAAGATTCACGAGGTCTGGGCCGAACCCGCCCGCACCTACGGCGGCCGCCTGCGCGGCCTCGTGCTGGCGGCCCGCGAGCAGCCCGAGCCGTTCCTGCTCGTCCTGCGCTACAGCCAGGCCGGCGTCGAAGGCCTGGACTGGCGGCAGAAGGTGGAAGACGCCATCGCCGCCTACACGCGCGTCCGCTGGTTCGAGCCGGGACCCGACGCTCCGCCCGGCGCCGGCGCCCGCGCCAACTACGCCTCGCGCCTCAACGTCGGCCAGTTCATCGACCTGACCATTCGCTGGATCGAGGGCGAGGGCGGCCTCGATGACGAGACCCGTTTCCGCTACGTGGCGCGCATCCAGCGCGAGTTCCACCGCGCCTCCCGCGAGGCGTTCCAGCTCGGCACGGTGAACATCGACTACCACCTCCCCGGCGAGGGGCCGCACGACGACAATTGATACGACTTGGTTTCAAGTCTACGGTCCCGCCGCGCAAAGCCGCCGCGGGCGGCCGGGGGAACCATGTTGCAAGCCGCATCGTCACCGCGGGCCATGGGCGTCGCCACGCTCGCGGCCGTCGGCGTGAACAGCATCATCGGCGCCGGCTTCTATCTTCTGCCCGCCCAGTACTTCGCGACGGCCGGCGCCTGGGCGCCGATCATCCTGCTGGTCGTCGGCGTCCTGATGTTCGCCATCGCGCTCTGCTTCGCCGAGGTCGGCAGCCGGTTCCGCGAGAACGGCGGCGCCTACCTCTACGTCCGCAGCGCCTTCGGTCCCCTCGCCGGCTTCGAGATCGGCTGGGTGCTCTACGTCTCGCGGGTCATCTCGACGGCCTCGATGTTCGCCGCGCTGGTCATGCTGCTGGAGGTCACCACCGGACGGTCGCTGGACGTCGTCGCGACCGCCGCGGTCGTCGTCCCGATGGCCACGGTGATCGCCGCGTTCTCGGTGGTCGGGGGACGCACCAACGCAGGGCTCCTGACCACGCTCGCCATCGTCAAGGTCGCGCCGGTGGTGCTCCTGATCGTCGTGGCGCTTCCCGCGCTGGACCCCGTGGCCCTCGTGCCGGCCCAGCCGCTCACCTGGCACGCGGTCGCGGCCGCCGCGGCGATGGGGATGTTCTCCTATGCCGGCTTCGAGAACCTCGCGATCCCGGCCGGCGAGGCGCGCGACCCGCAGCGCGACGTGCCCCGCGCCCTGGTGACCTCGCTCGCGGCCGGCGTCGTCCTGCTGGTCGGCGCCAACGCGGTCGCGATCGGACTCGTGCCGGACCTCGCGCTCAGCCGCCTCGCCCTCGGCGACGCCGCGGGCGCGGTGTTCGGGCCGACCGGCTGGTGGGCCATCGCGGCGACCGCCATCCTGGCCGTAGTCGGCAGCAACGCCGGCGCGCTGCTCGCCAACTCCCGCCTGCTTCAGAGCCTCGCCGACCAGGGCGACATCGGCGCCTGGTTCGGCCGCCGCTCGGCGCGCTACGGCACCCCCGTCGTCGCCATCGCGGTCAGCACCGTCCTCGTCGTGGCGCTCACGCTCACCGGCACCTTCCAGTCGCTGGTGGTGCTCGCCGTGGGCACGCGGGTCCTGGTCTACCTCAGCGTCGCGCTGGCCTCGATCCGCCTGCGCCGGGCCGAGCGCACCGGCGCCGCGCCGGCCGCCACCTACCGCATGCCCGCCGCGCCGCTGGTGCTCGCCATCGTCGTGCTGGGCTGCGCCGGCATCCTGGCGCAGATGACCCTGCCCCAGGCCGTCGCGATCGGCGCAAGCCTTGTCGTCGGGCTGGTGCTCTTCGGCGCCCAGCGCCTGCCGCGCCGGGCGTCGCAGCCCACGCCGCCCTGACGTCTACAGCGCCCAGACCCGCCCGATCTCCTTCAGCGGCACGCAGCCCTTGTAGTCGCCGGGCACGGGATCGTAGCGCGCCGCCTTGGTCGCGCCGGCCTCGGAGGTGAAGTAGCCGACGGTCGTCAGGTCCTTCAGCACGCCGAAGAAGTGACCGCGCTGGGCCCTCGCCTCGCCGTCGTAGCGGGCGAGCAGCGCCGCCTGCTGGGCCGGCGCGAGCGCCAGGAACGGCTGGCCGTGCGCCGCCCTGGCGTCGGCGTCGATCCGGTCGAGCCCGGCCTTCACGGCGTCCCGCTGCGCCGCGCCCGACCATTCGGCGAGGTTGCGGTCGATGAAGGCGGGCACGCCGGCCTCGCGGGCCCCGGGCGTGTCGCTCGCGGGCATGATCAGCTCGGCCACCACCTCCAGACGCCGCGCCTGGTCGGCGGACAGCGCCTTGGGCGACCAGCCGAGCGCCGGCGTGGCCTGGGCGGCCGCCGCGGCGGGGATGGCGAGCGCGGTCCAGAGCGCGCCGAAGGTCAGCAGCGTGTCGCGACGGGTCTGCATCAGATTTCCCCCCGCTTCTTGGCCTCGACCGCGTGGGCGCAGGCCCGCGCCGTGAGCGCCATATAGGTCAACGACGGGTTCACGCACGACGACGAGGTCATCGCCGCCCCGTCTGTCACGTAGACGTTCCTGCACTCCCAGACCTGGTTGTGCGCGTTCAGCACCGACGTCTTCGGATCGCGGCCCATCCGCGCCGTGCCCATCTCGTGGATGCCGAGACCCAGCGGCGAGCCGGTGTCGAAGCCGGTCACGTTCGTGAAGCCGGCCGCCTCCGCCATCTCGATCGCCTGGGCCTGCATGTCCTTGCGCATGGCCAGCTCGTTCTCGCGGATGACGGCGTCCATGGTCAGCGTCGGCAGCCCGTACTTGTCGGTCCTGGCCTTGTTCAGCGTCACCCGGTTCTCAGGGTTCGGCAGCACCTCGCCGAAGCCGCCGATGCGAAACGCCCAGGGGCCGGGCTGGCTCAGCGCCGCCTTGCGCTCGGCCCCGATCCCCGGCTGGTCGCGATCCCAGCCCAGGCGCGCAGCCCCGCCCTGGTAGCCGTAGCCGCGGATGAAGTCCTTCCGCGCGCTCTTCTCGTCGCCCAGGTTGCGGAAGCGCGGGACGTAGATCCCGTTCGGCCGGCGGCCCGAGTAGTACTCGTCGAGATAGCCCGGCACGAGGCCCTGGGCGCCCACGTTCAGATGGTGATCCATGACGTTGCGGCCGAGCTGGTCGCTGCGGTTGCCGAACCCGTTCGGGAAGCGCCGGCTCGTCGAGTTCATCAAGAGCCATGTCGAGTTCAGCGCCGAAGCGCAGACGAAGATCACGCCGGCGTAGAACGCCTCTTCCTGCCGCGTCGCCTCGTCGAGGATCTTCACCCCCGTCGCCTTCTGGGTCTTCTCGTCGAAGATCAGGCTGGTGGCGATCGAGTTCGGGCGGATCTTCAGGTTGCCCGTGCGCTCGGCCGCCACCAGGGTCGCCGAGTTCGAGCTGAAGTAGGCGCCGAACGGGCAGCCCCGCATGCACATGTTGCGGTACTGGCACTTGCCGCGGCCCAGCGCGAGCTGCTCCTCCGTGGGCGCCGTGAGATGGGCCGCACGGCCGATGGTGACGCGGCGGCCGAACTTGCCCTCGGTCGACGCCTTGAAGGCCTTCTCGACGCAGTTCATCTCCATCGGCGGCTGGAACACGCCGTCGGGAAGCTGCGGCAGGCCCTCGGCCTGGCCCGAGACGCCGATGAACCGCTCCACGTAGTCGTACCAGGGCGCGATGTCGGCGTAGCGGATCGGCCAGTCGACGCCGACGCCCTGCCTGGCGTTCGCCTCGAAGTCGAGGTCCGAGTGCCGGTAGCTCTGCCGCGCCCACAAGAGCGAGCGGCCGCCGACGTGGTAGCCGCGGATCCAGTCGAACGGCTTGTCCTCGGTGTAGGGGTTCTCGTCGTCCTTGACGAAGAAGTGCTGCGTGTACTCGGTCAGCGCATAGCCGGTGCGGTTCTGGACGGGATAGTGCGCCTTCAGCTCGGCGTCCGGCAGCTTCGCCCGCGGGTACTTCACTTCCCACGGCGCGGTCTGGGCCGTCGGATAGTCCTCGATGTGCTTCACCATCGGGCCGCGCTCGAGCACGAGGACCTTTAGCCCCTTCTCGGTCAGCTCCTTGGCGGCCCAGCCGCCGGTGATGCCGCTGCCGATGACGATGGCGTCATAGGTGCGTTCGGCCTTCGCCTTGCCGGTGAGGTTCGCCATCTCAGACCTTCGCCAGGAAGTCGTAGGAGATCTTCGCCGCTTTGATCCGCGGCCGCTCGAACGGCGCCTCCTGCTCGACGTAGAAGTGGCGCACGCCGGCCGCGTAGGCGGCAGGGAGCAGGGTCTTCCAGTCGATCTCGCCGGAACCGATCTCGGTCGGATCCATGCGCAGCTCGAAGTTGGGCTTGGTCGAGGCCTTGAGGTCCTTCACGTGCATCATGGTCACACGGCCCTTGTGCTTCCTGATGAAGGCCGCCGGGTCGACGCCAGCGGCGGCGATCCAGCCCACGTCGGCCTCGAAGGTCACCAGCGCCGGATCGGTCTCCTTGATCAGGATCTCGATGCCGGTGGTCGATCCCTGCGGCGCGAACTCGAAGTTGTGGTTGTGGTAGCCGAGCCTGATCCCGGCCTTCTTCAGCACCGCGGCCTTCTCGTTGAGGAAGCGGGCGTTCTCCTTCCAGTCGTCGGCGTTCATGGCGGTCAGCACCCTGCGCAGCCAGCCGGCGATGTCCTCGCCCGACGCGGGGCGCAGGCCCAGGCGCTCGGGGATCCGCGGGCTCGGCATCACCGCCTGCGTGGCGCCCACCGCGAGCACCGAGTCGGCCAGCTTGCCGAGGTCGCCGTCGAGGCCGCCGTCGGGGCCCATCGCGCGGCTCTGCACATGGACGCTCGTGGCCTTCAGCCCCACCTTGTCCAGCGCCGCCCGGAACTGCGCCGGCGTCTTCCCGTAGAAGCCCGCCAGCTCGACGGTCTTGTAGCCGGCCGCCGCCACCGCCGCGAGCGTGCCGTCGAGGTCGCGCGCCGCGTCCGGGCCCAGGGTGTAGAGCTGGATGCCGATCGGCAGGCCCTTGCCCGCGAAGAAGGGCTTGGCGGCCCCGCTCGCGCCCGTCGCTGCGGCGGTCATGGCCGCGGCGCCCGCGACGAGGAAGCCCCGGCGATCGAGGCCGGTTCGTTCGAGCAGCATGTGGCGTCTCCCCTGATCATCGCTTCCCAGCCCACGACGGATGGCGGCGCACGGCGGATGGCGGCGCGCGCCGGGGCCCGAGGAAGCTGCCGGCGACCGTTCCCGTCGCTTTTCTGATGTAATGCATTACACGCACGCGAACACCTGTCGACTCCGTTGTCAGGCCGCTGGGCCCGTGGACGCGCGCACCACCAGTTCGTGCGCCAGGGTCACCGGCTCGGCCGGAGCCGGCTCACCTGCCAGGATGTCCAGCAGCAGCTTCACCGCCGTACGCCCGATCTCGGCCATCGGCTGGCGCACCGTCGTCAGCGGCGGGTCCAGGAAGCGCGCGTAGCGGACGTCGTCGAAACCGACGATGGAGAGCCCCGCGGGACAGGCGACGCCCCTCGCCCGGCAGGCGGACAGGGCCCCCACGGCGATCTCGTCCGAGAAGCAGAAGACCGCGCTCGGCCGGCCGGCCGCCGCCAGAAGCCGCGTCGTCTCCTGCAGCCCCGACTCGATGGTGTAGTCGGCGTGGACGACGGCCAGCCCGCGCTCCGCGCCCGCGGCGACGGCGGCGCGCCGCACCCCCGCCAGCCGCTCGCGGGTCAGGTGGCTCTCCAGCGGGCCCGCGATCACGCCGACACGGCAGTGGCCCATGGAGTACAGCAAGCCCATCGCCTCGGCGGCGGCCCGCGCGTTGTCGATGTGGACGCCGGCGACGCCATGCTCGGCGGAGAAGTCGCAGGCGTTGACCAGTGGCGCCTGGGCGCCCCGCGCCGCCACCACGCGCGCCAGCGATGGCGGCATCCGGTGGCCCAGGAAGATCAGCCCGTCGGCCTCCTTGCGCAGCAGCATCTCGGCGTACTGCGCCTCGCGGCTCTCGTCGCCGCGGGTGTCGCCCAGCAGCACCGAATGGCCCGCGGCCTGCGCCGCCTCCTCGGCGCCTCGCAGGACCTCCGAGAAGAAGGGGTTCGAGACGTCGGGGACCATCACCATGATCTTCGACGTCCGCAGCATGCGCAGGCTCTTGGCCGCGTGGTTCGGGGCGTAGTGCAGCGCCTCGATCGCCTCCTGCACGCGCGCCCGGGTCTCGGGTTGCACGATCTCGGGATTGGAGAGCGCGCGCGACACCGTGGCGGTCGACACGCCGGCCCGCGCAGCCACGGCCTTGATCGTGCTCACCGGCTCCCCGCTTGATCTGCCCGCCCCGATGGGCGATGAAGATGTAAAGCATTACATCAGGGAGGGGAAGCGATGGGGGAATCGAGTTCGCCGGCCGGAGTCGAGGGCGCGCGCCTGTTCACCGGCAGTTGCGCCGCCGTCACCGCCCTGGCGTTCAGCTTCGCGGCCATGAGCGGCGTGATGTACGCCCTGAAAGGCGAGTTCCTGCTGACCAACGCCCAGGTGGGCCTGATCGGCGGCGCCGGTCTCTGGGGCATGGCGATCTCGCAGATCGGCTTCTCGTCGGTCGTCGACGTGGTGGGCATGAGGAACCTCATGCGCCTGACCTTCGTCGGCCATGTGGCGGGCGTGCTCCTCTTCGTCACCGCCACCGGCTTCGGCGGGCTCTTCGCCGGCGCGCTGGTGATGGCGATCGCCAACGGCGTGATCGAGGCGGTGTGCAATCCGCTCGTCGCCACGCTCTATCCGGAGCGCAAGGCCAGCATGCTGAACCGGCTGCACCTCTGGTTCCCGGGCGGCATCGTCCTGGGTGGCCTCGCCATCTGGGGCCTCAGCTACACCGACCTCTCCTGGCGCTGGTCGATGGCCGTCGTGCTCGCCCCGGCCCTCCTCTACGCCGCGCTCCTCGCCACCGCGAAGTTCCCGCCCACCGAGGCGGCGCAGCATGGCGCGAAGTTCACCGACGCCTTCCGGGCGGTGTTCACCACCCCGCTGCTCTGGCTGTTCCTGGGCCTGATGGCGATCACCATGAGCCTTGAGCTCGGCCCCAACCGCTGGATTCCGGCGGTGCTGGAGGCCGGCGGTCTCTCGGGCATCCTGGTGCTGGTGATGATCAACGGCGTCATGGCGGTGGCCCGCGCCAACGCGCATGCGCTGCTCTCCCGCGTCTCGCCGCCGGTCGTGCTGATGATCGGCACGGGCGTCGCGGGCCTGGGCCTGCTCTGGCTGTCCTATGCGAGCGGGCTCGGCGCGACCGTGGCCTCGGCCCTGGTCTTCGCGGTCGGCATCGCGGTGGTGTGGCCCACCATGATGGGCTTCGTCTCCGAACGCGCGCCGCGCACCGGCGCACTCGGCCTCGGCCTCATGGCCGCCGCCGGCTCCCTGGCCGTCGGCATCGTCACCACGCCGCTGCTGGGCGAGATCGCCGACAAGCACCTGCCGCAGATCGCGCCGGCCGCCGAGGTGCGCACGATCGCCGCCCAGGTCGCCGCACAGCCCGGCGTCACCGATCCGAAGCTCAAGGAAGAGGCGCTGGCCATGGCCGGCGCGGCGGCGCTGCCCGCGGAGACCGGCGACCTCCTGCGCCGCGCCGCCGCCGGCGAAGCAGGTCCCGACATCGCCAAGGCCGCCGGCCCCGTGCTGGCCGCCGCAGAGAACAAGAGCGGCCTGCTGAGCTTCCGCTATCTCGTGCCGTTCGCGGCGCTCGTCTGCCTCGTCTTCGGCCTGGTGATCCTCATGGACCGCCGCGCCGGCGGCTACGCGGCCCAGGTCGCACGCGCCCAGTTCCAACAGGAGACCCGATGACCGTCCCGCCCCTTCGTATCGGCTTCATCGGCTCCGGCTTCATCGCGAAGTTCCACCTCAAGAGTTTCGAGAGCGTCCGCAACGCCCAGATCACCGGCGTCTTCAGCCCCACGCCCGCCAAGCGGCAGGCGCTGGCGGACGCGGTGAACGCCGCCGAACTCGGCCCCTGCACCGCGCACGACAGCCTGGAGTCGTTGCTGAACGCCCCGGATGTCGACGCCATCTGGCTGCTCTCGCCCAACGACACGCGCCTGGACGTCATGCGCGCGCTCAACAAGGCGGTGAAGGCCGGCACGTCGAAGGTCCGCGCGGTGGCCTGCGAGAAGCCGCTGGGCCGGACGCTGGCCGAAGCCCGCGAGGTGCTGAGCCTCGCCGAGGACGTCGGCCTCGCCCACGGCTACCTGGAGAACCAGGTGTTCTCGACCGCCGTCGAGCGCGGCAAGGAGATCATCTGGCGTCGCGCGGTCCCCGCCACCGGCCGCCCCTACCTCGCCCGCGCGGCCGAGGAGCACTCGGGCCCGCACGAGGCCTGGTTCTGGCGCGGCGACAAGCAGGGCGGCGGCGTCATGAGCGACATGATGTGCCACTCGGTCGAGGTCGCCCGCTTCCTGCTGACGAAGCCCGGCGCGGCGCGGAACAGCCTGAAGGTCACCTCCGTCCAGGGCTCCGTCGGCTACCTCAAGTGGAGCCACGGCCGCTACGCGAACCAGCTCCAGGAGACCTACGGCAAGGAGGTCGACACCGTCCGCCGCCCGATCGAGGACTTCGCCCGCGCCACCGTCACCCTGGAGGACGAGGCGGGCCAGCCGCTGATCATCGAGGCCTCGACGTCCTGGTCCTACGTGGGCGCTGGCCTGCGTATCGACCTGGCGCTGCTGGGCCCCGAGTACGCGATGGAGTTCAGCTCGCTCAGCCCGGCGCTGAAGGTGTTCCTCTCGCGCGCCATCACCGGCGAGGGCGGCGAGGATCTGGTCGAGAAGCAGAACGCCGAGCAAGGCCTGATGCCCATCGTCGAGGACGAGGCCGGGGTCTACGGCTACATCGGCGAGAACCGCCACATGGTCGACTGCTTCCGGCACGGCCGCGCGCCCATCGAGACCTTCGAGGACGGCGTCGAGGTCGTGCGCATGATCATGGGCCTCTACAAGTCCGCCGAGGAAGGGCGCGTCATCGCCGTCGACGATCCCGGCCTGGAAACCTACGTCCCCGAACCGGCGCGGTAAGGTTGCCCTGACGCGGCTAAGCCGCGCCGTAGTGGACCAGCACGATGCACCCCGTCTTCGTGGTCCAGCGCGGATGCGCCCCGCCCTCGGGCGTGCCGAGGTAGTCGCCCGGACCATAGGACTGGTCGTCGATGACCAGGTCGCCGGCGACGACCACCGTATGCTCGAAGCTGCGATGCTCGTGGTCGGGGATCGCCGCACCCGGCTCGCAGCGCAGCAGGTACGTCTCCCGCGTCCAGAGCCGCTTGAACGTCACCCCCGGCGCGTAGGCGCGCCAGCGGCCCTCGCCGACCCGGTCCTGGGTGTTGGCGAGGCCGAGCCCCTCCATGCCGCCCGCGATCCGCGCCCAGAGCTTCGCCGGCGGGTCCTCCGCGGGCATGGCGAGGTCGAGCCCGGCCAGATGCTGGTCGGTCTCCTCGTCGACGAACCAGGGCGCTTTCCTGCCCGTCATCCCGCCAAGTTCTCCTTCAGCGCGGCCACGCCCCGCCGCACCCAGCTCTTCACCGTCCCGAGCGGCGCGCGCATATGCTCGGCAAGCTCGGAATGGCTCAGTCCATAGACGTACATGAGCACCACCGCATTCCGATGCGCCTCGGGCAGATCCTCCAGCGCCTGCCTGAGACGCGGATGCACCCAGGTGTCGTCCAGCGGCGGCGACTCCAGCTCGTCCGGCAGGGCGGCCATCTCGCGCGGCCGGCAGTCGATGGCGGCGTGGCGGGCCACAATGGTGATCCAGGTCGAGGGCTTGCCGCGCGCGGCGTCGAAGCGGTGGGCGTTCTTCCAGATCTTCAGGAACGCCTGATGCGCGGCGTCCTCGGCCAGCGCTGCGTCGCGCAGGATGCGCCTGGCGATGCCGTAGAGCCGGCCGCCGATCAGCCGATAGAGCGCGTGGGCCGCCTCGCGGTCGCCCCGCCCCATCGCCCCCAGGAGGCGCGCCAGCTCGCCCTCGTCCAGCATCGATCTCACATACCCGCGTCGTCCGACGGCCGCATCCGTTTCGACCCGCGGCGGGGTAGCCCCCGACGACAGGTCAGCGCCCCTGCGGGCGCCGAAACGGACGGGAGAGGATACGGCGGTCATCGCGGCAAGTATGCGGGATGTCATAATAATTGTAGAGTATTTATTCCAATCAAAATGAAATCAATTCTGGCGGAATCGAGTTTTCCTCCGGATCATTTCACATGATCATTCGTCGTTCGGAATATTCAGTAGCGCTCCGCAGGCTTTGCAGTGTACGGCGTCCGGATCATGGCGCATCAGGCCGCAGTCCTGGCAGGTGAAGCGGACCTTGTAGGGCCGGATCAGCGTCTGGGCGAAGCGGACGAAGAGCGTGATGCCGCTGATCATGATCACGATGGTCAGCAGCCGCCCCCAGGCGCCCGGAAGCGTGATGTCGCCGAAGCCGGTCGTCGTCAGGGTGGTGACGGTGAAATAGAGCGCATCGACGTAGCCGTTCAGGCCGGGATGGCTGCGTGCGAAGCTGGCGTAGACGAAACCCGTCGCTACGAAGATGAACGTGACCAGGGTGGCCAGCGATTTCGAGACATCCTCGACCCGGCTGTCGTCGTAGCGACGGCCGACCGTGTCCCAGAAGATCTCGCTGTGGAGCACCGACCACAGCCTCAGCACCCGCAGGAAGGCGAAGTTGAAGAGCAGCAGCGGGAAGAGCAGCGTCACCAGCACGAAGAGGTCGAGCCACGTCGACAGGCGGCGCAGGAAGACGCGGAGGCTGGTGTCGGCGAGCGCGCGCGCCCCCACATCGAGGGTGAGCACCAGCGCCACCACATAGTCCAGCGTCAGGTAGACGGGGTAGTAGTCGCGCAGGAACGGCGCGGCGATGAAGAAGCCGATCAGCAGCACGTCGATGGCGATGACCCAGAGGCGGAAGCGGACCGCCTCGGGCGAGGCCCCGTGGTAGAGTTCGCGCAGGCGCACGCGCAGCCGCGGAAGCGCTCGTCGCCTTCCCGGATCGCCCGCCACGCCCTGCTCCACCAAAACCTCCTCGGCCATGAACCCCGGAGGCGGCCCGCGGGTTCATTCGGCCTGACGCGCAGCGTGGCGCGGTCAGCGAAGGAGCACAACCATGCCCGCCAAGTCCGCCGCCCAGCAGAAAGCCGCCGGGGCCGCCCTCTCCGCCAAGCGCGGCGACACCCCCAAGAGCAAGCTCCAGGGAGCCTCGAAGTCGATGCTGTCGATGTCGGAGGAGGAACTCGAGAGGATGGCCCACACCCGGCGCAAGGGTAAGCCCGAACACGTGAAGCACTGAGCCTCTTGCCGCGCCCGCCCCCGACCGGCCAAGCTCGCCGCTAACCCGGCCATCGAGTCCGGGGCGGGAGGGGCTTCCATGGATCGGATCACACGTCGGGGTTTGGGCGCGCTGGGCTTTGCCGCGCTCGCCAGCGAGGCGTTCGCCAAGGCGCCGGCGATCAGGTCGGCCTGGCCCGACGCCACCGAGACCGCGGCCATGATCCGCGGCGGCCAGTTGTCGGCGCTCGAGGCCACGAAGGTCGCCATCGAGCGGACGCTGAACCTGCAGCCCAAGCTGAACTTCGTCGTCGCCTCCGACTTCGACCGCGCGCTGAAGCGGGCCGCCGCGGGCGCACCCGCCGGCCCGTTCGGCGGCGTGCCGTTCCTCGTGAAGGACCTGGACGACTTCATCGGCCTGCCCACCCGCAACGGCAGCCGCGCCTTCCTGCCTCTGCCGCCGGCCACGAAGCAGGACGCCCTGATCGACGCCTACGGCAAGGCGGGGGTGAACGTGATCGGCAAGTCGGCGACGCCCGAGGCCGGCTTCCTGCCCACCACCGAGCCCTTCGCGTTCGGCGCGACCCGAAATCCCTGGGACATCACCCGCTCCTCCGGCGGTTCGTCGGGCGGCGCGGCGGCGGCGGTGGCGTCCGGCGCGGTGACCGTCGCCCACGCCAGCGACGGCGGCGGCTCCATCCGCATCCCGTCCTCCTGCTGCGGGCTCTTCGGCCTGAAGCCGTCACGCGGCCGCACGGTCGACGCGCGGGCCGACACCAGGGTCAGCAACATCGGTGTCAGCCATGTCGTCAGCCGCAGCGTCCGCGACTCCGCGGCCATGTTGGCGGCGACGGAGGACTCGGGTCCCGGCGCCCAGCACGCGCCGGTCGGCCTCGTCACGGCGCCGCTCAGGCGCAAGCTGCGCGTGGGCCTCGTCATCGACGGCGGCGCCGGCAAGCCGCCCTCGGCCGAGGTGAGGGCCGCGACCGAAAGTTCGGCCGCCCTGATGCGCGACCTCGGCCACACGGTGATTCCCACGACGTGGCCGATCCCGCAGACGTTCATCAACGACTTCCTGCTGCTGTGGGCCTCGGGCGCGGCGGGCTTCGCCGACGCCATCGCGCAGATCGCCGGCCGACCGGCGGACGGCACGCTCATGGAGCCGTTCAGCCTGGGCCTCGTGGATATGTCGCGCCGGGCGCCGAAGGATGCCCTGCCGCAGGCGATCGGGCGGCTGGAGGCCGCGGCCAAGGCCTACGGCCGGTGGTTCGACGACAACCGCTTCGACGTGATCCTGTCGCCGGTGCTGGCCTGGGCGCCGCCGAAGCTGGGCGAGGTCGGCCCGGCCGTTCCGTTCGACACGCTGGTGGAGCGCCTCATCGAGTATGTAGGCTACACGACCGTCCATAACGTAGCGGGCGCGCCGTCGATGAGCGTGCCGCTGAACTGGACTCCCGGCGGCCTGCCCGTCGGCACGCAGTTCGCCGCCCGCGTCGGCGCCGAAGGCCTCCTGTTCCAGCTCGCCTATCAGCTCGAAGCCGCCCGCCCCTGGGCCGACAAGGCCCCGCCGGTGCGGATCTAGATCGAGCCCATCGCGGTCCAGACGCCCATGGCGAGGCCCAGCGCGCGCATGTCGCCCTGGGTCGTCGGCGCCATCTTGTTCATGGCGTAGCTGATGGTGGTGCGCGCCTTCATGTCGATGAGGATCAGCGAGCCGCCGTAGCCGCCCCAGTACATGCTGTCCTGCGGGTTCGGCAGCGGCAGCACGCCCGAAAGGCCGAAACCCAGGCCGAAGCGCGCCGGCGTGCCCAGGATCAGGTCCTCGCCCTCGACCTGCAGCTCCAGCGCCTTGCGGCAGCCCGCCTCGCTCATGAACCGCCTGCCCCTGGCGACGCCACCGTTGGCCAGGATCGTGTGGACCAGCGCCACCGATCGCGCATTGCCCGTGCCGCCGGCGGCCGGGATCTCGGCCCCGCGCCAGGCCCGCGTCTTCGTCGCCGAGACGTCGATGCCGGGGTTCAGCGACATGTTCGCCTGCAGCTCGGTCTGGCT
>NZ_JAEUMO010000270.1 GCF_016793285.1 Phenylobacterium sp.
GCCCGGGATTGAAGGGGCTGAAGGCCGCAGGCGCAAGCGGCCCCTGCATTTGCCGCTAAAGGCCGGATCGGCTAGAGGAGGCGACCTTGCGTGCGAGGGGACCGCCCGCACCGCCGCGATTTCCGAAGATCTCTTTTCCGAAGGTTTGTGATGACCACCACCACCCCGCAGGCGCCCGGCCAGCTCTCCGGCAACGTGCTGTTCTATTCGAAGCCCGAGCCGCTCGCGAAGGAGCTGCACTCGAAGCTCGGCGTGAAGCGCATGGACGGCCCGTTCGGCTTCGCCAAGGCCGGCCACGCCATCCCGCTGACCGTGGGCGAATTCCCGCTGGCCGCCGTCACCGGCCCGATCATCTTCGTGGGCGAAGAGAAGCTGCCGATCGCCGTCATGGGCCTGAACGCCGGCGAGAACATGTTCGTGAAGGACGACGGCACGTTCGAGAGCGGCATCTACATCCCCGCCTACGTGCGCCGCTATCCGTTCGTCTTCGCCAACGACGACCAGAACAAGCAGATGGTGCTGTGCATCGACCGCGCCGCCGAGTTCATCACCGACAAGGGCTACGACATGGCCTTCTTCGAGGCGAACGGCGAGCCGACCGAGTACACGAAGAACTGCATCGAGTTCTGCAACAACTTCGAGGTCGAGCGCCAGCGCACGATGAGCTTCGTGCAGCTCCTGAAGGAGCTCGACCTGTTCGAGACCAAGGAAGCCACCTTCACGCCGGCGAACCCCGACGGCACGCAGGGCGAGACCCAGAAGATCGCCGAGTACTTCGGCGTCTCGGAAGAGAAGCTGGGCAAGGTGCCGGCCGACAAGTTCATCGAGCTGCGCGACAACGGCGCGCTCGGCCAGATCTACGCCCACATCCACAGCCTCGTCGGCTGGGACCGCCTGATCGCGCTCGCCATGACCAAGGCCGCCCAGGAGCAGCCGGCGAACGTGAACTGAGGCTTTCCCTCCCCACTTTGGGGAGGGACAGACCGCGCAGCGGTCAGGGTGAGGGAGTGGGGATCAAGCACCCACGTCCGCACTCTGACCTCTACTGCCTCACCCTGGCTCGCCTCCGGCGAGCCTGTCCCTCCCCATCAAGGGAGGGAAATCACCGCGTGAACACGCTGCGGGTCAGGCACGAGAAGACCAGCCGGCCGGCCTCGTCCAGGAGGTCGTGCTGGGCGATGACGATGCCCTTGTCGTCGCCCACCGGGTCCTTGGCCATCACCGTCATGCGGCCCCGCAGCAGCTCGCCGGCGGGCGGGTTGCGCATCCAGCGCAGGGCGTCGACGCCCAGGCGCTTGGTCTGCGGCCATTCGGCCGCCGCCATCGCATCCAGCCTGGCCCAGAGCGCATAGACCATCGCGTCCGGCGCGCCGCGGTCCAGCGCCCAGCCGGGGGTGAACGCGGCCACGAACGCCTGCAAGGCGGCGGCGTCCACGCCCGCGGCGCCCAGGTTCACCACCTGGCCGATGTCGATGTCGTCGAACGAAGCGGGCAACGGCGTCTCCTGAAGCGAACGGATTCGTCGATCATGGCCGCCGCGGCCGCGCTGTCGAGCCGCTTTGCGTGTCGGACATCCACGCGCCATATAGCGCCGGTACAGCCGGGTTGAGGCTCTGAGGTGACGATGCGGTTCCTGCTGGGCGTGCTTGCGGCCCTCTTGCTGGCGAATGCGGCCCCCGCGGCGGCCGTGGCCGCGCCGGTGAACACCGGCCACCTGCAGGCCGAGCTGGTCGCGGCGGCGCAGGGCGTCGCCCCCGGGCAGAGCGTCACCGTCGCGCTCCGCCAGCAGATCCAGAAGGGCTGGCACACCTACTGGCGCAACGCCGGCGACTCCGGCGAGCCCACGAGCGCCGAGTGGATCCTGCCGGCCGGCTGGACCGCGTCCGACTTCACCTGGCCCACCCCGCACCGCCTGCCGATCGGCCCGCTGGTGAACTACGGCTACGAGGGCGAGGTGCTGCTGCCGCTCACGGTGAGCGCGCCGGCCGGCGCCACGCCCGGCCAGACCGCGACCCTCACCGCCAAGGCCAGGTTCCTGGTCTGCGCCGAGGTCTGCATCCCCGAGGACGCGACGCTGACCCTCGCCCTGCCGATCACCGCGGGACCCGCGCCCGCCGACCCGCAGTGGGGCGCGAAGATCGCGAAGGTGCTGGCCGACGCCCCGAAGCCCGCGGGCCTGACCGGCACGTTCGAGAAGCAGGGCGAGGCGGTGAAGCTCGCCATCACCGGCGCCGCGCTGAAAGGCGCGGACGTGGCCGGCGCCTACTTCTTCCCGTTCTCCGGTACGGCGATCGACCACGCCAGGCCGCAGGCGATCGAGCGCGGCCCGGAAGGCCTGACGCTCACGCTCGCCCCCGGCTACGATTTCCAGACCGCCGGCCCGAAGGCGATCGGCGGCGTCCTGGCGCTCGACGGCAGGGCCTACGAGGTCGCCGCCCGGCCCGGCCCGCTGCCGCCCGCCGCGGCCGGCCTCGGCCCGCCGCCGGCCAGGGTCGCCGTCCCGGCCGCCGCGGCCAACCTCGGGCTGCTGGGCGCCGCGGCGTTCGCGCTCGTGGGCGGGCTGATCCTCAACCTGATGCCGTGCGTCTTCCCGGTGCTGGCCATGAAGGCCGCCTCGCTGGCCGGCCACGGCGGCGAGCACGCCGCGGCGCGGCGCCAGGGCCTGGCGTTCGGCGCCGGCGTCCTCGTCACCTTCCTGGCGCTGGCCGGCCTGCTGATCGCGCTCCGCGCCGGCGGCGCGGCCGTGGGCTGGGGCTTCCAGTTGCAGGACCCGCCGGTCGTCGCCGCGCTGGCGCTCCTGATGCTGGCCGTGGCGCTGAACCTCTCCGGCGTCTTCGAGATCGGGACCTCGCTGCAGGGCGTCGGCTCGGGCCTGGCGTCGCGGGGCGGGCTCGCGGGCTCGTTCTTCACCGGCGTGCTCGCCGTCGTCGTCGCCGCCCCCTGCACGGCGCCCTTCATGGGCACGGCGCTCGGCTGGGCGCTGGGCCAGCCCCCGGCCGCCGCGCTGGCCGTCTTCCTGGCGCTCGGGATCGGCTTCGCCCTGCCCTTCGTGGCCGTCGCCTTCGTTCCGGCCCTGATCGAGCGCCTGCCGCGGCCGGGGCCGTGGATGGACGTGTTCAAGAAGCTGCTGGCGTTTCCGATGTACGGCGCCGTCGCGTGGCTGGTCTGGGTGCTGACCGTGCAGGCGGGCCCGGACGCCGTGCCGCGCATCCTGGCGGCGGCGATCGTGCTGGCCCTGGCGCTGTGGATCGCCGGCGCCGCCCAGCGCCGGCGCGTGCAGGGCCAGCCGCACGTCGCGCTGGCGGGCCTCGCCGCCGGCCTGGGCGCGGTCGCGGTGGCGGGCGGCGCGTTCTGGCCCGCCTACGGCGTGGCGCCGGCCGAGGCCATGGGCGCGGGCTTCGCCGCGCTCGACGAGGAGGCCTACAGTCCCGAAAAGCTCGCCGCGCTGCAGGCGCAGGGCCGCCCGGTGCTGGTGAACTACACCGCCGCCTGGTGCGTGAGCTGCCAGGTGAACGACCGCGTCGCGCTCTCCACCACCGGCGTGTCCGAAGCGCTGAAGCGCAACAACGCCGCCTACCTCAAGGCCGACTGGACCAAGCGCGACGCCGCCATCGCCGCCGAACTGGCCCGCTTCGGCCGCGCCGGGGTGCCGCTCTACCTCGTGTATGGCGCGAAGGGGGGCGAACCCGCTATCCTGCCGTCGCTGCTGACCCAAGGCGTCGTCGTCAAGGCGCTGGACGCCGCCGGCCGGAGCTAGCGATCACTTCCCCACGACGGAGCCGAAAGATGTTCGACCGCCGCGTTCTGATCCTCGCCGCCGCCCTCGCGGCCCCCGCGTTCGCCGCCCCCTCGCTCGCCCGGGCCGCGCCCGTGCTGGGCCAGGCCGCGCCCGCCTTCACCGCCGTCGACGCCAGCGGCAAGGCCCGTTCGCTCGCCGACTTCCGGGGCAGGACCGTGGTCCTGGAATGGACCAACAACGGCTGCCCGTATGTCCAGAAGCACTACAACTCGGGCAACATGCAGGGGCTGCAGAAGCAGGCGACCGCCGAGGGCGTGGTCTGGCTGACGATCATCAGCTCGGCGCCCGGGATGCAGGGCTACCTCGACGGGGCGGGCGCGAAGGCCTGGAAGGCCAAGGCCGGCGCCGGCTCCACCGACGTCCTGCTGGACCCCAAGGGCGTGGTCGGGCGCGCCTACGACGCCAAGACCACGCCGCACATGTACGTGGTCGATAAGGCCGGCAAGCTCGTCTACATGGGCGGCATCGACGACAGGGCCTCGTCCGATCCCTCCAGCCTGAAGGGCGCCACGAACTACGTCACCGCCGCCCTCGCCGACGTGAAGGCCGGCCGCGCCGTCGCCCAGGCCGCCACCCGCCCCTACGGCTGCAGCGTGAAGTACGGCAGCGCGGACTGAGAGACCGACCTTGAACACCGCCGACGCCGCCTGGGCGGCCCTGAACCAGGCCGCGTCGGCCGCTGCCGGACGCCGCATCGACGGCCTGTTCGCCGCCGAGCCCGCCCGCCTCGCGCGCCTCGGCCTGGAGGCCGCCGGCCTGGAGATCGACCTCTCCAAGCAGCCGTGGTCGCTGGCCGACCTCGAAGTGATGCTGGACCTCGCCCGCGCGTCGGGCGTCGAGGCCGCCCGCGACCGCCTGTTCGCCGGCGAGATCGTCAACGCGACCGAGGGCCGCCCGGCCCTGCACATGGCGCTGCGCGCGCCGGACGGCGCCGGCATGACGGCCGACGGCCGGCCGGTCTCGGGCGAGGTCGAGGCCAGCCGCGCGGCGATGCGCGCGTTCGCAGAGGCCGTGCGTTCCGGCGCCCGGGCGGGCTGCACGGGCAGGCCGTTCCGGGCCATCGTCCACATCGGCATCGGCGGCTCCGACCTCGGCCCGCGCCTGGTCTGGGAAGCGCTGAAGCCGCTGGACCCCGCCATCGACCTGCGCTTCGTGGCCAACGTGGACCCGGCCGAGCTGGCCCAGGCGCTGACCGGCCTCGACCCGGCCGAGACGATGGTGGTCACGGTCTCGAAGACCTTCACCACGCTCGAGACGCTCACCAACGCCGAGGCCGCGCGGGGCTGGCTGCGCGCCAGCCTGGGGACCGCGTCGGACAGCCACCTCGTCGCCGTCTCGGCCGCCCCCGACAGGGCGCAGGCGTTCGGCGTCCCCGCCGACCAGGTGTTCGGCTTCTGGGACTGGGTGGGCGGCCGCTACTCGATCTGGTCGGCGGTGGGCCTCTCGTGCGCCGTGGCGCTGGGCTGGGACATCTTCGCCCGCTTCCAGGCCGGCGCCTGGGCCATGGACGAGCACTTCCAGGCCGCGCCGCTCGACCGCAACGCCCCCGTGCTGCTGGCGCTCGCCCACGTCTTCAACCGCAACGGCCTCGGCCGCCCCATCCGCGCCGTCGTGCCCTACGCCCAGCGCCTGCGGCTGTTCGCGGCCTTCCTGCAGCAGCTCGAGATGGAGTCGAACGGCAAGCGGGTCACCGCCGACGGCCGGCCCGTCCCGCACGAGACCGCCGCCAGCGTCTTCGGCGACGCGGGCACCAACGGCCAGCACGCCTTCTTCCAGCTCCTGCACCAGGGGACGGACATCATCCCCGTCGACATCGTCGCCGTGCGCGAGGGGTCTGAGGGCGATCCCGCCGCGCAGACCAAGCTGCTGGCCAACGCCATCGCCCAAGCCGAGGCGCTGATGGTGGGCCGCCCCGCCGCCGAGACACCCGACCCGCAGCGCGCCTTCCCGGGCAACCGGCCGTCCAGCTTCATCCTGGTCGAGCGCCTGACGCCCGAGGCGCTCGGCGCCCTGATCGCCCTCTACGAGCACAAGGTCTTCGTCGAGGGCGTGCTCTGGGGGATCAACAGCTTCGATCAGTGGGGCGTGGAGCTGGGCAAGACGCTCGCCACCCGCGTCCTCGGCGAGCTGGAGGGCGGGCCGGCCGGCGCGCACGATCCGTCCACCGCCGCGCTGATCGCGCGCCTGAAGGCCTAGCCACGCGCGCCGCATTCTGGAACCACGAAATACACGAAATACACCAACACGCCGGGGATGGTCCGAGCGCTGCGACCGGACGCGGTCCGGTCGTGCATTTCGTGTGTTTCGTGGTTCGATCAGAACGGCGCTCACGCGCCGACGGCGGCGCCGCGCTTGCGGGCGTGTCGGGGCGCAGGTCATGTTCCGTCCATGACAGTCGCCACCGCGGCCGCCGCCAAGCCGGCGCGCGCCCGCGACCACATCGTCGACGTGCTGATCGCCGAACGGGCTCCGAAGCTCTCGGGCGGGGCGGCGTGGCCGCTGCTGCGCCCGCTGCTCTACGCCATCCTCGACTACGGCAAGGCGCGGCGGATGGCCGACGCCATCGCCGTGCTCCCGGGCCGCGCGGCGCTGGACCACATCTCGGACCTGCTGGCGCTGGAGGTCGCCGCGACCGGCCTGGAGCGGGTTCCGCGCCACGGCCGCCTCGTCGCCATCTGCAACCACCCCACGGGCATCGCCGACGGCATCGCGGTGTTCGACGCGCTGAAGGCGCTGCGCCCCGACATCTGCTTCTATGCCAACGCCGACGCGCACCGGGTCTGCGCCGACTTCGGCGAGGTGCTGATCCCCGTCGAGTGGGTCGACGCCAAGCGCACGCGCGAGAAGACCCGAGTCACCCTGCAGGCGACCCGCGACGCCCTGGAGGCCGAGCGCTGCCTCGCCATCTTCCCGGCGGGCCGCCTGGCGCGCCGCCAGCCCGACGGCAGCCTCTCCGACCCCACCTGGATGTCCTCGGCCATCTCGATCGCGCGCAAGTACGAGGCGCCGGTGCTGCCGATCCATGTGACGGGGCCGTGGTCGACGCTCTTCCACCTGTTCCACGGCCGCTCGGACGAACTGCGCGACATCACCCTCTTCCACGAGCTGCTGAACAAGCGCGGCCGCGAATTCGCGCTGACGGTCGGCCCGGCGATCCCCCCCGCGGCGCTCGACGGCGATCCGGCCGAGGCGACCGCGCGGCTCAAGGGTTACGTCGAGCGCGAGCTGCCGGCCGACCCGGATCGGCCCTTCGCATGAACCTGCCGGACGAGGCGGCCACGGCCCGGCTCGGCGAAGCCGTGGCGGCGAAGCTCCGGCCCGGCGAAGCCGTCTGCCTGTCCGGCCCGCTGGGCGCCGGCAAGTCGACCCTGGCCCGCGCGCTGGTCCGCGCGCTGACCACGCCCGACGAGGAGGTTCCGAGCCCCACCTTCACGCTCGTCCAGTTCTACGAGGGCCCGCGCCTCAGCGTCGCCCACTTCGACCTCTATCGGCTGGCCAGCCCAGACGAGGCCTACGAGATCGGCCTGGACGAGGCGCTCGACGCCGGCGCGGCGGTGATCGAATGGCCCGAGCGGCTGGAGGGCGACCTGCCCCGCGACCGACTCGATATAGAGATCGCGCTCGACGAGTCCGGCGGACGGCGGGCGAAGCTGACGGCGCATGGCGCCTGGGAAGGGCGTACACTTGGGGTCTGAGCGCGAAGGGCTGAAGGCGGAATTCCTCCGCGCGTCAGGTTTCGGCGACGCGCGGCGCGAGCCGCTGTCGGGCGACGCCTCCACGCGGGCCTACGAACGCCTCTACACGCCCGCGGGGCGCACGCTGATCTTCATGGACCAGCCGCCGGCCGTGGAAACCGCGCCCTGCCCGCCCGGCGCCACGCCGGCCGAGCGCGCGGCCCTGGGCTACAACGCGCTGGCCCGCCTCGCCGCCGGCCGCGTGGACGCCTTCATCGCCACCGCCGGCTGGCTGCGCGAGCAGAGCCTCTCGGCGCCCGAGATCGTCGCCGCCGACCTGCGCGCCGGCCTCGCGGTGCTGGAAGACCTCGGCGACGACCTCTTCGCCCGCCTGATCGAGCAGGGGCAGGACGAGGCGCCGATGTACGCCGGGGCCATCGAGGCGCTGGCCCGCCTGCACGCGGTCACCCCGCCCGACGTGCTGAACTACGGCGGCGTGAGCTGGCCGCTGCTCACCTACGACGAGACCGCGCTCGCCACCGCGGACGGCATCTTCATCGAGTGGCTGCCGAAGCTCAAAGCCCAGCTCGCCTTCGGCCCCGACGCGATCGCCGGCTGGGAGGCCGTCTGGGCCCCGATCCGCCGCCACGGCGACATGAACGCCACCGTCTTCTGCCACCGGGACTACCACGCCGAGAACCTGATCTGGCTACCGGGCCGCGGCGGCGCCCGGCGCGTCGGCCTGCTCGACTTCCAGGACGCGCTGAAGGCTCACCCCGCCTGGGACCTCTCCATGCTGCTGCACGACGCGCGCCGGCAGGTGACGCCCGGGCGCGAGGAGGCGTGCCTGGATCTCTACTTCCGCCTGCGTCCCGACCTGGACCGGCAGGCTTTCCTGGTCGACTTCCACAGCCTGGGCGCGCTCAACATCGTGCGCATCCTGGGCATCTTCGCGCGCCTCACCACCCGCGACGGCAAGCCCCGCTACGCGAGCCTGATGCCGCGCCTCTGGGGCTACCTCGACCGCTGCCTCGCGGACCCGGCGCTGGCCCCGCTGAAGACCTGGCTGGACCGCCATGTCCCCGCCGAGGCGCGTTCGTGATCCTGCCCGGCCCGAAGACCGCCATGGTGCTGGCCGCCGGCCTGGGCACGCGAATGCGGCCCCTCACCGACACCATCCCGAAAGCGCTCGTCCCGGTGGCCGGCAAGCCGCTGATCGACCATGTCCTGGACCGCCTGCGCGATGCGGGCGTCGAGCGCGCCGTGGTCAACGTCCACCACTTCGCCGACCAGATGGAGGCGCATCTCGCGAACCGGCGCGACCTCGAGGTGCTGATCTCCGACGAGCGCGCCGAACTCCTCGACTCGGGCGGCGGCATCCGCCACGCGGCCGACAAGCTGGGCCGCGACCCCGTCTACATCGCCAACATCGACTCCCTCTGGACCGAGGGCGCCACGCCCGCCCTGGAGGCGCTCAAGGGCGCCTGGGATCCGGCGGCGATGGACATCCTGCTGCTGCTGGTGAAGCGCGGCCAGGGCATCGGCTTCGAGGGGCCGCAGGGCTTCTTCCGCGACGACGCGGGCCGCCTCACCCATTCGACCGCGCCCGAGCCGCCGACGCCCTTCGCCAACATCGGCTTCGCGATCCTGAAGCCCGAGGTGCTCGACGACCAGCCGGCGGGCGCCTTCTCCATCATCCCCGTCTGGCATCGACTCCAGCGCCAGGGCCGCCTGCACGGCGTACCGATGGACGCCTTCTGGATGCACGTCGGCGATCCCGCCGCCCGCGACGCCGCCGAGGCGCGCATCGCCGGGACAGGCGGAGCCCCGTGACCGCCTTCTTCGAGCAGCCGGGCTCGCGCTGGTTCAACATCCCGGCGCACCGGCCGTTCGCGGAGGACCTGGCCCGCGGCCTCTACGACGCCCTGATCCCGCTCGGCCCGGAAGCGCTCGCCGACGCCGTCGTCCTGACGCCGACCCGGCGCGGCGCCCGCGCGCTCGCCGACGCCTTCCTGCACGCCGCGGGGGGCAAGGCCGTGCTGCCGCCGCAGATGCGCCCGCTGGGCGACCTGGAAGCCGGCGAGCCGCCCTTCGAGCCGGGCGACCTTGCGCTCGACCTGCCCGCCGCCATCGACCCGCTGCGCCGCCGCTTCGAGCTGGTGCGCCTCGTCGCGCAACTGGCCGAGCACGTCCCGGGGGGCGTCAGCAACGCCGGCCAGGCGCTCGACCTCGCCGACGCGCTGGGCGCGTTCCTCGACGGCCTGCAGATCGAGGAGGTCGACGTGCGCGAAGCCCTCGTCGGCCTGATCCCCGCCGAGCTCGCCGAGCACTGGGAGGTCTCGCGCAGGTTCCTCGATCACGCGCTCACCCTCTGGCCCGCCCGCCTCGATGCGCTGGGCGTCATCGACGTCAGCGCCCACCGCGTGCGCCTGCTCCGCCGCCTGGCCGAGGTCTGGACCGACAAGCCGCCGCAGGGCGTCCTGATCGCGGCCGGCTCCACCGGCACGGCGCCCGCCACCCGCGCGCTGATGATCGCCATCGCCGCCGCGCCGAGGGGCGCCGTCGTGCTGCCGGGCGTCGACGTCACGCTCGCCGACGACGCCTGGCGCAAGATCGACGTTCAGCATCCGCAGGGCGCGCTGAAACGGCTGCTGGACGCCGCCGGCGTCGACAAGGGCCATGTGCGGCCCTGGCCCGCCTCGTCCGTGAGCACCGCCGGCGAAGCCCGGCAGCGCCTCGTGAACGAGGCGCTGCGGCCGGCGAGCGAGACCGCCGACTGGCTGGGCGTCATCGACAGGCTGAGGGCGCGGGCCGGGTCGGAGGCGGATCCCGTGGCCCAGGCCCTGGAGGGCCTCTCGCTCGTCAACGCCCGCACCGAGGAAGACGCGGCCACGGTCGCCGCCCTGCTGCTGCGCGAGGTCCTGGAGACGCCGGAGCGCACCGCGGCCCTGGTCACTCCCGACCAGAAGCTGGCGCGCCGGGTCTCGGCGAAACTGGCCCGCTGGGGCGTGGTCCCCGACAGCTCGGCCGGCGAGAGCCTGGCCGGCTCGCCCTGCGGCGCGCTCGCGGGCCTCGTCGCGCGCGCCGCGGTCGACCCGGTCGACCCGGTGGCCCTGCTGGGGCTGCTGAAGCACCCGCTCGCCCGTCTCGGGGACCCCACGCGGCTGGAGCGCTCGGCCCTGCGCGGCGCCCGGGCCCGCACCTGGGACGAGCTGAAGGCCCGGCTCACGACCGGCCGCACCCCGGCCCCCGACGCCCTGCCGCTGGCCGAACGCCTGCAGGCGATCGTCGAGGCCGTCGCCTGGCCGCGCGACGCCTACGAGGCGCCCGGCGCCGCCGCGCGCCGCCTGGTCGCCGCGATGGAGGCCCTGGCCGCCGACGCGCACGGCGGCACGGGCGATCTCTGGGGCGGCCACGCCGGCGAGGCCATGTCGCGCCTGCTCTCGGGCCTGATCCGCGAAGGCGAAGACCTGCCCGTGGTCACGCCGCGCCAGTTCGCCGAGCTGCTGCGCCGCCTGATGGAGGGCGAGACGGTGCGCAGCGGCGGCGCGACCCATCCGCGCCTGCGCATCCTGGGCTCGATCGAGGCCCGCCTCGTCCGCGCCGACCGCCTGATCGTCGCCGGCCTGGAGGAAGGCGTCTGGCCCGCTGCGGCGCCGACCGATCCGTTCCTCTCGCGGCCGATGCGCGAGGACCTGAAACTGCCCTCGCCCGAGCGCCGCATCGGGCTCGCCGCCCACGACTTCGCCCAGGCGGTCTGCGCGCCCGAGGCGATCCTGCTCCACACCGAGCGGCGCGACGGCCAGCCGACCGTGAAGTCGCGGTGGCTCTGGCGGCTGGAGACCCTGGCCAGAGGCGCCGGCCTGGCCATCCCCGAACGCCCCGAAGTCCTGGCCTGGGCCGCCGCGCTCGACGCGCCCGGCGCCTACGCTCCCGTCAAGCGCCCCTCGCCGACGCCGCCGGTCGAACACCGCCCTCAGGAACTCTTCGTCACCCGCATCGAGACCCTGACCCGCGATCCCTACGCCGTCTGGGCCCGCGACATCCTGCGCCTCCATGCGCTGGAGCGCCCCGACGAGGAGGTGGAGGCCCGCGCCCGCGGCACGGCCATCCACGCCGCCTTCGAGCGCTTCGTCCTCGCCTGGCCCGCCGCGTTGCCGCCCGACGCGGCCGACGTCTTCCGCGACCTCTATCTCGGCGAGCTCGAGAAGGCCGGGATGCCCCGCGACGCGCTCGCCCGCGAGACGGCGCTGGCCGGCGAGGCGGCCGCCTGGGTCGCCGGCCTGGAGACCGCGCGCCGCGCCGACGGCCGCGTCCTGCACGTCGAAGAGCAGGGCAGGACGACCCTCCACATCGCGGGCCGCCCCTTCACCATCGCCGCCAAGGCCGACCGCGTCGAGGTGACCCCCGACGGCTTCGGCCACGTCCTCGACTACAAGACCGGCCGCGCGCCCTCCAAGCGCATGGTCGAGACCGGGTTCTCGCCGCAGCTCACGCTCACCGCCGCCATCCTGGAGCGCGGCGGCTTCACCGACGTCGGCGCCGTCACCGCCGGCGACCTCACCTACCTCGAGGTCAGCGGCCGCCATCCGAACCCCGGCCGCGAGGAGATCCGCGCCGCCCCCTACGGCGACGGCGACAAGATCCTCAACACCCGCGAGGCGGTCGACGGGGCCCTCGCCGGCCTGGAGCGCCTGATCGCCCGCTACGCCGACCCGGCCCAGGGCTACACCTCGCGCACCGCCCCGCAGTTCGTGAAGATGTACGTCTCCGACTACGACCACCTGGCCCGCGTGTTCGAGTGGTCCACGAGCGGCGAGGAGGACGACGAATGATCCTCCTTCGCCGAGGCTTCGGAGGACGCGTCCTCCGACGGCGCACCGGACTTGTCCTGCGAAGCTCCGCCCGGAGCGAAGCCGGATGACCCATGCCGATCTCTTCAGCCGCGACGAGCCGCGCCACGCGCAGGAGGAAGCGGCCGACCCGACCGTTTCGGTGTTCGTCACGGCCAACGCCGGCTCGGGCAAGACCAAGACCCTGATCGACCGGGTGGCGCGCCTGCTGCTGGCCAAGGCCAGGCCCGAGACGATCCTGTGCATCACCTACACCAAGGCCGCCGCGTCCGAGATGCAGCGCCGGCTGTACGACACGCTGGGCGACTGGTCGGTCGCCACCGACGCCAAGCTGCGCCAGGACCTCGGCAAGCTCCGCTCCCGCGCGCCGGCCAGCTTCGACCACCAGGACCTGTCGGAGGCCCGCGGCCTGTTCGCCGCCGCGCTGGAGACGCCCGGCGGCCTGAAGATCCAGACCATCCACGCCTTCTGCGAGAAGGTGCTGAAGCGCTTCCCGCTGGAGGCCGGCGTCCCGCCCGGCTTCCGCGTCATGGACGAGGCCGCGGCCGCCGCGGTCGCCGCCGCCGCGCGCAAGGCCGTCGCCCACCACGTCCTGAACATCCCCGGGCCGCTGGCCGACGCCTACGGCCGCCTGGCCGTCTCGCTCGACTTCCGCCGCTTCCAGGCGATGTTCGCCGAGTTCGAGACCCGGCGCAGCGCGCTCCGCGAGTTCTTCGGGCCCGGCGGCCTGGCGGGCGCCATCGCGTGGGTGTGGCGGACGGTGGACATCGAGCCCGGAACCGACCCGGACGACCTGGCCCGCGCGGCCATGGCGGGCATCGACCGCGACCTCTACCGTCGCTGCGCCGAGACCCTGAAGGCCGGCGGCAAGCAGGACGGCGAGCGGGCCGCCGTCCTGGGGGCGCTCGCCCAGGCCGCCGCGCCGGCGCTGGAGGACGCCGTCGCCCTCTTCTTCACCAAGGACGACGAGCCGCGGAAGTGGGTCGAGACGGGCAAGCTGCTGCGCGCCGAGCCCGCGTTGCAGGCCTTCCTGCTGGCGGAACAGGCGCGGCTGCACAACGTCCGCGAACGCATGCGCGCCGCCCAGGTGGGCCGCGACAGCACCGACGCGCTCAGCCTGGCCCACGCCTACCTGGACGCCTACGCGATCGAGAAGGCGGCCTCGGGCGCGCTCGACTTCGCCGACCTCGTGGAGAAGACCTGCGCCCTGCTGCGCGACCGGCCCGCCGCGGCCTGGGTGCTCTACAAGCTGGACGGCGGCGTCGACCACATCCTGCTGGACGAAGCGCAGGACACCGCCCCCGAGCAGTGGGCCATCGTCGATGCGCTCACCGAGGACTTCTTCGCCGGCGCCGGACGACGGCCGGCCCAGGCGCTCCGGCGCGGCGTCTTCGTCGTGGGGGACCGCAAGCAGTCGATCTATTCGTTCCAGGGCGCCCGGCCCGAGCTGCTGGCCGAGCGGTTCGAGCAGTACTCGGCCCGCGTCGCCGGCGCCGACGACCGGGTGAAGGAGATCCCGCTGCTGGAGTCGTGGCGCTCGACGCCGCAGGTGCTCCAGTTCGTCGATGCGGTGTTCACGCCGAGCCCCCTCCAGGAGGCCGTACAGCCCGGCGCGCCAGTCAGGCACGACGTCGCCGAGCCGCGCCGCGAACACGCCGGCTGCGTCGACCTCTGGGAGATGGAGGTCGACCCCGGCCCGCAGGACCAGGGCGCCTGGGACCTGCCGCTCGACGTCGAGCCGCGGGACAGCGGCGCCAAGAAGCTGGCCCGCCGCATCGCCGCCGAGATCAGGGATCTCATCGCGCGCGGCGAGGCCGTCCACGACAAGGCCCATCCGTACAGGCTGCGGCCCGCGCACGCCGGCGACGTGCTCATCCTCGTCCGCCGCCGCGGCGCGCTGTTCGAGGAGATCCTGCGGGCGCTGAAGCTGGCGGACCTGCCCGTGGCCGGCGCCGACCGGCTCTCGCTCTCCAGCCACATCATCTTCGACGACCTGCTGGCGCTGGCCCGCTTCGCCCTGTTCCCGGACGACGACCTGACCCTGGCCGGCCTGCTCAAGAGCCCCTTCTGCGGACTCGACGACGACAGCCTCTACACGCTCGCCCACGGCCGCGAGGGCCGGCTCTGGCGCACGCTTCGCGACCGGGCCGACGAAGATGCGCTGTGGCGCGACGCGGCGCGCTTCCTGCGCCTCGCCCTCGACACGGCGAAGGCGGCGCGGCCGTTCGAGTTCTTCGTCCGCCTGGTCGAGCACACCGGCGCGGACGGCCGCTCGATGCGCCAGCGCCTGCTGACCCGCCTGGGGCCCGAAGCCCGCGACGCGCTCGACGAGTTCCTGAACCAGGCGCTGGCCGCCGAGGACCGCGGGGCCCACGACCTCGAAACCCTCGCCGACGAGCTTTCGGGCCTGGAGATCGTCGTCAAGCGCGAGATGGAGGGCGTGAGGGCCGAGGTCCGCGTGATGACCGCCCACGGCGCCAAGGGCCTCGAGGCGCCGATCGTCTTCCTGCCCGAGACCAACCTGCAGAACACCTCGCGCGGCTCGCCCCTGCTGAGGGTCGAGCGCGGCGGCAAGGAGGGCGTCGGCTTCCTGTGGAGCGCGCGGTCGGCCAACGACTGTCCCGCGACCTCCGACGCCCGCAGGCTGCGCGCCGAGCGCGAGGACGCCGAGGCCTACCGCCTGCTCTATGTCGCGCTCACCCGCGCCCGCGACCGCCTCGTGCTCTGCGGCCGCCGGGCCGAACGCACCGATCCCGGGAAGCTGCGCGGCTGGTGGGGCGCCGTGCGCGACGCGCTGAGCCACGCGGGGATCGAGGGCGACGTGCGCGAACTCGAGCACCCCGACGGCGCGCGGTTCCGCCGCTACGGCCCCGACCCGCGGCGGGTCCGCGCCCGGCCGCCGGGAGAAGCGGTCGCCTTCGCCTCGCCCGTGTGGGCCGCCACGCCCGCCACCGCCGAGGCCTACGCCCGCTACGCCTCGCCGTCCGACCTGGGCGAGGGCGCCGTCGCCGCGACCGCCTCGCCGCTGGCCGAGAGCGCCGGCCTCGGCCGCTTCCGCCGCGGCGACCTGATCCACCGCCTGCTGCAGCTCCTGCCCGACATCCCGGCCGCGGGGTGGGCCGAGGGCGCCGCAGACCTCCTGGCCCGCGAACGCGACCTCACGCCCGACCAGCGCGCCGAGATGGCCGCCGCCGCCCTCGCCGTGCTGGACGATCCCCGCTTCGCAGGGGTGTTCGGACCGGGCTCGCGCCCCGAGGTCGCCATCGCCGGGACGGCCGCGAGCCTGCCTCCGTCCCTGCGCATCTCGGGCCGCATCGACCGCCTCGTCGTCCTGCCCGACCGCGTGCTGGTCGTGGACTTCAAGACCAACCGCCCCTCGCCCGACGCCATCGAGGCCGCCGACCCGGCCTATCTGCGGCAGATGGCCCTCTACGCCGCGGTGCTCGGCGAGATCTTCCCGGGCCGCCGGATCGAGGCCGCCATCGTGTGGACCGACGGTCCGAAGCTGATGCCTGTTCCAGAAAACCTGATCGCCCGGACCCTTGCCGACCTGCGGCGTGACGGTTGATACAGTGCGAGGCCCCGCCTACATGCGCGGATCAGGAAGGCGCGGAACGGCGGCGCCGTGAGACCCGCGCCACAGGAGTTTTTGATGAGCACCGTGAAGGTCACCGACGAATCCTTCCAGGTCGACGTGCTGGCGTCCGAGATGCCCGTCCTGGTCGACTTCTGGGCCGAGTGGTGCGGCCCCTGCAAGCAGATCGCCCCGGCGCTCGAGCAGCTCTCCGACGAACTGTCCGGCCAGGTGAAGATCGCCAAGCTCGACATCGAACAGAGCCCGACCACCCCGTCGCGCTACGGCGTCCGCGGCATTCCCACCATGATGCTGTTCAAGGGCGGGCAGATGGCCTCGATGAAGGTCGGCGCCATGCCCAAGCAGAAGATCCTGGAGTGGCTCACCGAAGCCGGCGTGGCGGCGGCGGCCTGACGCGATAGCTGGCTCGCGCTGCCAGGGGAGCGCGAACGAATACGAGGTAGCGGTGGGGCCGGCCAGCAAAGTGAAGCCCGCCCAACCTGCACTCCGACTGATCGCTTAGCTAGATGGCGACGCTGCTGGCGGAGGTGTGTTCGTCGCTCTCCGCACAAAGAGCGCCTCGTCCACCTTTTCGAACGCCCGTTGATAGACGGCCGGATCCTGAAGGGGTTTGTCCTTCCTCCACGACTGTCCGTAGCTGCTGGACGTAGTTTTTGTCGAAACGAAATTCAGCCGCACCCGCGTCATTCCGCTAGACATTTGCTCGATGAAGGCTGTTGCACGAGTATTTCCCGATCCCGTGGAATATCCAAGAGCATCCCAGAAGCTCGTCTTGTTGGAAGTTGCGCTTTCCGCAGAAATGAACCCAGTATTCAGGTCGGCGCTGCTAACAGCATATCCAAGATCCTGAAGTACATCCATGGCGCTGCTGAATACAGCAGGCTTCGCAGCATCAAATTCCTTCATCTGGATAGCTTGGAGCTGCATCGGCGAAAGTTCCGGCTTGGCCGCAAGCGCGATCGGCCCGCCGCAAAGCGCAAGGAAGACTGCTAAGATTTTCGCTCGCATCACCAAGTTCCCTAGAAATCGCTAGTTCGGCTTCGGAAATCTGAAACTATCTTGTTAGTATCGAATTTTATGATCAGAGTGATCGTGCGCTGAGTTTTCTGAAAACCCTCAGCGTACTGTCCACCCCCGAACAATACGACGGTCCAGTAGTTCGAGCTCCCGGATGATTGGGTTACGGTCGCGTGTCTTTGATATGACCAAACCTCGTTCCTAGCCCCGTCCATCGTGACGATATTCGGGGCTCCAAAAACCTCCAATACCTGTGCTTGAGATGTCTGCCCGACAGTCAAATTCATCGAGACGTTGCCGGCAGTGAGGGGGCTGTTTCGTTGATCAACGGGCGCCGGCGACGTTGCGCATGCTGAAAGCGCTATGGCCACTGCCAGCGCTGCTAC
>NZ_JAEUMO010000238.1 GCF_016793285.1 Phenylobacterium sp.
TGGGCCAAGCGCAAGCACAAGCAGCCGGTCCAGTCCTGCGAGACCAGGCCGAACATCGGGGTCGAGACCTGGCGCCAGCGCTACGAATCGACGGGCAAGGACGTGCTGAAGCCCAGGCCCGCCACCTTCACCTGCCACTGACCCACAAGGATCCGACCGAAATGGCGCTCGACGCCGAGACCCGAGACCAGCTCATCGACACCGTCCGCCGCTTCGTGACCGAGCGCCTGCGGCCCCTCGAGGCCAAGGTGGCCGAAGACGACGCCATGCCCGACGAGGTCATCGAGGAGATGAAGGGCCTGGGCCTCTTCGGCCTCTCGATCCCCGAGCAATACGGCGGCCTCGATCTGTCGATGGAGGACGAGTGCCTGGTCGGCGTCGAGCTCGGCCGCACCAGCCCGGCGTTCCGCTCGGCCTTCGGCACCAACGTCGGCATCGGCAGCCAGGCGCTCTGCATGTTCGGCACCGAGGCCCAGAAGGAGAAGTTCCTGCCCGGCATCGCCTCGGGCGAGATCATCACCTCCTTCGCGCTCACCGAGCCCGAGGCCGGCTCCGACTCGGCCAACGTCCAGACCCGCGCGACGAAGGACGGCGACCACTACGTCCTGAACGGCGCCAAGCGCTTCATCACCAACGCCAACAAGGCCCACCTCTTCACCGTGATGGCCCGCACCGACCCGTCGAAGCCGGGCGGCGGCGGGGTCTCGGCCTTCCTGGTCGAGCGCGACAGCCCGGGCCTCACGGTCGGCAAGTCCGAGAAGAAGATGGGCCAGCAGGGCGCCCACGTCTCGGAGGTGTTCTTCGACAACGTCCGCGTGCCGGCCGAGAACCTGATCGGCCGCGAGGGCGAGGGCTTCAAGGTGGCCATGCAGGTGCTGGACCGCGGCCGCCTGCACATCTCGTCGGTCTGCATCGGCGTGGCCGAGCGGCTGATCGCCGACTGCGTGGCCTATGCCTCCGAGCGCAAGCAGTTCGGCCAGCCGCTGTCGTCGTTCCAGCTCCTGCAGGGGATGATCGCCGACTCCAAGACCGAGGCGCTCGCCGCCAAGGCGCTGACCCTGGAGACCGCGCGCCGCAGGGACGCCGGCGAGAACGTCACCATGGAGGCCGCGGCCGCCAAGTACTTCGCCTCCGAGATGGTGGGCCGCGTGGCCGACCGCGCGGTGCAGATCTTCGGCGGCGCCGGCTACATCGCCGACTACGGCATCGAGCGGTTCTACCGCGACGTGCGCATCTTCCGGATCTACGAGGGCACCAGCCAGATCCAGCAGGTGATCATCGCCCGCGAAACGCTGAAGCGTGGCGGATGACAATCGATGACAGCAATGCTAGCATTGCTGTCATGGGCACGCTGACCGTCCGCGATCTGCCGGAGGATGTCCACGACGCGCTGCGCCGCCGCGCGGCCGAGCATCGCCGCTCGGTCGAGGCGGAGGTCCGCGACCTGCTGGCGCGTGCGGTGGATCGTCCGACGGACGAACAGCGCCGGGAAGCCATCGCGCGGCTTCAACGGATGAGCGCGGCGGCCGGCGCGCAGTCCGGGGCGCCGGACGGCTGGTCGTCCACCGACGCGTTTGTCGCCGAGAGGCGGCTGGAGGCGGCGTGGGAAGATGGCCGGGTCACCGACGCCGAACGGCTGGACTGGATGGAGCGCCTCGGGCGGTTCGAAGCGGCGCCCGAGGCCCTGGAGGCGTTCGTGCTGTCGCGCACGCCGCGATGAAGGTCGTTCTGGACGCTTCGGCGATCCTCGCGCTCGTGAAGCGCGAGGCGGGCTGGTCGACGGTCGAAGCTCATATCGCGGAAGCCGTGGTGTCGCCCGTCACCCTCGCCGAGTGCCTCGGCAAGGCCGGCCTGCAGGGCATGAACCCCGCCGACGTGCATGGGGATCTCCTGCGGACCGGGCTCAGCATGACGCAACTCGGCGCCGAGGACGTCACGATCGTCGCGACCCTCTGGGAGCTTGCCCGGAAGAACGTCTCGCTCGCCGACCGCTTCTGCCTGGCGCTGGGCTTGCGTCTGCGCGCGCCGATCCTCACCGCCGACCGCCGGTGGCGCGATCTCGGCCTGCCTGTCGAACTGAGGTTCATCCGATGAGCGCTGAAGTCGAAGCCGCGATCTTCGATCTGCTCGGCAAGCTTCCCGCCGGCAAGTCGGTCTCGCCCGAAGACGTGGCCCGCGCGGTGGACGCCGCCGGCTGGCGGCGCGAGCTGGGCAAGGTCCGGCCGGTCGCGGTCGGCCTCGCCCGCGCGGGCCGCCTCGTGGTCCTGCGCCACAACAAGCCCGCCGACCCCGACGACTTCAAGGGCGTCTGGCGGATGCGGCTGCCCAACCCCGACGACGGAGCCTCCTCATGATGAAACTGTTCGGCGCGTCCGCCAGCCCCTACGTGCGCAAGACCCTGGCCTTCGCGGCCGAGAAGGGGATCGAACTGGAACTGGTCCAGGCCGGCCTCGGCGGCGGCCCGCCCGAGTTCAGGGTGGCGAGCCCGTTCGGGAAGATCCCGGGCTTCCAGGACGGCGATTTCACGCTCGCCGACTCCACCGCGATCATCACCTACCTCGACGCCGTCAAGCCCGAGCCGAACCTGATCCCGACCGAGGCCAAGGCGCGGGCCAGGACCATCTGGTTCGAGGAGTTCGCCGACACCATCCTGGTCGCCACCGCCGGCAAGATGTTCTTCAACCGCTTCGTCGCGCCGCGCTTCATGGGCCGCGAGGGCGACCTCGCCGCGGCCGACGCCGCCGAGGCGAAGGAACTGCCGCCGCTGCTGGACTACCTCGAGGGCCAGATCCCGGCGTCGGGCTATCTGATCGAAGACCGGCTGACGCTGGCCGACCTCGCGGTCGCCAGCCCCATCCAGAACCTCGCGCTGATCGGCTGGCGCCCCGACCCGTCGCGCTGGCCGAAGGTGACCGCACACGCCGCCGCGATCCTGGGCCGGCCGTCCTTCGCCGGCTGGTGCGCGCAGGAGTTCGAGACCTTCGGCGTGGCGCGCGGACCGGCCTGAACGCCGCGCGTCACATCGGCGCCTTTTCCTGGCGCTGACGCCGGCGCTCTATGGATCCTGCGATGAAGCGCCTCGTCCTCGCCCTCATGATGCTGACGCTCTCGGCCTGCGCGCCGATGCTGCGTCAGCAGGCCCTGGCGCCGCCGGCCGGCTTCGCCGGCGCCGAACTGGCGGCCGACCACGTCGTCTCGTTCGACGGCGCGCGGCTCGGCCTCTCGACCTGGCCCTCGAAGACCGGCGAGCCGTGGGCCGTGGTCGTCGCCGCCCACGGCATGAACGACTACGCCAACGCCTTCCACTTTCTGGGCGAGGCCCTGGCGGCCGAGGGGATCACCACCATCGCCTACGACCAGCGCGGCTTCGGCCGCTCGCCGCAGCGGGGCGTCTGGGCCGGGCAGGACCTGATGGTGGAAGACCTGCGCACGGTCGTGGCGCTGGCCCGCGCGAAGCATCCGGACGCCCGGATCGTGGTGATCGGCGAGAGCATGGGCGGCTCGGTCGCGGCGCTGGCCTTCGCGTCGGACAATCCGCCCGCCGCCGACCGGCTGGTCCTGTCCGCGCCGGGCGTATGGGGGTTCAGGTCCCAGCCGTTGCCGAACAAGACGCTGCTCTGGCTCGCCGCCAACTTCACGGGCTCGAAGGTCTACACGCCGCCGAAGTGGCTGACCGACAGGATCTATCCCACCGACAACCGCGAAGAGCTGATCGCCATGGGCCGCGACAGGCTGATGATCTGGGGCGCGCGGTCGGACACGCTCTACGGCCTGGTGAAGCTGATGGACCGGGCCGCCGGCGCGGTCGGCCACGACGACGTGCCCACGATCTACCTCTACGGCGCCAACGACGACATCATCCCCAGGAACGCCGCCTTCCGGGCCGTGAAGGGCCTCAAGCCCTCGGACCGCAGCGCCTACTACGCCGCCGGCCACCACCTCCTGACCCGCGACCGGCAGCGCGCGGTGGTGATCGGCGACATCCTGGCCTTCATCCGCGACCCCGAGGCGCCGCTTCCGTCCGGCGCGCCGGCGATCCCCGGCGCGGCGGCCCGCCCCGACGCGACCCAGCGCGCCGCGGGGTTGTGAGATGCCCCGGTCGGGCGTACATGGCGCGAAAATCCTCCCCCAGGACCCAGAGTTCACGGCATGACCTTGTTCGATTCTCCCGCGTTCGAGGGCCACGAAGGCGTCCACGCCTTCTCGGATGAAAAATCCGGCCTGAAGTGCATCGTCGCGGTCCACTCGACGGCCCGCGGTCCCGCCGCCGGCGGCTGCCGCATGTGGCCCTACGCCTCCGCCGCCGAGGCGCTGGACGACGCGCTGAAGCTCAGCCGGGCGATGTCCTACAAGAACGCCATGGCCGACCTGGAGCTGGGCGGCGGCAAGAGCGTGATCATCGGCGACAGCCGCACCCAGAAGACGCCGGCGCTGTTCGAGGCCTTCGGCCGCGCCGTCGAGGATTGCGGCGGCAAGTACTGGACCGCCGAGGACGTCGGCGTCTCGGCCGCCGACCTGCAGCATGCGCGCCGGCACACCCGTTACGTCGCCGGTCTCGAAGGCCATCCCGCCGCCTCGGGCGATCCCAGCCCGGTCACCGCCGAAGGCGTGTTCCGCGGCGTGCGCCTCTGTGTCCGCAGGGCTCTGAACCGCGACCTGGACGGCGTGCGCGTGGCGATCCAGGGCGTGGGCAACGTGGGCGGCTATCTGGCGAGGAAGCTGCACGCGGCGGGCGCCCGGCTGGTGCTGACCGACGTGAACGGCGAGGCGCTGCGCCGCATCGCCGCCGAGACCGACGCCGAGATCGTGGCCCCGTCGGCGATCTTCGACGCCGACGTCGACGTCTTCGCGCCCTGTGCCCTCGGTGGGGCGGTCAGCCTCGACACCCTGCCGCGCATCCGCGCCCGGATCATCGCCGGCGGCGCCAACAACCAGCTCGCCGACGCGCGGTCGGGCCTGGAGCTGCACCGCCGCGGCATCCTCTATGCCCCGGACTACGTCATCAACGGCGGCGGCATCATCAACGTGGCCGGCGAGATCCGCGCCCTGGCCCGCGGCGAGGCCTTCGACCCCGCCTGGGTCGACGCCAAGCTGGATCGCCTGGCGCTGACCCTCGAAGAGGTGCTGGAGCAGGCCCGGAGCGAGCGCCGCCCCACCCACGAGGTCGCCAACGAGATCGCCCGCGCCCGCATCCTCGCCGCGCCGCGGAGCCGCGCCGCGGCGTAGCCGTTCCCGCCCGCGAAGGGGAGGGGCGTCAGCTCTGGTACGCCCGCTCGCCGTGGGTCGACATGTCGAGGCCGTCCTCGATGGCCTCGGGCGAGGCGCGCAGGCCCACGGTGAACCTGCACACCAGCAGGATCACCGCCGAGGCCGCCGCCGACCAGGCGCAGACCGCCGCGACGCCCAGCGCCTGCACGCCGGCCTGGCGGCCCATGTCCATGCCCTCGGCGTAGCCTGCGCCGCCGAACAGCGGCGAGGCCAGGGCCGCCACCAGCAGCGTGCCCAGGATCCCGCCCACGCCATGGACGGCGAAGACGTCCAGGCTGTCGTCCAGCTTCAGCCGGCCCTTCACCAGCTCGACCGCGTGGAAGCAGATGAGGCTGGCGAGCGCGCCGAGAACCATGCCGCCCGCCGGGCCCACGAAGCCCGACGCCGGGGTCACGGTGGCGAGGCCGGCCACGACGCCGGTCACCACCCCGATCATGCTGGAGCGCTTGAACTTGATGCGCTCGATCAGCGCCCAGACGAGGCCCGCCGTCGCCGCGGACAGGTGCGTCGCCACCAGCGCCGAGCCGGCCGCCGCGTCCGCCGCCAGCGCCGAGCCGGCGTTGAAGCCGTACCAGCCGACCCACAGCATGCCGGCGCCCATCATCGTCATCCCGGGGTTGTGCGGGGGATGCAGGTCCCTCGGGAAGCCGTCGCGCGGGCCGAGCATGGCGACCGCCACCAGCGACGAGATGCCGGCGGTGGCGTGGACCACGAGGCCGCCCGCGTAGTCCATGACGTGCATTCCGGCGAGCCAGCCGCCGCCCCACACCCAATGGCAGACCGGCGCATAGACCAGGAAGAGCCACAGGCCCGAGAACAGCAGCACCGCGCCGAACCGGATCCGCTCGACGTAGGCGCCCACGATCAGGCCGGGCGTGATGATCGCGAAGGTCATCTGGAAGGCGAAGAACACCGTCTCGGGCAGCGTCCCGTTCACGATCTCGCGGCCCCCGGGCAGCCCGAACCGCGCGAGGTCGCCGATGAAGGGGTTGGTCCCGGAGAACGACAGGCTGTAGCCGCCCAGCAGCCAGAGCACCGAGGCCAGGCATGCGATCGCCACGCAGTGCATCATCACGCTGAGCGCGTTCTTGGCGCGCACCAGGCCCGCGTAGAACAGCGCCAGCCCCGGCAGCGTCATGAACAGGACCAGCGCGGTCGCCGCCAGGATCCAGGCGGTGTTGGCGGGGTCGGCCGTGGGCGGCGCGGCGGCCGCGGCGTCCTGCGCGAAGGCGGCGCCTCCGCCTGCCGCGAAAATGAGCGTCGAAAATCCGGCCAGCCCCAGCGCTCGGCGCATCGCGTCGTCCCCTTCGCCTGCGCCCCCGGCGGTTGGTCCGCCGATCTGCCTGCGCGCCAGGCATCGCCTGCATAGGGTCTGTGCAGATGGCGGGTCGACCGCCCAGCGGGCGGGCGCCGGCTTGCCGCGGCGCCCATCGGCGCGAACGCCGGTTTTTCAGGCAGGGAACGCCGAAAATCTGGGCAATCCGCCGCCCGGCTCAGGTCGGTGGACCGGTCGCGGCCCGGCGGTCGCGCAGCCGCCGCAGCCCGCCCCAGGCGATGCGGCCGCCGATCAGGACGGCCGTCGCGCCGACTGCGACGGCCAGGGCCAGCCACAGCACGCCGGCGCCGGCGTCGAAGGCCCGCGGCCGCAGCAGGCCCTGCACGCCCGAGACCGCGATCCGCGCCGTGACGGCGAGGCACGCCAGCGCGATGAGGACGCCGACGCCCGCGGTCGCGGCCGACGCGACGAGGTCGAGCCCGTCCCGCTCGACCCCGCGGGACGCCTTCCGGCGCGCGTGGCCCAGACGGAAGAGGTGGACGCCGCACCCCGCCGCGAGACCGCCCACGGCCAGCGGCGGGACGAGCTGGAGCCATGCGTGCGGGGCCGCGCCGTCGCGCGGAAACAGGACGACCTGCAGGATCGCGGCGGCGACCGCCGCCGCGAACAGCCCGCACACGGTCGCGATCAGGGCGCCGCCCCAGAGTGCGGCGTGGGTCCGGAACTCGACGGGTCGACCGCTCATCGCGCCATCAGCGCAGGGGAATCGGCGCGGCTCAAGCGGGGCGGGGTCCGGGCCCGGCGCCGCCGGCCTCCGGTCCTGCGCGGCTCAGGCGAGGCGTCGGGTCCGCGGATCGCGCACGGCCAGGATGAGGATGACGAAGGCGGACGCCAGGAATCCCAGCGAGGCCATGAAGACGATGTCGTAGCCGTAGGCTTCCGCGACCAGCCCCCCGATGAGCGGGCCGGCGGTGGCGGTGATGCTCTCGGCCGTGGCCGAGACGGCGATGCGCATGGGCAGGTCGTCGCGGCTGCCGAACTCCAGGATCATGGTCTGGGCGGCCATCATGTAGCCGCTGAGCGAGGCGCCCAGGACGGCGAACGACGCGAAGACCGCCGGCACCGTATGCAGGTTCAGGAGCATCAGCGTGGCCGCCGTCCAGCCGATCAGGGACAGCACCAGGACGACCCGGAAGCCCCGCTTGTCGCCGAGGTAGCCCCAGACGAGGTTCGAGGCCGTGTCGGCGCCCAGGAAGGCGAAGGACAGCAGACCCAGGGTCGCGCCGTCGGCGCCGATGACCTTGCCCACGTAGAGGATGTAGAACGGCGTGGCGATCCGCGCCGAGGTGGCCAGCATCTGCACCACCAGGAACCAGCCGTAGGCGTGATCCTGCGCGATCAGGGCGGGGAACTCGCGCAGCCGGTCGCGGAAGCGGGCCTGGGGCCGGACCGTCGGCGGCTCGGGCTCGCGCAGCAGGATCTGCAACGCCGACAGGCCCAGGCTGGTCAGCACGAAGGCGAAGACGAAGGTCGTGGAGTAGCCGTTGCCGAACAGGTTCGGCTCGATGAGGTAGACGCCGGCCGCCCAGGCCAGCACGGCCGCGATCGCGCCGCCTGTGGCATTGCGCCACGCCTGCAACCGCCCGCGCCGGCTGATCGGGATCACCTTCGACATCAGCAGGCTGAACACCACCCGCTGGGCGCCCATGAAGATGCCGAACATCAGGATGAAGAACAGCAGCGCCCAGACCAGCGTCCGGCCGGTCAGGAACCAGCCCGAGAGCGCCATGCAGAGAATCGCCACCCGGCCCAGGCCGCCCATCCACATCGCCGCGGGCATGACCTTCGTGCGGTGTTCGACCTTGGTGGCGCCGAAGATCGGCGAGATCACGCCGCCCAGTTGCTGCAACGCCAGGCCCAGGCCCACGATCGCGTTCGAGCCCGACACCGCATGCAGGTAGGCGGGCAGGAAAGTCGGAGCGTTTACAAGGCGGAAGCCGGTCATGCCCAGCATGCCGTGCAGGTAGTTGCCGAGGTAGTTCCGCTTCAGGTTGTCCCAGACGAACTTCTCGTAGGCGGCCTCGCGCGCGGCCAGGTCGCCGTCTTCCTGGGCCGCCATGAGGCCGGCGTCTTCGGTTTCTTCGACCTTGGCGTCCAAGCTTCTCCGGCCGCAGCCGCCGGCTCGCCGCCCGCGTCTCCGGCCCCCCTCGTTCTGGTGGCGGATTTCAGAAGGTCGGGTGCTTATGCGAACCGGCCATAGGCATGCTAGAGCCCTGCCGGGGATTGTGGGAAGCTCTTTCGCGCCGGCCGACACTCGCCTCCCGGAGAGGTCGTTCAGGCCGCACTCGCGCGTCCGGGGAGTCCGGTTTCCGTTTCGTCCGGGCTACGGTAGAGCTAATCATACGTAAATCTACGGGCCGGGGGGCTCCTGGGGGTGCTGGTGTTCAGGTTCAATGGGAATGGCGGTTCTGTGGTGCGCGCCGGCGTTGTCGCGGCGATCGCAGCGGCAGGGCTGTCGTTCGCGGCGCCGGCTTCGGCCGCCGATGTCTTCATCTTTTCCGCGACGCAGACGGGCGACGCCATCGGGACCACCGTCCCGGAGGTGAGCGGCCGCGAGGCGTTCCGCATGGCGCCGTTCGAGATTCAGGCCAAGGAAGGCACGCAGTTCGGCGCCGGTGAGGATTTCACCGCGCTGGCGTTCTGCATCGACTTCTACACCGACATGCCGATGGAAGATCCGGCGGATCTCGTCGACGGCACGAACGACATAAATGCGCAGTATGGCGACGGCACGCTGGCCGGCGCGTCGGCTCAGGAGCAGGAGACGGTCTTCCGTCTCGTGGACTACGGGAACTACCTGTACAAGTTCCACAGCGCCAACCCGAACACGCAGACCCGGCTCGCCGCGCTCCAGGGCGCGATCTGGCAGGTGCTGACGCACCAGACCTTCAAGTTCTACGACAGCTATCTCGGCCCCGAGGCCGACCAGTTGATCCAGGACTACGCGAGCCTGAACGGCGTGGTGCTGCGTAACGACCGCGCCATGCGCGTGCTTCTGTCGCAAGACGGCTTCCAGGGCGTGGCCTACTCGCTGCGCACGGGCGTTCCCGAGCCCGCCACCTGGGGCCTGATGATCGGCGGCTTCTTCGTCGTGGGCGCGGCGCTTCGCCGCGCTCGGCGCGCGGTCCCCTCGGCCGCCTGACCCCACGGGGCCGCTCCCGGCCCCTCCTGGCTGCTCCCCCCGGCGCCACCCTTGCTGTTGCGTGCCACACCAACACGAGTCTGTGCCAAAGGAAGCTGAGCTATGGCTGTCGTTCTGACTCCGCCCGATACCAACAACGTCAACGTCTCGGGCGTCGAGGACCAACCCAATCCGATCACCGTGCCCTTCTCGGGGACCGATGACGGTCAGGTCACGTCGTTCCGCGTGGTCATCAGCCTGCCGCAGCACGGCATCCTGAAGGACGGCGCCGGCAATGTGCTGACGATCGGTTCGACCGTGCCGGCGACCGGCAACGCGGCGAACGTCTTCTACTACCCGAACGCCAACTGGAGCGGGACCGACACCTTCCAGTACGCCGCGCGCGACAACTCCTCGCCCGTGTCCCTCCAGGACCCGACCCCGGCGACCGTCACGATCAACGTCACGCCGGTGAACGATCCGCCGACGACGAACGACACGTCGGCCTCGGGCGTCGAGGACGCGGCCCAGATCCTCGTCACCCTCTCGGGCGCCGACATCGACGGCACGGTCCAGAGCTTCACGATCAACGACCTGCCGGCCAACGGCACGCTGAAGACCACCGACGGCACGGTCCTGAACATCGGCGACACGGTCCCCGCCACGGGCGGCACGGCCACCGTCGTCTTCGTCCCGAACGAGGACTGGAACGGCGTCACCGACTTCCACTATTCGTCGAAGGACAACGAGAACCTCGACGACGCGACGCCCGCGACCGCGACGATCACGGTCACCCCGGTCGCCGATCCGCCCGAGACCAACGACACCCACTCCGACGGCCAGGAAGACACCCCGGTCGCCGTGAACCTGTCGGGCTCGGATCCGGACGCCGGGGGCTCGGTCGTCTCGTTCACGATCAAGAGCCTGCCCGCCAACGGCGTGCTCAAGGACGCCAACGGCAACGTGCTGTCCGTGGGCTCGGTCGTCCCGGCCGTCGGCAACGCGGCGGTGGTCTACTTCCATCCCGACGCGCAGTGGAACGGCGACACCGAGTTCGACTACGCCTCGAAGGACAACACCGGCCTCGACGACGAGAGCCCGGCCACCGCGACGATCACCATCGCCGACGTCAACGATCCGCCGGAGACCGACAACACCGCGGCCTCGGGCGTCGAGGACGCGCCGGCGATCACCGTCCACCTGTCGGGCTCCGACATCGACGGCACGGTGCAGACCTTCACGATCAAGTCGCTGCCCGCCAACGGCACGCTGACCGACCTGAACGGCAATCCGCTCAGCATCGGCTCGACGGTCACGGCCACCGACGGCCAGGCCGACGTGCTGTTCAAGCCGAACGCCAACTGGACCGGCGACACCGCCTTCAACTACGCCTCGAACGACGACGACGGGCTCCAGGACCCGACCCCGGCGATCGCCACGATCAACGTCACCCCGGTCAACGACCCGCCCGAGACCAACAACACCTCGGCCAGCGGCAACGAGGACGGCGGCGCCATCGCGGTGAACCTGTCCGGTTCCGACGTCGACGGGACGGTGAAGCTCTTCACCATCAACAGCCTGCCGGAAAACGGCGTGCTGAAGGACGGCAACGGCAACGTGCTGACCGTCGGCTCCACGGTGCCGGCGACCGGCAACGGCGCGACGGTCTACTTCACGCCCAACGCCAACTGGAACGGCGACACCAGCTTCGACTACGCCTCGCGCGACAACGACGACCTGGATGACGCGACGCCGGCCACGGCGACGATCACCGTGGCCTCGGTGAACGACGCGCCCGACACCGGCAACTCGGCGGCCACGGGCATCAAGGGCGCCGTCAACATCGGCCTGACCCTGACCGGCTCCGATCCGGACGGCACGGTCGTGTCGTTCACGATCAAGAGCCTGCCCTCGAACGGCGTCATCAAGGACGCCAACGGCAACACGCTCACGATCGGCTCCACGGTCAGCGCCGTGAACGGCCAGGCGGAAGTCTTCTTCACGCCCACCGCCGCCTTCACGGGCGTGGTGAACTTCAACTACGCGTCGAACGACAACGAGGGCCTGCAGGACGCCACGCCGGCCACCGGCACGGTGACCATCACGCCGCCGCCGGCCGCGCCGGATCCGAAGCCGCCGGAGACCAACAACACCTCGGCGACCGGCGCCGAAGACGTCGTCAAGCTGGCCGTCAACCTCACGGGCTCCGACCCGGACGGCACGGTGAAGCAGTTCGTGATCAACACGCTGCCGCCGAACGGCAAGCTGTACGACGCGGCCGGCAACCTGCTCTCGGTGGGCTCGGTGGTGACCGCCACGGGCAACGCCGCGACGGTCTACTTCACGCCGACCGCCAACTGGAACGGCGTCACGACCTTCAACTACGCGTCGAAGGACAACGACAACCTGGTCGACTCCACGCCGGCCAAGGCCACGATCACCATCACCGGCGTC
>NZ_JAEUMO010000271.1 GCF_016793285.1 Phenylobacterium sp.
GGCTCGAAGGCGTGGACGACGCCGCCGTTCCCGGCGATCTCGCGGGCGATCAGCACGGCGTGGTCGCCGAAGTAGGCGCCGCCGATGACGACGTTCTTCGCGCCCCTGGCCAGATCGACCAGGATGCGGCTGGTCATCGGCTCCCACGCGTGGTCGGGCGCCTCGGGCTCGGACATGACGAAGTCGCGGGCGATCTTGGAGCGGTAGAGGAACTCGAACGTCACGCCGCTGGAGAGCGTCTTCCGCACCACCTGGTCGTCGTCGTAGAGCGCATCGACCAGCGGGCCGGTCAGGGTCTCGCGCACGTCGACGCCGGGCGCGTCGATCGCGTGCTCGAAGGCGATGAGCTGGCGGATGAAGGCGGCGCGCCAGTCGGCCTTGCCGCCGATCAGGGCGAGGGCTTCGAGCGCCTTGTCGTTAGCCATGGAATCTACGTCTTTCGGTTGGTCGGTTCTCTAGCAGACAACGCTTCAGCCCCGGTAGTCGGGGTAGCGGGCGTCGCGCTCGGAGATCAGTTGCGGCGTGTGCGGCCAGGCGATGGCGAAGGCCGGGTCGTCCCAGCGGACCCCAGCGTCGTGGCCGGCGCTGTAGGTGGGCGCGATCTGGTAGAGCACGTCGGTGTCGGCCTCCAGCGTCAGGAAGCCGTGGGCGACGCCCTCCGGGATGAACAGCGCCATCAGGTTGTCGGCCGACAGCTCCTCGGCGATCCACTGGCGGTGGGTCGGGCTCCCGGGCCGCAGGTCGACCGCCACGTCGAACGCCCGGCCGCGGGTGACGCGCACCAGCTTGGTCTCGGCGTAGGGCGGAGCCTGATAGTGCATGCCCCGCAGCGTGAGGGCGTGCGGGTTGCAGGAGAGGCTGGTCTGGGCCGGCTCGAACGCGACGCCCGCCGCGGCGAATTCGTCGGGGCAGTGCAGGCGCGCGAAGGCGCCGCGCGCGTCGCGATGCGGCTCGGCGGCGACGCGGAACACGCCCGCCAGCCTGGTGCGCGAGAACTTCAACCTTCAAGCACCCTGGTCTCGGGCGAGGCCACGACGAAGCGGCCGCCCCAGTCGGCGATGAAGGCGAGCTGCCGGGTGATCTCGTCCTTCAGGTTCCAGGGCAGGATCAGGATGTAGTCGGGGCGCGTCACCTTCACCGCCTCGGGGCTGCGGACCGGGACATGGCTGCCCGGCAGGTAGCGGTCCTGCTTGGCGGGGTTCATGTCGTAGGCCTCGACGATGTCGTCGCGGGTCACGCCGCAGTAGTTCAGGAAGGTGTTGCCCTTGGCCGCGGCGCCGTAGGCGGCGATCGCCTTGCCGTCGTCCCGGGCGTCCTTGACGAACCGCAGGAAACTGTCGCGCACGGCTTCGACGCGGGCCGTGTAGCCCTCGTAGGTCTCGATGCGGTCGAGGCCCGCCGCAGACTCGGTCGCCCGGAGCGCCCGAAGCGCCTCGGTTTCCTCGTATCCCGCCGCCCCATGGCAGCAGAAGAGCCGCAGCGAGCCGCCGTGGGTGGTCAACAGTTCAACGTCGAAAGGTCTCAGGCCATGGGCGTTCAGGACCTGCTCCACGGCGACCAGCGACAGGTACGAATAGTGCTCGTGGTAGATCGTGTCGAACTGCACCTTCTCGATCAGGTTCAGCAGGTGCGGGAACTCGAAGGTCAGCACGCCTTGCGGCTTCAGCACGAGGGGGAAGCCGGCCACGAACGCGTTCAGGTCGGGCACGTGGGCCAGCACGTTGTTGGCCGCCATCAGGTCGGCGCGGTCGCCGCGGACCGCGAGCGTCCGGCCGGTTTCGGCGTTGAAGAAGGTCACGTCCGTCCGCACGCCGATGGCGCGGGCGGCCTCGGCGGTGTTGGCCGTGGGCTCGATGCCCAGCACCGGGATGTCCTTCGCCAGGAAGTGCTTCAGCAGATAGCCGTCGTTGCTGGCCACCTCGACGACGAGGGACTCCGGCCCCAGCCCGAAGCGCTCGGTCATCGCCTCGGCGTAGCGCCGCGCGTGCTCCACCCAGCCCGGCGAGAACGACGAGAAATAGGCGTAGCCGGCGTCGAAGATCGCCTCGGCCGGCACGTCATGGTCGGCCTGCACCAGGAAGCAGCGATCGCAGACGCGGGTGTGCAGCGGGAAGACCGGCTCGTTCCCCGCCGCCAGTTGCTCGGGCGTGAGGTAGCTGTTGGCCAGCGGCTGCAGGCCCAGGTCCAGGAAGGTGCGCGTCAGCGGCGCGCGGCAGAAGCGGCAGGTGGGGGTCGACATTCCGGATCTCAGTTCGCGAGGGCTTCGTAGCCCTCGATCTGCTCGACGCACAAGCCGAGCGGCGACTCGCCGGCCGCCTCGCGGGCGTACCAGTCCATGGTCAGCGCCACGGCCTGCGGCGCGTCGAGGCGGCTCTCGAAGCCCAGCGTGCGCCGGGCGAGGCCGGCGTCGATGGCCAGCGCCTTGGCCTCCAGCGACGTAGGGTCGGGCTGGTGGATCCACGGCTTGCCGCCGAGCGCCTCGACGCCCAGCGTCGCGAGTTCGCCGACCGTGACCTCCGGGCCGCCGGGCCGCGGGCCGAAGTTCATGGCGCGGGGCGCGTCGGGCCGGGTGGCCAGCGCCTCGATCAGGGTGAAGTAGCCGGCGAGGCAGTCCAGCACATGCTGCCACGGCCGTGTCGCCTCGGGATGGCGCAGGACCACGGCCTCCCCACCCCGCGCGGCGCGCACGATGTCGGCCACCAGCCGGTCGCGCGAGAAGTCGCCGCCGCCGATCACGTTGCCGCCCCGGGCCGAGCCCACCGGGACGGTCGGGAAGTAGCTCCTGGCGAAGCTCTGCACGACGATCTCGGCCGCCGCCTTGGACGCCGAGTACGGGTCCTTGCCGCCCAGGTTGTCGCCCTCGACGAAGGCGCGGCCGGAATCGTTGTTGGCGTAGACCTTGTCCGAGGTGATCACGAGCGCGGCCTCGAGGCCCGCCTGCCCGCGCAGCGCCTGCAGCAGGTTCGCCGTGCCCATGACGTTGGTGGCGAACGTCCCGATCGGGTCCTCCACGGAGGTCCGGACGATCGCCTGCGCGGCCATGTGCAGCACGATGTCGAACTCGCGGCCGGCCAGGGCCGCGTGGAGCGCCCTGGGCGTGCGGATGTCGGCGAGGTGCGACTCGACCAGCGCGCCCACGCCCGCGAGGTCGAACAGGTTCGGCTTCTGGTCGGGCTTGAGCGCCACGCCTGTGACCTCGGCGCCCAGACGCGTCAGCCAGATCGCGGCCCACGCGCCCTTGAAGCCCGTGTGGCCGGTCAGCAGGACGCGCTTGCCGGTCCAGAAGCCGGCGTTCGGCGCCGCCCCCTTCACCGCCGCCATGGCGCCTCGCCGGAGGCCCAGAGGGCTTCGAGGATGTTCTTGTCGCGCAGCGTGTCCATGGCGGCCCAGAAGCCGTCGTGGCGGTACGACATCAGCTCGCCGTCGGCGGCCAGGCCCTCCAGCGGCTCGCGCTCCCAGATGGTGGGGTCGCCGTCGATGCGGTCGATGACCGACGGGTTCAGCACGAAGAAGCCGCCGTTGATCAGGCCCTGGTCGCCCGGCGGCTTCTCGACGAAGCGGTCGACGCGGCCGTCGTTGATCTCCAGCGCGCCGAAGCGGCCGGGCGGGGCGACGGCGGTGATGGTGGCTTCCTTGCCGTGGCGCCTGTGGAACTCGGCCAGCGCCTTCAGGTCGACGTCGGACACGCCGTCGCCGTAGGTCATGAAGAAGGGCGTGTTGGCCGGCAGGTACTTCGCCACGCGCTTCAGCCGGCCGCCCGTCATGGTCTCGGCGCCGGTGTCGACGAGGGTCACCTTCCAGGGCTCGTGCTTGGTGGCGTGGTACTCGACGTCGCCCGACTTCAGGTCGACGGTCAGGTCGGAATTGTGCAGCACGTAGTTGGCGAAATACTCCTTCACCACATAGCCGCGGTAGCCCAGGCAGACGACGAAGTCGTTGAAGCCGTAGGACGAATACAGCTTCATGATGTGCCA
>NZ_JAEUMO010000093.1 GCF_016793285.1 Phenylobacterium sp.
CTGGACGATCACGTGGCGCGCATGGCGCTGGACCTGGGCTTCAAGCCCGACGAGAGCGCCCGCTGGCGCGACCTGCCGGATCCGCCGCAGGCCGCCCTCGACGCCGAAGTCGACGACGACTGGCTCAGCTCGGCGTGAGCCTTGCCTCCCTCAATGGGCAGGAACGCGGCCGGTCCCGGCCCATCGAGGGAGGGACGACGCCGACCTCAGCCCTTCGGCGGACGCCGGCGGCGTGGCACCCGAACGGTCGCTTCGCCGTCCATCACGATATCGTCGCCGACCTGGATCTCGCAGCTCAGCACGACACGGGCGGCGGCCTCGTCGATGCTGGCGACGGTCACCCGCGCCACGGCCACGTCGCCGATCCGCACCGGCTTGTGGAAGTTCAGCGTCTGGCCGAGATAGATCGCGCCCGCGCCCGGCAGGATCGTGCCCACGACCGCCGAGCCGAACGACGCCGACAGCAGCCCGTGCGCGATCCGGCCCCGATAGGCCGTCCGCGACGCGAAGGCCTCGTCCATATGCACCGGGTTGAAGTCGTCCGACGCCTCGGCGAACCGGGCGATCCGTTCCTCGGTGACCGTGACCCGCTTCTCGGCGGTCATGCCGACGGCGAGTTCTTCCAGGATGTAGCCCCCGGACGGGTGCGCCTCGACCATCAGCCCGCCGCCAGTTCGCCGATCACGAACGCGTCCTCGCCGTCGCGCACCAGCCCCTCCAGCACGTCGGGCAGGTCGTGCGGGTCGACGATCAGCATCAGGCCCACGCCGCAGTTGAAGGTGCGGCGCATCTCGGCCTCGGCCACGCCGCCGGCCGCCTGCAGCCACGCGAAGACCGGAGGCAGCGCCCAGGCGTCGTCGTCGAAGCGGGCGACGAGGCCCTCGGCGATGGCGCGGGGCGGGTTCTCGACCAGGCCGCCGCCGGTGATGTGGGCCAGGCCCTTGACGCGGCCGGCCTTCAGGTGAGGCAGGACGCTGCGGATGTAGATCCGGGTCGGCTCCAGCAGCGCGTCGGCGAGACTGCGGTCCGGATCGAAGGGCGCGGGCGCATCCCACGCCACGCCCGAGCGCTCCACGATGCGGCGGATCAGGGAGTAGCCGTTGGAGTGCGGTCCGGACGAGCCCAGGCCGATCAGGACGTCGCCGACCTTCTGGTCTCCCAGCCGGGGGAGCACCTTGTCGCGGTCGACGGCGCCCACGCAGAAGCCGGCCATGTCGTAGTCGCCCTCGGCGTACATGCCGGGCATCTCGGCCGTCTCGCCGCCGACGAGGGCGCAATTGGCCTGCCGGCAGCCCTCGGCGATCCCCGCCACGACCGCCGCGGCCGCCGCCACGTCCAGCTTCCCGGTGGCGTAGTAGTCCAGGAACATCAGCGGCTCGGCGCCCTGGGCCAGCAGGTCGTTGACGCACATGCCCACCAGGTCGATGCCCACCGTGCCATGCCGGCCGGTCTCGATGGCCACCTTCAGCTTGGTGCCGACCCCGTCGGTCGTGGTCACCAGCAGCGGGTCGTCGTAGCCCGCGGCCCTGAGGTCGAAGAGCGCGCCGAAGCCGCCCAGCGAGGGCTCGGAGCCCGACCGCCGGGTGGACTTCGCGAGCGGCTTGATGCGCTCCACCAGCTCGTTGCCGGCGTCGATGGAGACGCCCGCCTGCGCATAGGTGAGACCGTTTGGCCGTTCGGACATTTACGAACCCGGTTTGGAAGTGCGAGAGAGACGCGCGATTTCGCGGCCAGTGATGGAGTCGGCCGCGCGCGGGGCTATAGCTGATTTATGACGC
>NZ_JAEUMO010000105.1 GCF_016793285.1 Phenylobacterium sp.
GCGCGACTACGGTGAATTCTCGCGCGTCATCGGAGACTTGGCAGTCGATTTGAAAGGACCATTTCTTGATGTCGGCGCGAATATCGGAACTGTCGCATTACTAGCCGCATCTCGGGGCATAGCCGTCACCGCAGTTGAGCCTCACCCGGGATTGGCAGGGCTCCTCCGTCACAATATTGAAGTGAACGGATTTAGAAATGTCCAAGTAATAGAGGCTGCGGCTGGCGAAATCACGGGCACAGCAGATTTTCCTATTGCACCAATGGAGGCCTCTATCAATTTCGGGAGCGTGGGATTCGGCTCGAATTTTCCCACTAGACCTGTCCAGATGGTCACTCTGGACGATATTGTCCCTACAAGATGTGCCTTTGTAAAGATTGATGTGGAAGGATTTGAACTTGACGTACTTCGTGGCGCAGAAAATGTACTCCGAATTGTACGCCCTGTATGGCTAATCGAGCATCATGGTGCTGATGGCTCAGGAGAGGTGTTAGATATTTTGCGATCTGGAGACTACATTCTATATTGGTTCTTTTCGCCATTCGTTACGCCAAATTCGCCCAGGAACGGTGGCGCAACGAAAATATTGGGGGACATGAATATATTGGCCGTGCCGAAGGAAAATAGTCAACCTAAGAATATAACTCTCATCGATCCGAACAGACCCAGACCAACAAGCACACAATCATTTCCGTATCTTGCTCAGTACGGCTTCTCTATGGACTGATAAGTGCAATAATTACTCGACCGCCACCTCCAGAGAAGCCAGAACCACCGCCTACCGCCTTCGCGCCGCTCCCGCCTCCGGGCGTGCTGCCAGCCAATCCAGACGCCGCAGCGCTCCCATTTCCACCGCCAAAGTCCGCGCCGAGGTCTCCCAGGCCCGCAGCCCCGCCGCCGCCGCCGTACGAAGTCACACCAGAGCCACCCGAACCTCCATAGGCAACGCTCGCACCGGCCGCTCCCGAAGTACCGCCGGCGCCACCAGGCCGGCGCAGATCTGCGTTGCCCGACGGCAGGCCGCCTGACCCGCCCGCCGGCGAACCAGCCCCTCCTCCCCCTTGACCACCGCCCGCAATCAAGACGCCGAGGCCATAGGGAAGAATTACCGTCGTATCGCCACCAGCGTTCCCAGGCGCTCCATCTGGGGGAGGTGATGCGCCGGCGCCCACGCTGTAGGAGATCGTCCCCCCCGGCTTCAACCGCATTCGCTTGAAGAGGACCGCTCCGCCACCACCCCCGCCTGATGCACCGCCCCCGTCCGCACCGCCCGCGCCCCCGCCTCCCCAGGCGTAGATCAGCGCGACGCAAGGTCTGTTGACCGTGACGCTGCCACTGCCGCCGTTCGCAACAATCGGTGCGTTCGGCAAGATGACCTTGCCTTCTCTTCGGCCGCTCATCGCCTGCCCGACGGTCCCTCTGAGCCGTTGCCCCGTCGCCATTAGTAATCCGCCCATTCGGCGATGATATTGATGCTCACCGACTGGCCTTGGGCCATGTAGATTCGCTCGCTGGGCTGTAGGATCAGGGGATTGTCGTCCGAGTATCCGAAGTCCGTAGTTGGTGCCTCGGTGGTCTGGGCCATGGTGTAGGTGGCCATGAGAGCGCTGTCGGCGAAGAATTTGGAGCTCCCGCTCGTTCCGTTATCGCGGAAGGCTTGGAGCTGATTTGCGGTGCTCACCGTCGCGCATGGGATGGCCTGGAGCTTCGTCAGCCGTGCGCCGTTGGCGCCAGCTTGCAAGAGTTGGACGGCATTCGTAGGGTTGGTCGTATAGGTCGAGTTTGTAGCGCCCGAAGGCAGGTTCACCGCCGCGCTCTTCGGCGCCTGGGGGGTCACGATGCTGTTGGGGGTCACGGGCATGGTGTTTGAGGCTCCTTAGAGGGCGACGGCGAACGCCAGGGCCAGGCCCTTCACGGCGGTCGCGTAGTCGTTGAGGTCTGCGCTCGATAGGGCCTGCCAGCTCGGGCTGGTCCCGTCGGTCTTCACGAACTTGCCGGCGTTGCCGGCCTGCGCGGGCAGGTTGCCGGCGTTGTAGGACCAGGCCGTCGCGGCCACGTAGTCCTTGATCGACGATCCGCCGTAGCCCGGCGTCTTCACCGCCGCGCCGTCGGTCGCGACCCAGACGATGTCGCCGGGGTCCACCGTCACGCTCGGCGCAGCGCCGGTGGTCAGCGTCACCGGGCCGGAACAGGCGTTCCAGACCAGGTAGCTCTTGCTCACCACCGGGATGGTCACCGTGAAGGGGCCCGCCCCGCCGGTGAACTTGATCATCGCCGCGCGCGCCTCGTCGTCGGGCGCGTTGGCGACGCCGAGGGCGGTGCTGCCGCTCAGCGGCTTCGTCAGCCAGCCCGCGACGGCATAGTCGGCGTGGGCGAGCACGGCGTTCAGCTTCTCGCCCCACAGGTTGATGTTCTCGCCGGTGAACTGCAGTTCGAACCGGAGCGATGGCGACCAGGAAGAAGGCATCAGACGATCACGGCTCCCGTGTCTTGGCGGATCCAGTGGGCCCCGTCCGAGTGGGCGAGGATGTTGAGGTCGGTGACGAGCACCAGGCTGTGCGGCCACGCCGCCGCGGGCGGCAGTCCGGCCTGGGCCACCGCGAACAGCGGCGTCGGCGCCTGCGGCTGCGCGAGCGCGCCCAGCGCGTCGTGGAACGATTTCAGGACCGCGCGCACGGCGTCCGGCACGCCCGGCCCCACGGGTCCCGGCGTCATCGCGCCGCCCGCGCGCCGACCAGCGCCGGCAGCTCGGTCGCGAGCGTCCGCGCCGCGCGGCTCCGCGCGTCCTTGGCGTTGAGCTCGCCGATCGCCCGCTCCAGCCGCGGCTCGTAGGCGCCGGCCAGTTCAGCGTCACGCAGGAACGGGGCGGCCTCGCAGAGCGTGGCGAACAGGTAGACGTCCGGCCCGTCGGCCAGCAGCGCGTTCGTCGGCGCCGCGTCCGACAGCGAATACGTCTTCAGCATCCGCAGCGTCAGCGCATAGACCTCGTCGCACGGCCGGTCGAACGCCAGCGTCGCGCCGTCGATCGTCCACACGCCCGGCTCGCCGCGCACCGACGACGCCGCGATCAGGCCCGCCTCCAGGAACGGCAGTTCCGTCCGCCCGTCCGCCTTCACGATCCACACGCGCAGCGGCTCGGCGAAGCCGGCCGGCAGCGTGACCCGCCGCGAGCCGATGGCCGTCGAGAGCTCCGTCTCGGTCTCGGCGAGCCGCGTCCGCAGCACCCGGTTCAGCCGCGCCTCGGCCAGCGCGATGAACTCCGGGATCCGCTCGGTCAGGTCCGCGCGGACGAGCCAGTTCGCCGCCGCCGCCTTCAGCTCGGCATAGGTCGTGATCGCCATCCATGGGCTCCAAAAGAAGGGGCCGCCCGTAGGCGGCCCGATGTGATGCTGCTGACGCTTCGTCTCGGTGTGGCGCTGCGACGCCCCCACCTCCGGGCCGCGGCCTCAGTTCGCGCCGACCGCCGCAAGGTAGGCGTCCATCGCCGCGTCGAAATTGGCCGCCTCGGTCGCCGTCCAGATCGCCGCGCCGCCGCCGATCATCGCGAAGCTCACGCGGCTGTCGCTGAAGGTCGTGTTGCTGCGCAGGAGCGCCAGGCCCGCGCCGTTGACCGACGGCGTGCCGGGCGCGGCGGTCGACATGAGCGCGCCGTTCCGATAGCCGGCCTGCCCGCCCGCGTCGCGGGTGACCAGGTAGCGCCCCACCCGCCCGGCTCCGTTCGTGAAGCTCTGGTCCGAAGTCGCGAGGAACCGGCCCTGGGCGCCCGTGCCGTTGTAGGGGTTGAAGCGCACCGACGCGGCGCCGCCGTTCAGGCCGAAGACGTGGTTGTTCGCGCCCACGGTCCCCGCCACGTTCACGCCCACGCCAAACGTCGCGAGCGCCGAGGCGGCCTGCCAGTTGACCCCGGTGGCGTTGTTGGCCAGGCCGGTGTTGATGAAGGTGCCTGAGCCGTCGCCGGCGTAGCCGCGGTCGGCGGTGAACGTGGGCGAGGCCTGCGGCGAGGCCGCGTAGCTCGTGCTCACCCAGTTCAGCGCCGCCGCCTGGCCGTCGTGCGCCGCGTAGACGTGCAGGACGTCGATCTTCGCCCACAGGCCCGCCGCCTTCAGCGCGCCGATCAGCGCGTCGATCAGGCCGCGCCGCGTCGCGCCGGGGTCGGCCGCGAACCGCCCGATCAGCGCCGCGGTCTCGGCGTGCGCGACCGTGGTGATCGTGAACGTGTCCGCGACGCCGCCGATCTGGAGCCCGACGTCGAGCGCCGTCGCCAGCGACGCCGAGGCCACGCCGCGCACCTTCACGACGTCGCCCGCGCCGACGGTGGTCGCCGCCGAGGCCCAGCCGCCGCCGTTGATGGCGTAGTCGCCGCCCGTCACGCTCAGGGCGGCCGGCGCATCGATGCCGCCGACCGTGATCGCCGCGCTCTCGTAGGTCGCGCCGGGCGCGCAGGCGCCGGCGTCGCCCAGCGCGAACGGGTCGGGCGTGGTGTCTGCGCCGCCGTCGCCCTGGGCCGCCCAGCCGGTCCGCGCCTGGTGCCCGAGGCCCCGCTGGCCCTGGTGGACGGCCACGCCTCAGAGCCCCTGGCCGGTGGTGAGGTAGAGCGTGGCCGTGCCGCTCGCCGTGATCGCCGAGACGTGCGACGTGGGCGCCCCGCTGGGGTTCGACAGGGTCACCACCTCGATCGCGCCCGCCGGCAGCGGAATGTCCGAGGTCGTGGCCGACACCGCCGGGTCGCCGAACGTCCAGAAGGCGGTGTTCGGCCCCGCGTTGAACAGCCGCAACTGGTGCGAGCCGGTGGGCTGCTGCCGGATCGCGGCGCGCAGCCCGCTCGACGTCGTGGCGGCGATCGAAGACGTGCCGGCGGGCGCCGGCGTGAAGGGCTTCATGGCTGGCCTCATGCAGGGAATGCGGCGTGCGCCGCCTCTCGAAGGTTCGATGGGTGCGCGGCGGGCGGCGCGCGCCGCCCGCCGCGCGGGGGCGCGCTAGTTGTTCGCCAGCCGGCACGCGAGCTGCGGCCGGACGGTCCTGTAGCCGTAGAGCACGTCCAGGCGGCAGGGGAACTTGTCGTTGTTGATGTCGTACTGGCGCACGATCCGCATCGAGATCCCGTCGAACACCTCCCGCCCCGCGAAATCGACGCCGTGCGGCGCCACCATGTCGGCCGTCGCGAACGCGAAGGCGCCCTTCTGGTAGGCCATGCTGATCCCGTGCGGCGTCGAGACGCCGCCGGCGATGGTGATGGCGGCGTTGTCCGCCGGCGCGCCCGAGACGTTCTGGCCGGCCCCGGTCGTCACGATCGCGGGCGAGATCGGCCAGCTCGTGGCGGTCGCCGCGGCGCCCACCACGAACTGCTGCAGCACGCCCGTCGACTGCTTGGTCTCCGGATGCACCCGGAACACGCCGGCGATGGTGAAGATGTCCCCCTGCGCCGGGGCGTTGGCGCCGGTGTCCACCGTCAGGGTCGCGCCCGTCTGCGCGGCGCCGTTCACCAGGTAGGCGCCGTTCGCGGCGCTGCGCGCGTGCGACGGCCACAGCGTGTTCTCCATGAAGTCGAACCCGGCGGTCCGCCCCATGTAGCCTTCGCGGTTCTGCTTCGAGATCGTGGCCTTGTCGTTGAACAGGCCCTTCAGCGCGTCCACCAGGTCGACGTTGTCCTGGGTGTTGAGGTTGCAGGTCCGCCCGTTGAGCGGCGCGAGGTTGTCGACCAGGATCTTGCGGCCCTGCAGCACGCGCGTGAACGTCGCCGCGCCCGCGCCCAGCACCTGGTTGTAGACGTCCTTGTACATGCTCATCGCGTCCGCCTCGATGTTGGCGGCCAGCACGCTCATGGCGGGGTCCAGGATGCGCTCCGAGAAGTCGTCCAGCGCCAGGGTCAGGTCGACCGAGGTGAAGTTCAGGTCGACACCCTTCTGCGTGGCCACCTTCAGGTCCACGGTGCTCTCCACCGTGTCCTTGGCGTCGAGGTTGGGGCCGCTGCGCACCACGTACTGGTTCGGCAGGCGGATCTTCAGCGTGTCGCCGATCTTGGCGCCCGACTGGGCGAAGCGGTCGTCGTAGTCGCGCGTGATCGTGCCCACGAAGTTCAGCTTCTGGTGCAGCACGCGCAGCGCCTCCCGAGTCACCTCGGTGGCGGTCAGGATCGTATTGGGCATGGAATGTCCTTTGGGATGTTCAGAGGGATCAGCCACGCGAAGGCGACCGAGGCGCGAGGCGCGCGTGCTCGGGGCCCGGCCGGTCGGCCGGCGGCTGTCGAGGGGGATCCCGTCGTTCCGATCCGGTGGCGGCGGGCCGCTCGGATCGGAGGGATCAGATCATTTGGGCGTTTCGGCCGGCGCGGCCGGCTCCACAAGCGGCGTGACAACGCCGTTCAGATCGATGTTGAGGCGCCTCGGCTCTGCGTCGAGCGGGCCAGCCCCCGAGAGTCGCCACTGCGTGAGATGCGGCATGCCGTAGATCGCCGGCTGCACGTACATGAACGCACTGCAGGCGAGGCACTCACGCGTGGCTTTCGCCACCCGCACGCGATAGGCGACGTCCTCGTCCTCGACCGTCTTCAGCCGATATCCGAAGTCGTCGCAGACGCCGTTGCAAACCACGGCCAGCAGCGTGCCGTCCGCATTGTTCTCCACCGCCAGCCAACGACCGCCGGCCCGCGTCACGTCCGCGCCGTTGGCGAGCACCTCGACGTTGTAGGGCGGCCTGCGCCCCATCCACATCACGCCGGCGGTGATCAGCCCCAGCCCCACGAGTGTGGTGGCCAGGCCGGCCGCCACCCCGGTCCAGAAGGCGAAGCTTGCATCAGGTCGTTCAGAACGCAAGGTGAACGTCTAGCGCGGCGGAAGGCCGGTCCGTCCATCCGGCGGAGTCCGCTGGGAGGCGCCCGCGTCGCGTTTCGCACGCTCCCCCACGCTGAAAGATCCGCCGCCCTTCATCGCCTGCAGGTTGGCCACGATCTGGCGACCGGCCCGAGTCCTCAGGGTCTCCATCACCCCGGCCATCAGCGCGCCCCCGTCACTTGCTTGTTGCGCCGGCGCATCCATTCCTTGGTGCCGAGTTCGGCGCGCGGGCCGCTGCCTCCGGCGCCTCCGCTGCTCACCACCACCGCCGGCCGCACGGCCATCGCCTCAGGGTCGCCCTGCCCCGCCTGGTCGGCCTTCCAGGCCTTGTGCAAAAGCTTCCACAGCCGCGCATCCGCCGCCTCGGCCAGTTCCTCCGGCGTCACGCCGAACGCCTGGGCGTATTCCACCAGCTTGACCGCCACGTCGGGCGACCAGCCGTCGATCTCGCGCGACAGCGTGCGCCCCGCCTCGGCCATCGCCTCGGCCGCCTCACGCGCCCGGTCGAGCTTCGCGCCGGCCTCGTGGCGCGCCAGCGCATAGGCGAACTCGTCGCGCAGCGCCCGGGTCTCATGGAACGCCTTCCGGAGCGCTCCGGCGCGACGCGGATCGGCCTCGCCCAGCGCCTGCCAGTCGATCCCGTCGAACTCCCGCAGGTGCCGTTCCAGCGCGGTCAGCGTCGCGCGATCGCCCGCCTCGTCGTCGAAGCCCCGCCGGCGGTGCGAGAGCGCCTCGCGCTCCGCCTCCACCTCCCGGCGATGCCCCGCCAGCTCCTGCGTCTTGCGGGTGTAGTCCGCCTGCCGCAGGAACGCGCCGCGCAGCGCGCCCGGCAGCGTGTGGACGGTCCCGTCCACCTCCAGTTCGAACACGTCGTCATCCGGCGCGCCCGTCATCTCTTCGTCCAGGCGCGCGGTGTCCTGCGCCGCGATCAGGGCGTCTTCGTCTTCCATGGGATGTCCTTGGTGATGGCGGCCGCGGGATGCGGACCGCGCAGGGTTTGCGTCAGCGGGCCTTCTCGGCGTTGCGCCCGCGGATCCAGGCCCTGGTTCTGGCGATCCCACGTCGGATCGCCTCGGCGTTGTCGTCGCCCGTTCCGCTTGAATCGGGCGCAACCCCGCACCAGTACGAACATATGAGGAACAACGAGCCGGCCTGGTCCGACACACGGTGGCGGATCGATCACACCCTCGACAGCGCGCTCCTGCTTCCGCCCGGCCTCTATCTCCTCGGCCTCTTCAACGGTGACGCCGAGACGCTCGGCATCGCGATCTTCGGCTGGTTCCTGGCGGCCTTGATCTGGACGCCGTGGATCATCGTGCGGCATGCGATGAACAAGCCGACCGGAGACGTCGCCCGCGCGACGGCCATGCTCGGCCTCGGACTGCTCCCCTGGGCCGCCTGTCCGTTCGGTCTTGACTGGGTGGAGCAGCCTCTCGGCCTGCGCATCTCCTTCCTCATCGTCTTCCTGCCCGGCGCGGCCGCCATGGCGCTCGCGGCGTATCCGCGTCCGCGCCGTCTTGCCGGCGACGCGCGCTGCTGGTCGGCGGCGGGGTTGCGTGGGGCGTGTTCGCCCTGCTGTTGGCCGCGGCTCTCGCCTTTGGCCTCCCCGAGGCGATGGGACCGTTCACCGCCGTCCCGGTGCTGCTGGCCGGCCTATCCGGCGTCGCGGCCGCCGCGGTCTTGCGCGCCGCGGCGCGCCCCTCGCCTCCTCCGGCTTCGGAAGCCTGACCCGCTCTAGCTAGCGTGGCCGTTGCATCGCGCGCATCCGGTTGGTCTCGGCCTCGAAGGCGTCGATCTCCAGCTTGCGCGCCTGGTGCGTCTTGTCCTGCTTCAGCGCCGCGATCTCGGCCCTGGCGGCGTTCAGCGCCTGGGCCAGCCCCGCCATCTGCGCCTGCGCCGCCCGCATCCCCGCCTGCGCCTGTGGGTCCTGGCCCTTCGCCGCCGGCGGCAGCAGCGCCGCCAGCCGTCCGGCGATCTCGTCCGCCCCCGGCCAGTCCAGATTCCGCGCCAGCAGGTCTCCCAGCACCGGCGCCGCCATCGGGTAGGCGCGGATCAGCTCGATCATCTGCGTCGCCGCCTCCTCGCGGCGGCTGGTGAAGCTCGGCCCCGAGCGCACCGTCAGGTCGTACTTGCCGGCGCCCAGGTCGTGGATCCGCCCGATCGCCTTCAGCCGCTCGGCGGCGGGACCGGCCGCCGGCCCGCCCATGGCCTGTCCGCCCGTCGCCTGTCCGCCCGGCCCCACGCCCACGCTCTGCGCCGACCCGTCCGGCCCCAGCACGCGCACCACCCGCGCCGTCGCGTACACCTTCGGGATCAGGTCCAGCAGGATGCGCCCCGCGTGCCGGATCGCCCGGCTCAGGTTGTCGATGTAGTGGAAGGTCGAGACGTCGCCCTCCCGCTGCCGCGCCATGATCGCCCGGCCCGAGGTCTCGTTCGACCGCGCCCCCAGGCTGGCGTCGAAGAGGCCCATGATCGACTTCATGTCGTCCGAGGCGTTCATCGCCTCCTGCAGCGCGCCGGCCGGCACGCCGGCATAGCCCTGCCGCACCGGCGGTTCCGGCCCGTCGTACTCGAGATAGGCGTGGCTCTGCACGTTGGCCGTCGCCCACTTCGCCGAGTCCGTGTCGAACGCGCCCCTGCGGCCGATGAACGGGGCCTTGGGCGCCAGCGCCACCAGCTCGGTCGAGGCGGTGCGCCAGTAGTTGAACATCCGCTGCGGGTCCTTGGCGTCGCGCACCAGGCTGCGCAGCCGGCGCCGGCCGTCCACCATCAGTTCGTCGCCGTAGACGGGCACGATCGGGATGAACCGCCCGGCCCATTCCACCGTCTCCAGCACCTCGGCCCCGGTCAGGATCCGCTGCGTCACCTTGTGGCTGGCGCTCTTGCGCGGCCGGCCCACCGGCGTCACGCCCAGGGCGTCGAACACGGCCTTGCGGGCGCTGTAGACCGCCTCCTCCACCACCTGGCCGTCCGACAGCGCCAGGATGGTCCGCTCCACGCGCTCGCGCCGCCAGTACTCGGCCACCAGCACCCGCTCGCCGTCCGCCCCCGGCCCCGCGCCCGAGGCCCGCCCGTCGTCGTCCGCCTCCCAGTCCACCGCGTCCGCGCCGCGCCAGCGCGCCGCGAACGCCGCCCGGGGCAGCGCGTCGACCACGAAGGCGGTGTTCCAGTCCGAGCTGTCGGCCGCCGTCGACTCGGGATCGCCGTAGACCGAGAACGGGTTCGCCACCCGCTCGATGGCGATGTCCTGCTCGAAGCCGTCGTCGGCCGCGTAGCGGGTGTTGATCCGGAAGTAGCCCACCCCGCTGGTCACCGCGAAGTCGAGCGCCGTGTCGTAGGCCACCTCGGCGTCCGAGCTCTGCTCGATGTGCCGGATCAGCCCGTTCATCACCTCCGCCGTCTCCGGGTCGGCCACGCCGTCCACCGGATGCACCGAGATCGCGGGCTTGTTCTGCCGCGCGTCGTTCACGACCTGGCGGATGAAGGCCGGCAGCCGGTTGATGGTCAGGCACGGGCGCCCTTCCCGCGCGCGGGCCTGGCGCACCGCCTCGGGCCACTGCTCGCCCAGCCGCGCGAAGCGCAGGTCGTCCAGCGCCTCGCGCCGGTTCTCGGCCTCCGCGTCGGCGGCCAGTTCGAACGCGGCGCGGGCTTGCGCCAGGATGTCGTCGTCGGACAAGGCATGACCTCACATGAAAGCGCCCCACGAGGCAGGCGCCCGGCGGGTGGAAGGCGGGTGGAAAGCGGCAGGGTGGAAGCGGCCCTCGAAGGCCGCCACGGCGGTCTGGATCGAACGATGCGCCGGCGCCTTCAGGCCCGGCGGTCGCTTCAGCGCGGTCTCGGCTCAGGCCGCTTTCGCTGCTGAGGCCCGCCCGAGGCTCGAAGCCCCGACCGCCACCCCTAGGGCCGCACCAGGCGCACTCATCAACGCTGACTGAAACCTACCGAATTCGCGTTCGCATGTCAAGAACAAAATGCGAACATTTCACGCCGCCGCGCGCCGCCCTCGCGCCTTCGGCCCCGCCGCCTTCGCCCGCGGCGCCGCCTTGCGCTCGCCGCCGCCCGCGCCGTTCCGCCGGCCCATCTCGGCCTGCACGCGTGCGTGCGCGCTCTCGTGCGCCCTGGCGCGCGCCAGGCAGCGCTGGTGCAGGGCGCGCAGCTCCTTGTCCGAGAGTTTCTCGATGCCGATGAACGCGTTCTCGGCCTCGGAGGTCAGGATCAGGTCGTCCAGCTTGGCCTGGATCGCCTCGCCGTCGCGGTTCTGGGTGTTCTGGATCAGGAACACCATCAGGAAGGTGACGATCGTGGTGCCGGTGTTGATCACGAGCTGCCAGGTCTCGGAGAACCCGAACACCGGCCCCGAGGCGGCCCACGCCAGCACCAGCGCGAGGCACGCGCCGAAGGTCCACGGGCTGCCCGTCACCTTGGCGGTGCGCGTGGCGAAGGCGGCGAAGGCTTTGTCGAGGCTCATGCCGCCTCAACGTCCGGCGGCGCGTTTCGTGGCGCCGCGGCCGCGCCCGAAGCCCCCGCCCTCGAAGGCGCCCGCCCAGGAAGAAACCCCCGGCCGTTTCCGGCCGGGGGCTCGAAGTGCGCTGGGCCCTGGGAGGGAACGCCAGTGCTGTAGCTCTGCTCGACCCTAGAAGCGGTACTGCAGCTCGATGCCGTAGGTCCGCGGCGGCGTCAGCTCGAGGTTCTGCGCGCCGGTCAGGTACTGGTCCGACGGCACGGCCGGGTTGTTGTTCCGGTTCGAGCCGGCGAGCGCGGCGTCGTAGCCTTCGGTGTCGAACACGTTCTTCACGTAGCCGATGACCGTGAACTTGTCGTTCTTCGGCTGGAAGTACGCCCGCAGGTCGACCTGGTCCCAGGACGGGGCCTTGTTGTACTCGCGGGTGAAGACGTTGGCGTAGGCCGCCGTCCGGTAGAGGTAGGTCGCGCTCAGCGTCAGCGCCCCCGGGTCCATCTCGAAGGTGTAGGCGCCGTTCACCGCCACCTTGTGCTTGGGCGCCTGGGGCAGGCGGTTGCCGGTGATGCTGACCGCGCCGGTGTTGACGTTGTCGTTCACGTCGACGAGCGCGGCGCTCTTGGTGATCTTGGTCGGGTTGTAGCCGTAGTCCAGCGTCAGGCGGACGGCGCGAACCGGCTGCCAGATGGTGCTGAGCTCCAGGCCGCTCGACCGCGACTTGTCGATGTTGATGAACTGGCCGACGTTCGTCGGGCCCACCTTGATCGTCACCGGAGCCTGCAGGTCGCGGTAGTCGATGTAGAAGAGGGCCGCGTTGATCTGCAACGTCGAGAAGTTCTTCTTGATGCCCAGTTCGTAGGAGTTGGCGTACTCCGCGTCCGCCTTCGGCACGGCCAGGAAGCCGCCGGCCGAGAAGCCGAACGCCTTGTAGCCGCGGCTGTAGCGGGCGTAGGCCATGGTGTCGGGATCCGGCTCCCACTGCAGGCCAACGGTGCCGGTCCAGGCGTCCGAGGTGTCCTTCAGGTCGCGCGCGGCGATGCCGTTCGGCCCGATGGTGTACTGCCGGCAGACCATGGCCGCGCCCGTGCCGGTGCAGACCGACGGCGTGACCACGCCCTCGATCGCGCCCGCCGTGCTCTTCGGCGCCAGCGTGTCGGTCAGGTCGAACGAGCCGTTGCCCAGGCCGCCCAGGGCCGCCAGCGCGTTGCCGAGACCCAGCGCCTGGCCGACGGCCGGCAGGGCGCCGAGGTTGCCCAGCAGGCTGCCGTAGTTGGCCGCCGTGCCGGGGCCCAGCGCGCCCAGGCCCAGGGCCGTGTAGAGGCCCGGATAGCAGGCGTCCGAGTTACAGACGATGCGCCGGTACTCGGTGCCGAACTTCTTGTCCTTGGTGTAGCGCAGGCCGGCGGTGAACTTGACCGTCTCGGTGGCCTGCCAGTCGATCTGGCCGAACGCCGCCTTGCTCTCGGTGGTCAGCGCGTAGTTGCCCGTCGACCAGGTGCCGCTCGGGTTGGCCGCGGCGCCCAGAACCGGCGTGCGCAGGCTGCTCGGGCCGTTGAGGAAGAAGTCGGCCGTGCTGCCCGTGCCGGTGTACTTCTCGTGGTAGTAGTAGGCGCCGGCGATCCACTGCAGCGGACCGTCGCCATTCGACGAGAAGTTGATCTCGTGGCTGTACCACTTCGGATACTCGAAGTAGTGGTAGGTATTGTCCGCGTTGACCGTCAGGGGCGTACAGTTGACGCTCGACCGGCCAGCCGCGAACAGCGCACCGATGTTGGCGCACAGCGAACCCGGGGCCACGGGGATCTGGAACGACTTGACGTTCGTCGCGTCGGTGTCCCCGTAGAGGTCGTACTTGTACTCCTGGAAGCCGCCGACGTACTTAATGTCGAACGTCGGCATGTGGTAGACGAAGTTCGTCGTCAGCGAGTTCACGTCGCGCAGGCGCACCCGCTGCGGCGTGTTGGTGTTGAAGTCGCGCGAGTCGCTGAGCGCCGGGTTCACCCGCACGTTGGTGGTCCCGAACTGCTGCACGCTGCCGGGCACGGGGCCCGCCAGGCCGGTCGCCGGCGAGTAGGCGAAGGCCGAGTTGTACACGATCGAGAAGTTGGGGTCCGTCAGGCCCGTCTCGTAGGGGCCGTTCAGGAAGCCGGCGCGCGCGCCCGGGCCGCCCCGGTTGTGCCAGACGATGGTCTTGTACGACACCCACCACTCGGCGTGCTCGCCCAGGTCGGCTTCGAGCTGGAACTGCGCCTGGTACTCGTCGCGCTTGCTGCCTTCCGAAGGCCCGCCGGCGACGTTGGTGTAGTAGCCCTTGCGCTGGTCGCGCTTGTAGCCCGAGACGCGGAACCGCAGGTTGTCGGCGATCGGCCCCGACACCGCCATCTGCAGGTCGGTGTAGTCGTAGTTCTCCACGATGCCGCGGACTTCGCCGTAGAAGTCCTTGGTCGGCCGCTTCGAGATCACGTTGACGGTGCCGCCGATGGCGTTGCGCCCGTACAGCGTGCCCTGCGGGCCGCGCAGGATTTCCACCCGGTCCACGTCCAGCGGCGGGCTGCCGGCCAGGACGGTCGAGGTCGTGAACAGGCCGTCGATGTAGATCGACACCGCGCCGTCCACCGAGTGGACGTTCGTCAGGCGGCCGATGCCGCGCATGGACGCCCGGTCGTTGGCCGACTGGTAGGTGAAGCCCGGCGTGAAGTTCGTCAGGTCCTGGACGGTGTTGATGCCGACGAGGTCGCGCTGCTTGCTGGTGAAGGCGGAGATCGCGACCGGGACGTCCTGGAGGCTCTGCTCGCGCTTCTCGGCGGTGACGACCAGTTCCTCGATCATGTTGGTGTCGCCCGAGGCCTGCGCGAAGGCGGGACCGACGATCATCGCCGCGCCCAGCAGGACGCTGGACGCCAAAAGACATTTCCTGAGATTCATTTCTGACTGCCTCCCCAGCAGTGCTCATCCCGAGCGCTATTCGCTGCGCTTCGCAGGGGAAGCTGACCGACGTTGCGGGCCCGGTCAACGTCTTTGACAGAAAGACCAGAGTCTTGCGGCCGTCTCCGCGGCCCATTTCTCTTGTGTAACGGCGATATCCGTCGCCGTTGCGGCGATCTCCACTGGAGTCTGCTTTGTATAACGCGTTATTACGTAACTGCAACCAGAGCGCGACCTCAATCGTCCTCGTCGGCGTCCAGTTCGGCCACCAGCCGCTTCAGCCGCGCCAGGTCGTCCGGGTCCAGCGCCTGCTCCTGCGCGAAGTGCGCGACCAGCGCCGCCAGCCGGCCGCCGAACAGCCGGTCCAGCAGGCCGCGGCTCTCGTCGGTCACCCAGTCCTGCCGTCGGATCAGCGGCGCGTAGACCACCATCCCGCGCCGCCGCTGCGAGGCCAGCGCGCCCTTGCCGATCAGCCGGCGGATGAGGGTCCGCACGGTGGCCTCGCCCCAGCCGTTGGCCGGGCCGGCGGCGGCCAGGATCTCCTCGGCCCCCGCGCCGCCGCGGCCGGCGTCGGCGCCGTCCCACACCGCCGCCATCACCTGGCTCTCGGCGGCGGAGATGCGGCCCGGGGGTTGCGGCGGGCGCATGGCCCCTACGCCGCCGCGCGCCGGATCCGCGCTTCCAGATGGCGCTCGCAGAGCACGCCGACCGTCGTGGCCAGCAGCCCCAGCATCACCGCCAGCGCCGCCTCGGCCCAGCCCGGCGCCAGCACCGCCACGCTCGGCGTCGGCCGCACGTTGGCGATGCCCATGAACCCGGCGAACAGCACGTAGCTGGCCCCCAGCGCCCCCAGCGGCGCCCCGCCCGAGCGCACGATCCTGAGCCGCCCCAGCGCGCCGGCCAGCGCCCGGGCGTCGCCCTTGCCGACCTTCGCCAGGTTCAGCCCCCAGATGACGACGGCCGCCGCGGTCGACGCCAGCAGGATCGCGAACACCAGCTTCATCTCGATCGACGCGTCGGCGAACACGCGCCCGACGTGCAGCCGCTCGGCCGGCGGCACGACGGTCAACCCGTCCTCGGCGCAGCCGGCGCAGCCCGCCTGCGCCTGCGCCCGGGCCGCGCCCGCCGCCGCCAGCATCAGCGCGCCCGGAAGCGCGCCCGTCATCATCTTCGCCTTGAACCCGATGCGCCTCATGGGCGGCCTCCCGTCGTTATTACGCCTGTAGCAAATTCAGACTACAGACGTAACAACGACTGTCAACCGCTCCCGTCGGCCCCGAGGTCGGGCCCTGGGTCGGCCCTGGGTCTGCCCGAAGTCGCCCCGGGGTCAGAACGTGCGGCGGCGGCGCTGGAACAGGCCGAACAGGAACAGCAGCAGGATGGCGCCCGCCGTCGCCACGACCAGGCTCGGGACCACGCCCGAGCCCAGGCCGATGCCCAGGGTCGTGGCGATGAAGCTGCCGAGGAACGCGCCGATCACGCCGACGACCAGGTTGGTCAGCAGGCCGTGGTTGCGCCGCATGACCTTCTCCGCGATCCAGCCGGCCAGGATGCCGATCAGGATCGCGCCGATGATACCCACACCGCTCATAGGAACCTCCTCCATGTCACCGGCATGCGGAATGCGGCTGGAGGAACGCGGTTGCATGGCGCCGGCGCCGCTTCAGCGGATTCGCGGGCCCGACGTCATCAGGTTCAGGTAGAGCAGCGCCACGATCAGCCCGGCCGTGCAGCTCAGCGGGCGCGCCGCGAACAGGTCGACGCCCTGCCGTCCGAGGTCCAGGGCCTGCCGCAAGATGTCCGGCATCCGCCGGCCCTCCGTCGTCGTGCGCCCCCGCCGGTCCGTTCTAGGCCGGCCCCCTTGACGGGGTCTGAAGCGGCAGGATTAACGCCGCCCAAGCCTCCAGGCCCCCGAGCCCCCTCACGCCATCCACGACAGCGGGTCGCCCGTCGGCCGCCAGATCCGCGGCCGCTCGCCCGCGCCGCCCTCGCCCGGCGCCCCGGCCCGCGGCGTCCCGCGCCGGTTCAGCGCGAACTCCCCGAACGCGTCGGCCCCGTGGCTCGCGCGGTCGTGCAGCGGCCCCGCATAGCTCAGCGTCGAGCGGTTCCAGCGCTTGCGGTACGCCCGCAGCCGCTCCAGCCCCAGGGCGCACCGCGTCGCGTCGAACCAGCAGACCGGGATCATCAGCCGCGCCGCGCTCACCCGCTCCTCCGGGTCGGCCGCCACGCCCACCTGGATCGGCCGCACCCCCAGCGCCGCCAGCACCTCGTAGCGCGACCGCCCCGTCGCCAGCTCGCGCACCATCACGTCGTGCGGCAGGTGGTGCGTCCCCCACACCCACGGCCGGCCCGCGATCGCCTCGCGCACGATCGCCTCCAGCCCCTGCCCGGCGGTCTCGAAGTAGTCGATCGCGCGCACCTCGCGCCCCGCCTGCTGGAAGAACCAGATGGCCGTGTAGTCGTCGATGCCCAGGTCCCAGGCGGTGTCCACCGGCAGCGCCGGGTCGTAGGGCGCGCGCCCCACGCGCCCCGCCTGCTCCGCCTCGGCCAGCGCCGAGGCATAGTAGGCCCCCGGCGCCGCGGCATCGAAGTCCACCAGGTACTCCGACGCGAACCGCGCCTGCCCCTCCTCCTGCGACCCCAGCTCGGCGACCAGCTCCGCCTTCTCCCGCTCGAGCTGCTCGGGCGTGAACACGTCGGTCGCCGTCGCCGGCGACTTCAGCGTGAACCACTCGTCCGGCCGCCGCTGGCGGCTCTCGAAGGCCCGCGTCGCGTGGTTGCGCCCCCGCGGCGTCCACAGGAACAGCGCCCACCCGTCGTTCTCCAGCAGGATCGGCCGCAGGTGCGCCCACGCGTCCGGCTTGGTCAGCGCCCACTCCGAGAACACCACCCCGGCCACCGAGGCGCCCACGAGGCTGTTGTAGTTCTCCGCCCCGACCACCTGCCACGTCGAGCCGTTCGGCAGGCGCACCTTCATCTCGCCGTCCAGGAACTCCGGCCCCATCTGCGGCGGAAACGCCTCGGCGATCCGGCGCTCGCCGGTGTGCGGGTTCACCGCGTCCCAGATCGCCTTGCGTCCCTGCGACGCCTCCGGCAGCACGTGCCAGTAGCCGCCCTTGCGATGCTGCGCCGCATACGCCGCCCAGTGCAGCGCCACGTCGTCCTTGCCCCACCGCCGGTGCGCCACCACGTCCGCGCGCCTGGCGCCGCCCAGCAGCGCCTCCCACAGGTCGTTCTGGTGGGTGCGCGGCCGCCACGGCAGGATGTGCTCGAACGTCGAGATGACCTCGCCCCCGTTCTTCCCTTCGCCCGCGCTCTTCCCTTCGCCCGCGCTCATCCTTCGCTCCCGCTCTCGCCCTCAGGGAAGATCTCGCGCAACACCGTGCGCCCCTCGTCGTTCACCGCCTTCTCGAAGCGGCGCACGCGGAAGACCACCTCCACGCGCGGCGCCTTGCCCGCGCCGGCCCCGAAGGCCGCCGCCACGGTCTTGGCGTCCCAGCGCTGCGGCGCGTCCAGCGCCGCGCGCTGCATGAAGGCGGCGTGGCGCAGCCGGTCGCCCGTCGGGCCCTGCGCCGCGTTCCGCGCGAACTCCAGCGCCTCGTCGGCCCGCAGGTCGGCCGCGCCGGCGTCCGCGGCCCGGAGCGCCGCCACGAACTCGGGCTTGGTGTTCCGCCACAGGCAGACCGTGCTGTAGGCCGGCGTGTCCTCCCGCCCGCAGATCGCCTCCCAGGTCTGGCCCTCGTTGCGCAGCCCGCAGAGCTTGTCGACCATCGCCTGCGAGTACCGCGTGTTGCGACGTCGGGGTTGCACCGCCGGCGGCGCATCCGCGCCCCCGCCCTTAGCCTTCCTGGCCATGGCTTCGTCTCCTTCTTCGATGTGGATGAATGGCTGGCCGGCGCCCCCGCGCCGTCTTCTCCCGGCTCTCCCTCGGCGCTGCCGCGCCCCGGGAAGGAGGACCGATAGGCCTCGCCATGGGCGTGGCGCTCGCATCCGCGATCATTCCAGGCTTGCCCTGGGGAACGACGCTGGTGGATTAGGTATCTCTACGTTCGGGCGACAGGGGCGATCGATGTGCGATGACGCAAACGGCGAGACGCCGGAGGTCAAGAAGGCCGTGTTCCGGCGGCTGGTGGAATTTTATGCGCGCGCCGATGTGGACGCGCTCGAAGCGCTCGTGGCCACGGACTATGTCGGACACACCGCCGCCGGCGATCGCGACTGGGCCGAGTTTCGGCAGAGCATCCTCAACTTCCACCAGTTGTTCGATTACTCGACGGACTCTTTCATCGTCGAAGACCAGTTCGTCGACGGCGACAAGGTCGCGACCCGCATGACGGCCCGTGTGCGCAACCGTGAAACGGACGAACCCGTGACCATGATCGGCATCAACCTTGCGGTGATCAGGCGCGGGCAGATTCATGAGGAATGGAACACGTGGGAAGTGATGTCGCCCGTCGCGCCGGGCAACGACGGCGGATCGGATAACGGGTCACTCTCGGTCCGCGGAGCGTCGAAATCCGCGTGATCCCATGGTCGGCGTCATACACATGGCGCCCGGACCGCTCTGACCCGCGTCCACGTCCAGGCCTGGCCCTGGCGCAGTCGTCCACAGGCGGACGTTCTCGACGTCACGTCAGGGTCGAAAGCGCACCTCGCCTCCCCCGCGCAGGTCGGCCGTGTCGGCCCCGCCGTCCCGGCGCGGGCCGACGCCCGGTCCGTGGCGCAGCGTCTCCACGAACAGCCTGAAGGCCGAGGAGGAGAAGCGGCGGTTCGGATAGTAGAGGTGGTAGCCCGGCAGGTCCGGCGTCGAGCCGGCCAGAACGCGCACGAGCCGCCCCTCGTCCAGGTGGCGCTTCACCTGATCGAGCGGGAGATACGCCAGGCCGTGGCCGTCCAGGGCGGCGTCGCCGATGAGGTCGATCGTGTTGAAGGCGAGCTGGCCGTCGATGCGCACCCGCGTCTCGCGGCCGCCGGTCTTCAGGCGCCACGCGTTGATGCTTCCGGACGTCGGCAGGCGCAGGTTGATCGCGCAGTGCTCGGCGAGCTGCGTCGGCGACGTCGGCGCCGGATGCGCGCGCAGATAGGCCGGCGCGCCGACGATGGCCATGGGAATGTCCGGGCCGATGCGCACGGCGATCATGTCCCTGGCGATCTCGCCGCCCAGTCGCACGCCCGCGTCGAAACGGTCGGCGACCACGTCGGCGAGCCCGTAGTCGATCGTCATCTCCACCTTGATGTCGGGATGGTCCCGCAACAGCCGCGTCATCGCCGGCACGAGGATCGTCTTCGCCGCGTGCTCGACGGTCGTTATGCGGATCGTGCCGACGGGCGTGTCCCGCAGCTCGCCCAGCGCCGCCATGGCGGCGTCCAGGTCGTGCAGCATCGGGCCCAGCGTCGCGAGCAGGCGCTCGCCCGCGTCGGTCGGCGCCACGCTCCGCGTCGTGCGCGCGAGCAGGCGCAGCCCGAGCCGCTCCTCGGTCCGTCGCACGATCTGGCTGAGGGCGGATTGGGCCATGCCGAGCCGGGCGGCCGCCTTCGTGAAGCTGCGCTCCTCCGCCACGACCACGAAAGCGGCGAGGTCGGCGATTTCATCGCGTCGCATTTATCATCCCGCTGATAGGCGCAAGCAAAATTACCTCTCTAATGGATGAACCCGCGCGGTCGTAGATTGTTGTTCGCAAGCGAGCCTGCACCCCGCCCGCAGGCGCCTTGTGGCCCCTGGCTGCCGTTGCGCCGGGCTCGCAAACGACCATCGAGGACGAGCAAGATGAGCGAAGCCGTAAAGACCTGTGACCCCTCTGCCGTCGACGTCGGCGCCAACGATGTCGACTACAGGAAGGCGCTCGGCGCCGACGAAGGCGGCCTCGTCGATACGGCGGTCGAAGCGATCAAGGGCATGGCCGGGAAGCTGGCCGACAAGCTCGACCCGCTCACCGAGCAGTATGCCGGCCTGTTCAAGACCGGCCTGCGGACTCCGGTCATGCGCACGCCGGGCGACTACGGCATGGATTTCGAGGAGACGTGGTTCCCGTCCATGGACGGCGTTCCGCTGGAGGCCTGGTTCATTCCGGCGGCCTCGGACAGGCTCCTGATCGTCAACCATCCGATGACCTGCAATCGTTACGGCTTCCCCGGCCATCTGCCCGAGTACAGGCAGTACTTCGGCGGCTTCGAGGTCAACTTCCTGCCCGAGCTGAGGGCGCTGCACGACGCCGGCTACAACATCCTGACCTACGACCTGCGCAATTGCGGGCGCAGCGGCGAAGGCAACGGCGGGATCAGCGGCCTGGGCCTGCTGGAATGCCGCGATGTCGTCGGCTCGGTGCGCCACGCGCGCGCCCATCCGGTCATGGGCAAGATGCGCACCGGCCTGTTCAGCCGCTGCATGGGGGGCAACTCGACCATCGTCGCCATGTCCAGGTGGCCCGGCGAATTCCGGCACGTCGAGGCGCTCGCCCTCCTCAACGTGGTGTCCGGCCCCACCTTCATCGAGCGTGGCGCGGAGAACCTGGGGCTCGATCCGCAGGAGGCGGCGAAGCGGCTGGACGCGCGGTGCCGCGAGACGACCGGCTTCAGCCTCTTCGACTTCCGCCCGCAGGACCACGGCGCGGGCGTGACCGTGCCGACGCTGATGGCGCAACTGCGCCGCGACTTCCTGATCCACGGCGAGAAGGACGGGCAGGAGATCTTCGACTCGCTGGCGGCCCAGACCAAGGAACTGCTGTGGATCGAGGAGTCCAACCAGCGCTTCTACGCCTACAACCACTTCGGCCAGCATCCCGAACGGCTGATCGCATGGTTCGACCGCCACATGCCCGCCCGGACCTCCCCGCCCCGCCCCTGACGGCCGGCTGGCCGGCCGGCCAGCGGCGGCCCGACACCTCCCCACCCCCGCTCATCCCCGCGAACGCGGGGACCCAGGCTTCCTCCTCCCCAGCGGGGTGGAAGACCCCGCCCCGGACTCGATCCGGGGCGCCGGCCGCCGGTCGATTGGCCGACGCGCCGGCGGCCCGTTGCGTCGGCGGTCAGGGCTTGACGTTCCTGGCCCTTGAAGGTCGCCGCCTGGGAGCGGGCGCCGGCGAGGGCGCGGCAGCGCCGATCACCAGTCCGTTGCTCCATTGAATGCGCAGGCTCTCCTGGTTGAGGTTCCGGACATGAACCTCGAGCGCCTTGCGGCCGGGGCCGTCCGCCTCGCGCCTCAGGTCGAGTTCCTGGACGCCGTTCTCCTTGATCCGGAAGCAGCGCGGCTGGTTGATGTGCCGTTCGCATGACTCCGGAAAGGTCAACTTCAGGTAGACATGGGTGGCCGGATAGCGGAGCGCCGTGATCTGGAAGACCGGCTCTCGGGTGTTGTATTCGTTCAGGTTCGCGATTTCCGCCGTGCGGCTCACCACGATGTTCTTGAAGAGCCACTTCGAGGAATAGAGCCAGAGCACCCAGCCGTCCGGCATGTACGTCGCCAGCCAACTGGTCGGCAGCTCGCGGGAGAATGTCTCGATGACTTCGCAGCGCTTGCGCCCACCCCTGGAGATCAGCTCGCGGGTGATTTTCTGACCGTCGATATAGCTGGCGACGTGATTGGTGTTGAGGAGGATTTCACCGGCCTCCGCCGTCGCCGAGTGTTCGAAATGGTAGGCCGATGTGCCCCGTCGGTTGGCATGGAAGAGCTGCCGGCGCTCGACCTTTCCCTTGGCCATGTCGTCGCCGTCCAGCGCGAGCGTGGGACGTGTCTCCAGGACCGAGATCGTCACTTCCGAGCCCTCGATGTATCGAAGGCCGCGGCGGATCGTCTGCAAGACGAGTGCGGTCGCCACAACGACGACCAACGGCAGCGACAGCAGAAACAGATAGCCTATCGCGATCCCGTCCCGGTAGATCTCGTTGGTAGGCTTGAGGAGTTCGGCGAGAACCGCGGCAAGGTCGGCGTTCGGCCTCGAAAGGAAGAAGCCGATCGGCTGCCAGAAGAACTGCAACCAAGAGACAAGCCCGACAAGGGCGACAATGACTACCGCAGGGCCACGCCAGCGGCCCCCACCTTGCTGCGGCATGAACGTCCCCACCCAAGTTCGGAAGGGGAGTATGGGCATAAAGAAAGGCGCGCCAACCGGCGCGCCCTAGCGGCTGAGCGAGTGCCCTACCTCAGATGGTGTCGTTAGAGCGCATCGAACCCTCCGGAAGGCCCCGAGTCGGCTGCACCGGACTTGTGGGAGGAAGCTAAGAGAGGCCTGTCTACAAGGCAAGCGTGACGAAATCGTTCCGAATATACGTCGCGATCTTGGCGATGGAGGCCCTGTGAGGCGTCGCACATATGCGCTTGCGGAGGGCGCCGCAAGGATTACGGTGACAGTGCCTGATTTGACCCGTCCCCGACCGACCGGGACGCGGACGCCGCCGCAACCGCGCACAGCGGGCTTGGCCGAAATTGCGACGATACGCCCTCCGGAACAAATAGCGAACTTTGTTCTGGTCAACGGGTCGGCCCTGGCGTACTGTCCGCGCGTGAAGCCCTCGACGTTCCGCGCCCTCAGGATGGCTCTCCTCGCCGTAACCGTCACGGCGGGGGCGATCGCCGCACTGCCCGCCGGCGCCACGGCGCCCCTGCCGAAGCTCGCGAAGGACACGCCCTATCCGACGGTCCGGGCGCAGCTCATCCGCATGGGCTACGAGCCGATGCGCGTCCGAAAGGCCAGGCCCGAAGACAGCGATCCCTGCCCCTATCCGACCGCCTTCTGCCGCGCCTACCCTGAGGTCCTGTCTTGCGCGATCGACGTCCCGATTTGCGAGCTGCTG
>NZ_JAEUMO010000164.1 GCF_016793285.1 Phenylobacterium sp.
GACCATGCCGGCCTTCGAGGCGGCGTAGTGCCAGTGCGCGGGCGAGTCGCCGCGATAGGCGGCGCGGCTGGCGATGTTGACGATCCGGCCGCCCGTTCCGCGTTCGCGCCAGTGCAGGACCGCGCGGCGGCAGAGGTCGGCCGCGGCCTGCAGGTTGATCTGCATCGTGCGGCCCCAGGCGGCCTGCCAGTCGGTCAGCGCGGCGTCCACCGGCGCGGGCTCGAACACGCCGGCGTTGTTCACCAGCACGTCGATCCGGCCGTCCAGGAGGCGAAGGGCCTCGCTCCACAGGCGCTCGGCGCCGAGAGGATCGGACAGGTCGGCGGCCACGCGGCCCGGCGCCGGGCGGCTGCTGTGGCCGACGTACCGCGCGCGTCCATCCAGCGCGTCGGCGATGGCGGCGCCGATTCCCCGGCTGGAGCCGGTGACGAGGACATGGGGCAGGGCGCTGAGCATCCCCGCGGTCTAGGTCGGCTGCACGCGGGTGTCGACCCGGGCGGAATGGAGCTCCCGCGGTGACGGGGGCTCCATTCGCGTGGCGCCGGCTCGTCTAGGTCGCGGCGACGCGGCGTCGCTGGGCCCGGAGCGCCGTGCCGGCGAGGGCGAAACCGCCGATCAGGAGCGCCCAGGTGGTGGGCTCGGGGACCCCGCCGCCGCCACCGCCGCCGCTGGAGACCGTGCGGCTGAACGCGCAGCGATCGTCGCCGCTGGCGCAGGTCATGCCGAAGGCGTCGAAGGCGGGGAACTTGGAGTCGCCGTTGGAATCCACGCCATAGGCGCCGATCGTCATGGCCGTCTCGTAGAACTTGTACGTTCCCGCCGCCGCCGGTCCGCCGAACGGCGTGAAGGTCAGCCAGAGGAAGTCCAGGGATTCCCCGGCGCTGAGCGTGAAGTCGGCGGGCGGGGACTGGAAGGCGTACTCGTATTCCGCGGGCCCGCAACCCGGGGGGACGAAGGTTCCGGAACAGCCGAGGTAGCCCGCGAGACCTATGCCATAGGGCTGGTTCACGTCGATTCCGGCGTCGGTGAGCTCGGTGAGGCTCGGGCCGCCCGAGGTGACAGCGCCGAATTCGTCGACGCTCAGCGTGGCCGAGTTCGCGTCCAGGGTCAGGCGAAGGTAGACGTCGATCACGTCGTTGGGGCCGGCCGTTCCGGTCGGTTGCACGAACGACAACGTACCGAAGGCGGCCGTGGCCTGCGCGGTGGCCGGAAGGCCGCCGCCGCCCAGGATGGCCGCCGCCGCGAGTATCGCCGGGAGTTTCTTCATCTCAATCCTCACTGTTCATGTTCGCCCGGAGCTGGGTCCGGGAAATTCCCCTGTGAGGGGAAAAGCGAAGTAGTTTCAGACAGATGCTATGGCGAGGGCGCTCGGCGCTCCATGGCGCCGATGCACCCCAATTCGCGGCGCGGGATGGCGGCGCCCGCCGCGGCAAGCTCCACAATGATGCATATGCTCTATGGGCGCTGCGCGGCGGCGACCTATGCTGTGGCGGACGCTGGGCGTGGGAGAGGTCGCGGCCACTTGAATTTTTCCCGACGCATCAACCAGGTCGCGCTGGACATCCACGAGGCGGCGCCGCTCCGTCCGTTCGCCACGTTTCGGGAAGGCTGCCTGCATCGGCTGCGCGAACTGATCCCCTTCGACTCCGCGATCTGGGGGTCGGGCGTGCAGGAGCCGATGCTGATCTTCGGGATCGCCGCGGTGGACTTCTCCGCCGAACGCCTCGTGGAGTACGGCGTGCGCTGGCAGGCCCACGACCTGCTGCGTGCGGCCGTCGCCCAGCGCCCGGGCGAGGCGCTGCGCAACGAGGACATCCAGACGCTGGGCGAGCACTACCAGTCCGAGATTTACCAGGCGTTCTGCGGGCCCGGCGGCATGGAGCACGCCCTGGGGGTGACCGCGATCGACCCTGTCACGCAGGTGGGCGAGCTGGTCTACCTGTTCCGGGCCGACCGCCGGGCGGTCTTCCGCGACGACGAGCGCGACGCGCTGGAGCTGCTGATGCCGCATCTGGCGGCGGCCTGGCGCCACCGCCTCCTGTGGCACGTGGCGCGCGGCGGCGACGGGAGCGGGCGCGCGCCGCCGCCGCTCCCCGACGGCCACGCCGTGGTCGACGGCCTGGGGCAGGTGCATGCCTCGGATCCCGCGTTCGGCCTCCGGATGCGGACCCTCTTCGACGGCTGGATCGGCCCGCTGTTGCCGCCGCCGCTTCGGGCGCTGGTGGCCGGGACCGGCGACCGGACCCAGGTGAAGGGGCAGCGGTTCCGCCTGCACCGGGGCGGCGACCGGCACGTGCTGTCCTTCGCCGACCTGGCGACCGAGCCGCCGCTGTCTCCGGCCGAACTGCGGGTGGCCACGGCGTTCGCGCGCGGACTCACCGCGGCCGAGGCGGCGGCCGAACTGCGCATCAGCCGGGCCACGGCGAGGAACCAGTTGGCGGCGGTCTACGCCAAGCTGGACGTCCACTCGAAAGTCGAACTCGCCCGCCGCCTCGAGGACGCGGGCGGCTGAACCGGCGGCGAGGCGACCGCCCCGCGCCAACGAAAAAGCCCCCGCGCGAGGCGGGGGCCAATCGTTGCGTCCAGGACGCCTGGGCTCAGGCCGTGGCGGCGGCCCGGCGACGGGCCCGCAGCATCGAGCCGGCGGCGCCGAAGCCCAGGATCATCAGCGCCCAGGCCCCGGGCTCCGGGACCGCGGCTGCGCCATCCAGGCGCAGGACGGGGCTGCCGACCGAACTGCCGTTCGTGTAGACGCCGTCGTCCTGCAAATCGCCGGACGGGGTGGCGTTCTTCGTCAGGTTGGTGAAGCCGATGAGGAACTTGCCGCCGGCCGCGCTGTTCACGTCGGCGAGCGCGTTCCCACCCAGCGTGATCGTGAAGATGTTGCCGTTCAGAGCGAAGAAGTTCCCGTAGTTCGATCCGCTGCCGAGATCGATGTAGGTCGAGTCGTCGCTGGTCGTGCCGTTCTCGAACACCGCATAGGCGGTGCTGACGTCGTAGACGCCGATCTGGTCGCCGATGACGTCGCCGTAGAAGTTCAGCGCGAGTTCGAGCTGCACCGTCGTGTAAACGCCGACCGGAATGTCGAACGCCGCCCAACTGTTGAAGCGGCCGCCGAATTCGTTGCCGGTGAAGGTGTTGTTCCCGTCGGCGGCGCCGTTCGTGTAGGCGAAGAACTGGGGCGCGCCCGTGTCGTTCGCCCAGCCCTGGGCGGACGAAGCGATATCGAGCGCCTGCGCGGCCCCCGCGCCGCCGACGGCGATCATCAAGGCCGCAAGGCCCGCTGCAGTTGAATTCCGAGACATCCTGTTCCCCGGTCGATATGTGTCGCTCGCGACTTACCGGGAAACCGAACGGCGATCTACGAAACTCACCCACCAGGGGAAATATGGCGAAGCTTGCCGGATAGGTTGGAGGCCTGACCGGGATACGAACCCTTGCGCGAGGTTGTACGCGGCTGAGCAAATTGTAGGCGCGGCCCCTAGGTCGCATTGGCCTACCCATGCAACGCCGTGCATCGCCAAGCGTCCCTGTGACGCGCAGCATCGCCTTTCCCGGGCCGTCGAGGCGTAGCCACTCGATGCCCTGGTCGAAGGTCAGCACGCCGCCTGACGGGTGTGCAGCGGCTTTCCGGTGTCGGGCTGCGGCGCCGAGAACGCTTGCCCGGGCGGCCCAGTCACGAACGCGAAGCTCTCGACCGGCTCCTGCCCTGGCGGCTCCCATCGATCCCAGCGCCGGCGAAGTAACGGACCCGGTCAGCCTCGTCCTGCGGGTTCCACATGATCGACCAACGGCGCTTCGGCGTCTTGGGCTTCCAGTGGGGCGGCGTGTCGTACTCGATGAAGTCGGTGAGCGGGACGAGGCAGCGCCGCTCGGCGTAGGGGCCGGCGAAACTCGGTAGCTTCTCGACCGTCTCGAGGCGCGCGTTGGTGCAGAGGTTCTTCCAGTCGTTAGGCGGGCCGCGGTGGCGCGCCGGGATCAGCCACCACCGCATCTCGACGCTTTCCAAACCACCGGCCGGGTCGCCAGGATCGACGGCCCGCAACACCGGCGCGCGGTCGGTCGGCTTGAAGGGCTGGTTCAGCGGCCGGTTCGAGGGGCCATGCGTCCAGCGGATCGGGACCCTTGATCTTGCGGATCTCGGTTGGGTCCCATGAGAGCTGCAGCCTGGTACTCGTTGCACATTACAGTGCTCAAGCCCGCTGGCCGGCCGAGGCGGATTTCGCGGCTCGGCGGCGTAGCAGCGCGCCGGTGAGGCCGAAGCCGCCAAGCATTAGGGCCCAGGATGACGGCTCCGGCAGAACACCATGTCGAACGGTCAAACTGGTTATCTGAAGGTCCACGGACCGGCCATCGAAGATGATGTGCGCGCCGATGGGGTCTGTGCTGGACACATCCTTGTCCACGGCGCCTACCCTGCCAGGAGTATAGGCCCAGAAGAACATAGACCTCTGGCCATCCGCGGCGTCCGCCACGCTGTGGATTATCAGCGCGTCCTCGTCAGCGACGATCCGTCCTTGGTACGCCCCCGTGAAGTTGAACAGCCCTACGCCCTTCAACCGGAAAAATGCGCGCGTGATCGGGGTGGTGGTGCCGTAGAGCCCCCCTCCCTGCAGGACGACGTCTTCATGCGGCGGCACACCGAACGTCGTGCCTAGATCGGTGTCGTATTCGATCACGGCCCGCCACGCCTGGCCTACTACGCTCGGGCCGCCTCCGAGCTCCCCGTTCGCGCCATATCCGGCGGTGACGACGCCGCGGTAGTCGGCCCACATCTGGACCGCGCCGGCCGACGCGGGCGCTGCAGCCGCGCCGATAGACGCAAGGAGCGCGAGCAGCGTGCCTTTCATCGTTTTTCCCCCCGACCACGTTCAACGCGGTCTGCCGATCTCCGTGGCGCGACCGCCGCTCCGCGTTGCGCCAGAGGTACTAGCCGTCGGCAGTCTTCTTCGCAAACAGCGACTTCCAGGACGCCCGAAACTGACCCGCGCCGTTGGCTAGTCGAATCTCTAGGGGAGCTAGGTCGCCATCCCGAAACGCGAAGGCCCCCGGTGATCGCCGGGGGCCTTTTTGCCGCGCGCCGATCTGGGCCTAGTCGTCGTCGGCCGTGATCTCGCCTAGCAACTCTCGGATGGCGTCCAGCTCCATCCCGTGTTGCTCCTTGAGACAGATAGCCAGCGCCAGCGCCAGCGCCACAGAGCCGGGGATTGACGACGGCTCATCGGTGGCCGCCCAACGTCGCGAGGTGCGGTCGGTCGCGCCCAGAAAGACGCCGGCTCGAACTTGGCTGAGCCCTAGTCGGGCGATGGCGTCTCGGTATTCCTGCGGCGACATGGGCTGGGGCTCCTCCGCCGCCCCCATAAGGCGTGTCGCGGCATCCCGTAAACTGGCGTGTACACGCTTAGCGGCGCTCATAGGGCGGCCTGACGCTTCCTGATCTTCTTCGCCAACTTGTCGAGCCGGTCTAGGCGGTCGCACGTCTCGCCCCATTGCTCGCCTTCGGCGTTCCTGCCAACGTACTTTGCGGTGAGGCCTTCGACCTCGCGAAGTAGCGCCTCTATTTCCTTCTCCCACACGGGGCTCTCTCCGGTCTCCGAGGTAGGGTGGTAGTAGCGGGGGAGCGGGCGCAAGCCCCCCCTTGGCGGGCTCACCGCCTATGCGTTCGCGAGCCATTCGAATTGCGCCACCGCTTCGTCCAAGTGGTCCTGCTCGGCCTCGCCGGCCGTGGTGACGCTGACGATGTATTCCATCGCATCGCTGCCCTCCTTGCCGATAATCCTGACCGCCCTGCGGACGGCGTCTTTCTCGCTGTTCGTCAAAGCCATGTGTTTCGTCTCCTGTTGCCGGGCGGGAGTGCCCTTGCACGCCTTCGGCCCGGCCACGCTCGCGCGCTCCGGGCCTAGGCGGGTTCTCCGCAGTGCCGGAGGAGTTAGGTCCAAGCCTCCTGCTTGGCCTGCGCCTCCAAGAACTTGACGATGCGCAGGGTCACGGCGAAGTTCCCGGCGACGAAAGAGGGGCGGCGGCTTGGAGCTGGTCGAGCATCGGTGCGGGTCCTGTCCGGCCGGGCGGGATTGCCCCTGCCGACGCCCCGTAATAGGCTAACCTAGCCTAGGTCACAATCGCCTATGACGTGTACACGCAAACTAACTTTCTGTGCGAGGCTGCGCGCCCCAATGAACCGGCCCGTTTAGGGTGCGGCTTAGGGTTTCGGCCCCGCAGGGCGTGATTTCCGAGGTTGAGGTGGAGGCCTGACCGAGAATCGAACTCGGGTGCACGGATTTGCAGTCCGCTGCGTCACCACTCCGCCATCAGGCCGCCGGAGGTGAGGCGCGGGACTAGCAGAACGCCCCCATAGCCGCAATTGCCTTCCGGGCGAGGCTGCCTATAACGCCCGCCAACGGACACTGCCGTCCGCAAGGATTCCCGATGGCCGACTTCGCCGCCGCCCGCCTGAACATGGTGGAGAGCCAGGTGCGCACCCAGGACGTCACCGACGTCCGCATCCACGACGCGATGCGGAAGCTGCCGCGCGAGAGCTTCCTGCCGGCCGGCAGGACGCACCTCGCCTACGCCGACATCGAGGCGGAGTACGCGCCGGGCCGCGTGCTGCTGAAGCCCCGCGACGTGGGCAAGCTGGTGCAGGCGCTGCGGCCGATGCCGGGCGAACGTGCGCTGGCGATCAGCGCGCCCTATGCGGCGGCGGTGATAGAGGAACTGGGGGCCAGCGTGGTCCGCATCGAGGCCGGCGAGGCGCTGCCCGCAGGGTCGTTCGACATGATCGTCTGCGAGGGCGCCGTCGCCCGCGCGCCGGACGCCTGGACCGCGGCGCTCGCGACGAACGGTCGCCTCGGCATCGTCGAGCGTGACGGCCCCGTCGGCCAGGCCGTGCTCTATGTCCGTTCGTCCGAAGGAGTAGGGCGGCGCGACCTGTTCGACTGTTTTCCCCCCGTGCTGGCGGGATTCGAGGCGAATCGCGGCTTCGCCTTTTAGTTGCCGCTGAAATCGCCGCGTAACGAGGCGGTGTGAAAAAAGCTTAAGGTGACGTGGCTTGGCCCACGCGGCAGACGACAGCATATAAGCCAGCGTCTCTCGCGAGATCGGGGATAAGAAAATGCCGATGAACTTCCGCGGCGGTCTGTTGGCCGCGACCGTGTGTGCGGGCGCGCTTGGCGCCACCGCCGTCCCCGCCGGGGCGGAAACCCTCGCCGATGCGATCGCGCTGGCCTACCAGAACAACCCCCAGCTTCAGGCCCAGCGCGCCACGCAGCGCGCGCTCGACGAAAGCTACGTCCAGGCCCGCACCAACTTCCGCCCGACGCTCAGCGCCACGGGAAGCTGGAGCTACTCGGAGTCGGCGGTCCCGGCCCGCGTCGCCATCATCACGGGCCAGGCGTTCGACCGCAACGGCGACGGGATTCCCGACGCCGGCGGCCGCTCGGACTCGGCGCTGACCCGGGCGGGCCTCACCTTCACCCAGCCGCTCTGGACCGGCGGCCGCGCCGCCGCCGCGCTCAACGCCGCCAACGCCGACGTGCTGGCGGGCCGCGAGAGCCTGCGCCGCGTCGAGGCCTCGGTGCTGAGCTCGGTGATCCAGGCTTACGCCGACACTCGCCGCGACCAGGAGTCGCTCCGCATCCGGCAGGAGAACGTCAACGTCCTGACCAACCAGCTCAAGGAGAGCCAGGCCCGGTTCGACGTGGGCGAGGTGACCCGCACCGACGTCGCCCAGTCGCAGGCCCGCCTTGCCCAGGCGCAGGCGCTGCTGCAGCAGTCGGTCGCCCAGCTCGCGATCACGCGGGCCGGATACGCGACGCTGGTCGGGCAGAATCCGGGCACGCTGGAGCCGGAACCGTCGCTCGCGTTCATGCTGCCCAGCGACCCGGACGAGGCGTACAAGGTCGCCGAGCAGTTCAACCCTCAGCTCCGCGCGCAGCAGTTCGCGGAAGAGGCCAGCCGCGCGCGCGTCGCCGGGGCCCGGGCCGAGCGCATGCCGACCCTCGGCGTCCAGGCCACGCTCGATTTCCGCAACCAGGTCCGCGAGGAGATCTGGGACCGGGACTTCTTCACCCGGGGCTCCAGCCTCGGCGTCCAGGTGCAGGTGCCGCTGTTCTCGGGCGGCCTCGTGAGTTCGCGCGTCCGCCAGGCGGTCGAGCGCAACAACGCCGACCGGATCACCGTCGAAGGCGTGCGCCGCAACGTGCTCCAGGGCGTGACCCAGTTCTGGAGCCAACTGGTCGCCGCCCGCGCCAACATCGTCTCGAGCGAGGAGCAGGTCCGGGCCGCGATGATCGCCGCCGAGGGCACCCGCGAGGAGCAGAAGGTGGGCCTGCGCACCACCATTGACGTGCTGAACGCCGAGCAGGAGCTGCGCCAGGCCGAGCTGAACCAGGTCAGTTCCCGGCGCGACGAATACGTCGCCGCCTCCAACGTGCTCGCCACCATGGGCCGGCTGGAGGCCAAGAACCTCATCCCCGCCGTCCAGCAGTACGACGCGGCGAAGAACTTCCGGAAGCTGCGGATCACCTGGGGCTGGGTGCCGTGGGAAGAGCCGGTCGCCATCGTCGACCAGGCGCTGACGCCCTGGCCCGCGGCGGCGCCCGCCGAGAAGCCGACGGAGAAGGCCATCGGTCCTGGACTGCAACCGCCGCCGGCGGTGTCCGCGGGCAGGAAGTAGCCTTCGCCGCGGCCGTAGCGCGCACCGGACGACGCACGCTCCGGATCCAGGCCGGTCTCCCGAACATTCGCCGTTCAAGCGAACCGCCGAATGCTCTAGGGTCCAGGCGCCTGGATTCAACCGCAGCGGCAAGGTCATGAGCGAACAGAGTTCCCAAGAACCGACGATGGAGGAGATCCTCGCCTCCATCCGCCGCATCATCTCGGAAGACGAAGCGCCGGCCGAAGGCGGCGAGCCCGCCGCGGCGCCCGAGTCGGAGTCAGAGGCGGAGCCGGAACCGGCGAGCGCCGAACAGCCGGCGCCGATCCCGGAGCCCGAGCCGGAACCGGCGGCCGCTGAAGTAGCGGCGCCGCCGTCGGCTCCGCCTGAGCCCGAACCCGAGCCCGACGCGGAGGACGACGACCTGGAGCTGACGCAGCGCGTCGAAACCCACGGCGACCTCGACTTCGTGGAGGCGGTGGCGCCGCCCGAGCCGGCCCCCGCACCGGTGGCGGAGCGGTCGCCGGAGCCGGCGCCCGTGGCCGCGACGCTCGTGAGCGAGCACGTCGCCACCGCTGCGGCCGCCGCGTTCGGCCGACTGTCGGCCAATATCGCCATGCCGGCGTCGGACCGCACGCTCGAGGACGTGGTGCGCGAACTTCTGCGCCCGCTGCTCCAGCAGTGGCTGGACGACAACCTGCCCGCCATCGTCCAGCAGGCCGTCGAGTCCGAGGTCGATCGCATCGCGCGCGGCCGAGTACGCTAGAGATCATCGCTCCCCCGCCGGGGGAGCCGTCAGCGCAGCCTGACTGAGGGGGCTTCCTCCACCGGAGGTGACCCCCTCCGGCCCTTCGGGCCACCTCCCCCAACGGGGGAGGAACTGCTACACGCACGCGCTCAGCCAGAAACAGTCCGTAGATGCTCGACAAGACCTTCGACCCCAAGACCGCAGAACCGCGCCTGTACGAGGCCTGGGAGAAATCCGGCGGCTTTGCGCCTACCGACGACCCGAACGCCGAGCCGTTCTCCATCGTGATCCCGCCACCGAACGTGACGGGCTCGCTGCACATCGGCCATGCGCTCAACAACACCCTGCAGGACGTGCTGATCCGCTTCGAGCGGATGCGCGGGAAGGCCGCCCTGTGGCTGCCCGGCACCGATCACGCAGGCATCGCCACCCAGATGGTGGTCGAGCGCCAGCTCGCGCTGAGCGGCAATCTCAGCCGCCGCGACCTCGGCCGCGACGACTTCGTCGCCAAGGTCTGGGAGTGGAAGGCCCAGTCGGGCGGCACGATCGTCAACCAGTTGAAGCGCCTGGGCGCCTCCTGCGACTGGTCTCGCGAGCGGTTCACCCTCGACGAGGGCCTGAGCGCCGCCGTCCGCAAGGTGTTCGTGAAGCTCCACAAGGAGAAGCTCATCTACCGCGACAAGCGGCTGGTGAACTGGGACCCGCACTTCCAGACCGCCATCTCCGACCTCGAGGTCGAACAGCGCGAGGTCGACGGCCACTACTGGCACTTCGCCTACCCGCTGGAGGACGGCTCGGGCGAGATCGTCGTGGCCACGACGCGGCCCGAGACGATGCTGGCCGACACGGCGGTCGCCGTTCACCCGTCCGACGAGCGCTACAAGGCCGTCGTCGGCAAGGCCGTGCGCCTGCCGATCGTGGGCCGCCCGATCCCGATCATCGCCGACGAGTACCCCGACCCCGAGAAGGGCTCGGGCGCGGTGAAGATCACCCCGGCGCACGACTTCAACGACTTCATGGTCGGCAAGCGCCACAACCTGCCCGTCATCAACATCTTCGACGACTTCGCACGCATCAACGACAACGCCCCGCCCGAGTACCGCGGGCTCGACCGCTTCGAGGCCCGCAAGAAGGTGGTGGAGGCGTTCGAGGCGCTGGGCCTGCTGCGCGAGATCGAGAAGACCCGCCATACCGTGCCGCACGGCGACCGCTCCGGCGTGGTCGTCGAGCCCTACCTGACCGACCAGTGGTACGTCGCCGCCGACGTGCTGGCCAAGCCCGCCATCAAGGCGGTGGAGGAGGGCGACACCGTCTTCGTCCCCAAGAACTGGGAGAAAACCTACTTCGAGTGGATGCGGAACATCCAGCCGTGGTGCGTCAGCCGCCAGCTCTGGTGGGGCCACCGGATCCCGGCCTGGTACGGGCCCGACGGCAAGGCGTTCGTCGAGGAGACCGAGGCCGAGGCGCAGAAGAAGGCCGACGAGCACTACGGCCGACCTGCGCCGCTGAAGCAGGACGAGGACGTCCTCGACACCTGGTTCTCGTCGGGGCTCTGGCCGTTCTCGACGCTGGGGTGGCCCGAGAAGACGGGCGACCTCGCGCGCTTCTATCCCACCAACACCCTGATCACCGGGTTCGACATCATCTTCTTCTGGGTCGCCCGGATGATGATGCAGGGCATCCACTTCACCGGCGAGGTCCCGTTCAAGCGGGTCTTCATCAACGCCCTCGTGCGCGACGCCGAGGGGAAGAAGATGTCCAAGTCCAAGGGCAACGTCATGGATCCCCTGGAACTGGTGGACGAGTACGGGGCCGACGCGCTGCGCTTCACGCTTACGGCCATGTCGGGTCAGGCGCGCGACATCAAGCTCTCGCGCCAGCGGATCGAGGGCTATCGCAACTTCGGCACCAAGCTGTGGAACGCCACGCGCTTCTGCCAGATGAACGGCTGCGCCCGCGCGGAAGGGTTCGACCCGGCCGCGGTCAGGGCCCCGCTGAACCGCTGGATCGTGGGCGAGACGCAGCGCACCGCGGCCGCGGTGACCGAGGCGTTGGCCGATTGCGGCTTCGCCGACGCGGCCGAGGGGCTCTACCGCTTCATCTGGAACCAGTTCTGCGACTGGTACGTCGAACTGGCCAAGCCGCTGCTGAGCGGCGCCGATGCGGCCGCGAAGGCGGAGACCCAGGCGACGGCCGCCTGGGTGCTGGATGTCATCCTGAAGCTGCTGCACCCGGTGATGCCCTTCATCACCGAGGAGCTCTGGGAGAAGACCGCCGACCTCGGCGCGCCGCGCCCGCAGGGCGGCTTCCTGATGACGGCGGCGTGGCCGGATCTGCCCGCCGCCCTGATCGATCCCGCGGCCGACGCGGAGGTCGCCCTGATCGTCGAGACGATCACCGAAGGCCGCTCCGTCCGCCAGGGCCTGAACGTGCCGCCCTCGGCTCAGCCGCCGCTGCTGGTGGTCGAGGCCTCGGCCGAGCAGCGGCGGGTCCTGGAGGCCAGCGCCGCCCTGGTGCAGCGCCTGCTGCGCGTCGCCGAGGTCCGTTTCGTGGACGCCGCGCCGGCGGGCTCGATTCCCTACGTGGTGGCCGGCGCCACGCTGGCATTGCCTGTGGCCGACTTCATCGACATCGCCGCCGAGCGGACGCGCCTGACGAAGGAGGTGGCCGCGCTGACGGCCGACATCGACCGCACCGCCAAGAAGCTCGCCAACCCCGACTTCGTCGGCCGGGCGCCGGAAGAGGTGGTCGAGGAGAACCGCGAACGGCTGGCCGAGGCCGGGGCCGCCAAGGCCAAGCTGGAAGAGGCGCTCACCCGTCTGGGCGGCGCGGCGGGCGCTTGAGGGGCGCAACGCCTCTCGTCGTCCTCGCGCTCGCGACGCCGGCGACTGCGGCGCCTTTCGCCGTGACGTTCCGCAACCCCGAGACCGTTCAGCTCGTCGATCTGGGCACGCTCAGCCGCTCGCGCGCCAGGGTCAGCTACGACCACATCATGATCGTGCGCCCGAAGGCCGAGCTGGCCGAGGGGCGGCTGAGCCACCTGCTTGAGCGGCATGAGGCGGATTGCGCGGCCGGAACCGTGCGGCGGCTGTCCATGGCGGCGGTCATGATCGATGGCGATCCGGATGCTCCGGCCATGACGATCGAGGACGACCCGTGGACGCCGGGTGAAGCTGGAGAGCTGGCGGCGGTGTGCGGCGCGGCGGCGAAGGCCGCGGAAACCACGGCCACGATCGAGGATGCCCGCCGGTTGCTGGACAAGCCGCCGGGCTAGCCGGCTCTGGCCGCGGCCTGCCGAACCCGGCGGCGCGCGGGAAACAGCTTCCGCCGGTAGGATTCCGCGCCGTAGAGGCTGAGCGCGATCAGCGCGAGACCCGCGGCGAAGGTGACTGCCTTCCACGCGACGCCGCCGACCTTGGAGGCGTGGATGGGCCAGAAGGCGTTGTAGGCCCTCTGCGCGGGAGCATATGCGAGCGCATCGTCGACGCGCGCGATTCGGCTTGTGGCCGGGTCGATCCAGACCACGGTGCGGCCATTGGCATGCCACTCCGCGGGTTGGCGCAGGCGGATCGAAGCGGGCTTTCCGGGCGCCGCGGGCAGGATGGCCATGCGGATCTGGGCGTCGGGGAAGCGGGCCTGGGCGGCCGAAAGCGCCCCGGGCCAGTCCACATCGCCGGAACCCACCGCGGGTGGCCGCGATGGCTGGAAGCCCATCACGCGGGCGGCCAGCGCGTCCAGGTTCAGGGCCGCGCCCGTCAGCGTGATGACGACCAGGACCGGGGCGGCCATGAGGCCCAGGTCGCGGTGCGCCGCGAGCCAGCCCGCGCGGCCCGCGCCCGGCGCGATCCGGCCCCTGAAGCTGCGCCAGGCGGGCGCCCAGACGATCAGTCCCGTCACGACCATCAGCGCGGTCGCCAGACCGATGGCGCCGGCGACCGTGGCGCCGGTCTCGCCCGAGAGCAGGTGGTGGTGCAGGTCGAACAGCCAGTCGACGACGCGGGCGTTCCTGTCCCATCCCTGGATGACCTCGCCGTCGGAGGTGAGGTAACCGCCGCCGCCGTCGGCGACGTAGGCTTGGTGAAGTCCGACCTCGGGCCCAGCGAAGGTCACGCTGCGCAGGCCCGGGAAGGCGGCCTGGGCCGCCGCGAGGCTCTCGGCCGCGGTGTCCGCCGTGACGGTCGCCGAGGCGTCCGCGCCCGGGACGGTGGCGCGAATCCACTGCGGCTTGAAGACCAGCAGGACGCCGGAGACGGCCAGCGGAAGGACCAGCAGGCAGAGCGCGAGCCCCGCCCAGGCGTGGACCTTGCGCAGGACGTTCAGCATCAGAACGCCCGGGTGACGGCGAACTTCACCGTCCGCGGCGCGCCGACGCCCAGCAGGTTGTTGCCGGCCGAGTTCCAGTAGCTCTTGTCGAACAGGTTCTCGACGTTGACCTGCAGGGTCGTGGGATGGCCGGCGATGTCGCGCTGGATGCGCAGGCCTGCGCTGGCCGTGACGTAGCCGTCCACGAACGCCTG
>NZ_JAEUMO010000197.1 GCF_016793285.1 Phenylobacterium sp.
CAAGGCGACGCTGTCGCTCCCCGCTTGACAGGATGGCCCGCAATCGACTTATTCCGCGCCTTCCTGGGGCCGTAGCTCAGTTGGTAGAGCGCCTCGTTCGCAATGAGGAGGTCAGGGGTTCGACTCCCCTCGGCTCCACCAGGAACCTTCTGCATTGCCTGAGATCCGATCCACGCCCACGCCGCCCAGCACGGGCGGGCGGCTGGTCTACGCCGTGGGGGATGTCCACGGTTACGCCGCCGCGCTGAAGGCGCTGCTCGCCGACATCGCGCGGGACGCCGAGGCGAGCCGGCCGGCGGAGACGCCGCTGCTCGTCTTCGTCGGCGACTATGTGGACCGCGGCCCGGACAGCCGGGGCGTGATCGACCTGATCCTCGAGACCGAGGCTTCGGGGCGGTTCGAGGTCGTGGCGCTGAAGGGCAACCACGAGGACGCGCTGCTGCGGTTCCTGGAGGAGCCGGCCTACGCGTCGTCGTGGATCGGCAACTGGGGCGAGACGACGATCATTTCGTACGGGATCGTGCCGCCCGAGCCGCACGACACCGCCGCCTGCGAGCGCGCGCAGGCCCGGTTCGCCGCCGCGTTCCCGGAGGGGCACCGGGCGTTCCTCGGCCGCCTCGCGCTTCAGCAGACGGTCGGCGACTACCTGTTCGTGCATGCGGGCGTGCGGCCCGGCGTGGCGCTGGACGCGCAGATCCCCCGCGACCTGATGTGGATCCGCTACGACTTCCTCGAGTGCGCCGACGACTTCGGCAAGGTGGTCGTCCACGGCCATACGCCGTCGGCGGGCCGGCCCGAGATCAAGGCCAACCGGATCAACATCGACACCGGCGTCTACTTCACCGGCCTGCTGACCGCCGTGCGCCTGGAGGGCGAGACGCGGCGGTTCATCCAGGCGGGCGTCTGACCTCCCCGGGCGGGGGAGGATCAGTGCGCGTCGTCCCAGTTGGCGGCGGCGCGGGCTTCGACCACCAGCGGGACGCTGATCTGCACCGCCGGCTCGGCGGCCCTCTCCATGACGCGCCTGGCCACCTCGATCACGCGCCCGGCCTCGGCCTCGGGCGCCTCGAACACCAGTTCGTCATGCACCTGCAGCAGCATCTTCGCCTTCAGGCCGGCGTCGACCAGCGCCTGGGGCATGCGGATCATCGCGCGGCGCATCACGTCGGCCGCCGCGCCCTGGATCGGCGCGTTGATGGCGGCGCGGTCGGCGAAGCTGCGCTCGGCCTGGCTCTTGCCGCGCGCGGCCGGCACATGGACCTTGCGGCCGAAGATGGTGGTGACGAACGCCTGGCTGCGCACCTGCTGGGTCTGGCGGTCCATGTAGGTGCGGATGCCGGGGAAGCGCTCGAAGTAGGTCTTGATGTAGGCGCCGGCTTCCTCGCGCGGGATGCCGAGCTGGTTGGCCAGGCCGAAGGCCGAGATGCCGTAGACGATGCCGAAGTTGATGGCCTTGGCGCGCCGGCGGGTGTCGGCCGGCATGCCTTCCACGGGCACGCCGAACATCTCGGACGCGGTCATGGCGTGGATGTCGAGCCCGTCGGCGAAGGCGCGCTTCAGTTGCGGGATGTCGCCGATGTGGGCCAGCAGCCGCAGCTCGATCTGCGAATAGTCGGCGCTGATTAGCACATGGCCCGGTTCGGCGATGAACGCCTTGCGGATCTTGCGGCCTTCCTCGGTGCGGATCGGGATGTTCTGCAGGTTGGGGTCGGTGGAGGCCAGGCGGCCGGTGGTGGCGGCGGCCAGGCTGTAGCTGGTGTGGACCCGCCCGGTGCGGGGGTCGATGGCGGCCACCAGGTTGTCGGTATAGGTGCCCTTTAGCTTCGAGAGCTGGCGCCAGTCGAGCAGGATGCGGGGCAGTTCGTGGCCCTGGCTGGCCAGGTCCTCCAGCAGCGAGGCGTCGGTGGCGGCGGCGCCGGTCGCGGTCTTCTTGCCGGACGCGATGCCCATCTCGCTGAAGAGGATGTCGCCGATCTGCTTGGGGCTGCCCAGGTTGAACGGCCGGCCCGCGACGCGGTGCGCCTCGGCCTCCAGCTCGACCATGCGGACCGAGAAGTCGTGGCTGAGCTGCTGCAGGATGTGGGGGTCGACCTTGATCCCCTCCAGCTCCATGCCGACCAGCACCGCCGGCATCGGCCGCTCCAGGCGCTCGTAGACGGTGGCCATGTGCTCGTGCGCGAGGCGGGGCTTCAGGTGCTCCCAGATGCGCAGGGTCACGTCGGCGTCCTCGGCCGCGTAGGCCGTCGCGGCGTCGAGATCGACGTGCTTGAAGCTCTTCTGCGACTTCCCGGTCCCGGCGACCTGCTTGTAGGGGATCGGCTCATGGTCGAGGACGCGCCTGGAGAGGTCGTCCATGCCGTACTTGTTGTGCAGCCCCCCCTCGAGGGCGAAGGCCAGCAGCATGGTGTCGTCGACGGGCGCGACCGCGATGCCGTGCTTGGCCAGCACCGCCATGTCGTACTTGGCGTTCTGGGCGACCTTCAGGACCGACGGGTCCTCGAACAGCACCTTCAGCCGGGCGAGGGCCACGTCCTGCGCGACCTGCTGCAGATCGGCCGGCGCATCGAAGGCGAGGCCGCCTTCGTTCTCGCTCGCGTGGCCCACCGGGATGTAGCAGGCGCGGCCGGGCGCGGTGCAGAGCGAGATCCCGCACAGGTTCGACGCCAGCGCGCCCAGGGCGTCGGTCTCGGTGTCGAAGGCGACGACGCCCGCCTCGTAGGCGCGTGCGATCCAGGCGTCGAGGGCGGCCTCGTCGCGGACGCACTCGTAGACGCCGTGGTCGATGGCGTCGTGGACCGGCGCGGTCGGGTTCGCGGCCTTGATCTCGGCCATCACGGCCTGGACGCCGGCGTCGCGGCCGGGGGCGATGGCGTCGGTGACGCGCCGCGCCAGCGTGCGGAACTCCATCTGCTCCAGGAAGGCCTGCAACTCGCCCGTGTCGGGATCCCGCACGGCGAGGTCGTCGATCGGGTCGGGCAGCGGGGTGTCGCAGTCGAGCTGCACGAGCTGGCGCGACAGGCGGATCTGGTCGGCGAACTCGATCAGGGTCTGGCGGCGCTTCTCCTGTTTGACCTCGCCGGCGCGGGCCAGGAGCGTGTCGAGGTCGCCGTACTCGTTGATGAGCGCCGAAGCCGTCTTGATGCCGATGCCCGGCGCGCCGGGGACGTTGTCGACGCTGTCGCCGCAGAGCGCCTGGACGTCGACCACCTTGTCGGGCGTGACGCCGAACTTCTCGAACACCTGGTCCGGACCGATCTTCACGTTCTTCATGGTGTCGAGCATCGACACGCCGTCGCCGACCAGTTGCATCAGGTCCTTGTCGGACGAGACGATCACCACCTCGCCGCCCAGGTCGCGGACCTTGCAGGCGTAGGCGGCGATGATGTCGTCGGCCTCGTAGCCGCCCAGCTCCAGGCAGGGCACGCCGAACGCCCGCGTCGCCTCGCGCACCAGCGGAAACTGCGGGACCAGGTCCTCGGGCGGCGGCGGGCGGTGGGCCTTGTACTGGTCGTAGAGCTTGTTGCGGAAGGTGATCTCCGACTTGTCGAACACCACGGCGAGGTGGGTCGGCGCGTCGGGCTGGGCCTTCATGTCGACCAGCAGCTTCCAGATCATGTTGCAGAAGCCGGAGACGGCGCCCACCGGCAGGCCGTCGGTCTTGCGCGTGAGCGGCGGCAGCGCGTGGAAGGCGCGGAAGATGAAGCCCGAGCCGTCGACGAGGTAGAGCCGGATCGCCGGGCCGTCCTGGGTGGGTTCGCGGGCGGTCTCGTCCGCGGGGATGGCGGCGTCGGCGTCGAGCGTGTCGGTCATCCGGGCAAGATAGGGCGTGGCGCCGCGAAGGTCATCCGTCCCCCGGCGCCGATCGCGCCGCGATCGACGCGCCGACGTCGGCCAGGACGCGACCGACGGTCGGGCCCCAGTCACCCCCGGCCGGCTGGCGGTAGAGGCGCAGGGTCGGATACCAGGGCGAGTCGGTGCGGTCGCGGAACCAGCGCCAGTCGCAGCCGATCGCCGGCAGCAGCACCCAGCAGGGCTTGCCCATCGCCCCCGCAAGGTGGGCGACCGACGTGTCCAC
>NZ_JAEUMO010000219.1 GCF_016793285.1 Phenylobacterium sp.
TCCTGCGCAAGGCCGCCGAACGCACCGTCGAAGCCACATGGCGGCGTATCGGACAACTCCTCGACCACTTCACCCCCGCCGAGTGCGCTAACTACCTCACCAACTCCGGATACGCTTCAGTGTGAACGGATCACGCTCTAGAAACAAATATTTCTCTAGTGTCCTTATCGATTCCGAAGTTCGACCGAGTCCGCCTCACGCGCTTGCGAACTTCGGAATCGGGGCACTAGATCCCGCTCATCCCGGCCGCCGCGACGAGCGGTAGTTGGGGTTGGACCTACGCATCCACGATCGCGGCGACGGCCTGCTCCACCACGCGCCGCGCCGCCTCGGGGCCGAGCTGCTGCTCGCGCCGCAGCCGCGCCCAGGCCTCGAAGCTCATCAGGAGATCGAGCGCCTCGACCTTGGCCGGGGCGTTGGCGATCTCCTTCGGCAGTACGTGCGCGAGCCCCTCGCGGAGCTGCCGCACGAGCCGCGCGTAGTCCGAGCCCAGGAACTTCGAGCGGTGCTTGAAGGCGTCGGCGGCCCGGCGGAACGGCGCGATCTTCTCGAAGACCTGGGCCCGGCGGACGATGAGTTCGGCCAGCCGCCCGCGCCAGTCCTGCGCCTGCATCGGCGGGTCCAGGATCAGCCGCACCTCGGCCTCCATCACCCCCGCGATCTCGCGGTAGAGGCTGTCCATGTCCTGAAAGTGCCGGAAGACGGTGCGCAGGCCGACGTCGGCCAGGGCCGCCACCTGCTCTGCGCTGGGCGCGACCTCGCCGCCCTGCACGATCTGCATCATCGCGGCGATGATCCGGGCGCGGTTGTCCTGGCCGCGTCGGCGGCGCCCGTCGAGGGGCTCGGCGGCGGCGAGGGCGGGGGCGCGAGTCATCACGGCCATCTCGCCCGCGCCTGCGGGCTGTGTCGAGCCTTGACGGCCCGATATAGTGGCACGCATTATGTCACTATATAGTGCGAGGAGAGTTCAGGCATGCGGGTGTTGCGGACACCGGACGCACGGTTCGACGACCTCGTCGACTGGCCCTACGCGCCACGTTACGCGCAGGTGACCGACGCCGACGGTACGACGATGCGCCTGCACTATGTGGACGAAGGCCCGCGCGACGGCGCCGTGGTGCTGCTGATGCACGGCGAGCCGTCGTGGGCCTACCTCTACCGGCACATCATCGAGGGGCTGGTGGCCCGCGGGCATCGTGCGATCGCGCCCGACCTGATCGGCTTCGGCCGTTCGGACAAGCCCGCCAGCCGCACGGACTACACCTACGCGCGCCACGTCGACTGGATGAGCCAGTGGCTCACCAGCCTCGACCTGACCGACGTCACGCTCTTCTGCCAGGACTGGGGCGGCCTCATCGGCCTGCGGCTGGTGGCGGCCTATCCGGAGCGCTTCGCGGGCGTCGTGGTCGCCAACACCGGGATGCCGGTCGGCGCCGGCATGACCGAAGGCTTCAAGGCCTGGCTCGAATTCAGCCAGGGCATCCCGCAGATGCCCATCGGCGCGTTGCTGAACGGCGGCTCGGTGCGAAACCTCTCGGGCGACGAGATCGCCGCCTACGACGCCCCGTTCCCCGACGAGAGCTACAAGGAAGGCGCGCGGCAGTTCCCGACCCTGGTGCCGGTCACGCCCGAGCATGCGCAGGTCGCCGAGAACAAGGCGGCGTGGGACGTGCTGGCGCGCTTCGAGAAGCCGCTCATCACCGCGTTCAGCGACGGTGACGCGGTGAGCCGGGGCGGCGAGGCGCCGTTCCAGGCGCGCGTGCCGGGCGCGAAGGGCCAGCCCCACGTGACGCTGAAGGGCGGGCATTTCCTGCAGGAGGACAGCGGTCCCGAGATCGTCGACCTGATCGACGGGATGATCCGGCGCCGCGGTTAGGGAGAGATCGAGATGGACGTCGTCAACCAGGTGATGCCCACGCCGCAGCGGGCGATGGAGTTCTTCGGCGGGCAGGAGGACGGGCCGTTCGTGATGGTCAACCTGCTGAAGTTCAAGCCGAAGGCCGAGTACGCCGACGGCTCGGACGCGCACCTCAGCGGGGCCGAGGCCTACGGCCGCTACATCGAGGGCGTCCGGCCGCTGCTGGAGGGCGTGGGCGGCCGCGCCCGCTTCAACGGCGTCGTCACCGGCCTGATGCTGGGCGAGGTCGAGGACCTCTGGGACATGGTCGCGCTCGCCGAATACCCGTCGCTGGCGGCGTTCCGGCAGATGGCGACGTCAGAGGGCATGCAGGCGATCGAGCATCACCGCAAGGCCGGCCTCGCGGGCCAGCTCAACATCCGGACCAAGCCGAGCGAGGGGTTTCTCTAGTTTAGGGGCCCTTCCGGGGCCGGAGCGACAGGATCAGGAACCCCAGCGCCAGCACGGTCGTGACCGGGCTCGCATAGTGCTGAGGCGGGTGATGGCCGCCGGCGTCGGGCGTCAGAACCCAGGCGTGCAGGCTCATCAGCCCCCGCTCCACGATCGCCAGCGCCAGAAACAGCGGCACGAGCGTGCGGTAGCGCAGCACCACCGCCAGCATGGCCAGCCCCAGTGCGAGCTGGGTCGCGCCCTCCCAGCGGAACACGCCCACGATCAGGTCGCGCCTGTCGCCCATGTCGAGGCGGGCGATCCCGCTCGCTCCGCCGTCGGGAGCGAAGCTGTGGATGAGCGCCGGGCCGATGGTCAGCAGGGTGAGCAGGCCCAGGAACCACACCGCCACCCGTGCGCCGCGGTACTCGTGGTTTGTCGACGGCGGCAGGAGGTTCATGCGGAGATCCGATCCAGGATGAAGCCGGCGACCTCGTCGCCGCACTGGTCCTGAAGGAAGTGGCCGGCCTGCGGGATGAGATCGAAGGTCGCCTGCGGGTATCGCGCCGCCCAGGCGCGGCCCCACGCTTCGACGAACACGTCGTCCTCTCCGCCCCAGACGAAGTGGATCGGCTTGCGCCAGCCCAGCAGCGTGTCGAAGTGAGCGGCCTGCGTGCGCGCTTCGTCGCTGTCGCCGTCGTCGATCGGGATGCAGAGCGGGAAGCGCCGGGGACCGGTCAGGCCGCTTTCGCCGAGGCCGGCGAACGGGGCGTCATAGGCGCGCCGCACGGCCTCGGCCTCGGCGTCGATCTGCGGCGGGGCCTCGCCGCGGGCCATGGCCCCGACCTTGCCCAGCGGCATCCGGCGCGTGCCCGAGGTCATCATCCAGCCCAGAGAGGTCCGCGCGGGGATCGACTCGACGAGCATCCCGCCCGGCCGCCAGAAGGCCTGCCAGCGCCGGATGCCCGGCGTGTACTCGTATCCGTCGTGATGCAGCCAGGTGTTCATCACGACGAGGCGCGAGAAGCGGTCCGGATCCGCCGCGGCCTGAGCCAGGCCGATCGGTCCGCCCCAATCCTGCACGCAGAGCGTGACGCCGCGCAGGTCCAGCGCCGCGATCAGGCCGGCCAGGACGTCGCGGTGGCGCTGGATGGAATACCACCCGGGCTCGGTCGGCTTGTCGGAGCGGCCGAAGCCCATGTGGTCGGGGGCGACGCACCGGAAGCCCGCCGCGACCAGCCGCGCGATCAGGATGCGGTTCAGATAGCTCCAGGTGGGCATGCCGTGCAGCAGCAGGACGGTCGGGGCGTTTCGCGGGCCCTCGTCGACGTAGTGCATCCGCAGGCCCTGGACCTGCAGGTAGTTCTGCCGGAACGGGAAGTCCGCGAGGTCGGCGAAGTTCTCGTCCGGCGTGCGGACGAACGGTACGCCATCGGCGGTGAGGGACGCGGGGCTCAGTTGTCCCACAGGATGTATTCCTCGCCCTTCTTCTGCGGTACGCCGCTGGGGTGGTCGATGAAGATCGGGCCCTGCAGCAGGGACGGCCACATCGACCTGGCGCTCTCGGCGTCCTGCGCCTTCAGCATCGCGAGCATGGCCTCGGTCCGGGCGGGCTCGGCCCTGGACAGCTCGACCCGTTCGGTGGGATCGGCGGCGAGGTTGTAGAGCCAGACCTTCTCCTGGGCCTCGCTGGACTGGAGCTTCCAGTCCCCGTCGAGGACCACCTTGTACTGCCCCGAGCGCCAGAACAGCGTCTGGTGCGGCCGGCCCGGCGACTTTCCCTGCACGAAGGGCAGGAGGTCGACGCCGTCGATCTTGCGGTCGGTGGGCATGGCCGCGCTCGCCGCGCCGGCGGCGGTGGCGAAGATGTCGACGTGGCCGACCGGGTAGGCATAGCGCGAGCCCGGCTGGATCGCCGCCGGCCAGCGCATGAAGAACGGCGAATGGATGCCGCCCTCGAAGAAGGTCGACTTCCAGCCGCGATAGGGCTTGTTGACGTCGGGCAGGCCGATGTAGCCGGCGCCGCCGTTGTCGCTGGTGAAGATCACCAGGGTGTTCCGGTCGAGGCCCTCGTCCTTCAGCGCCTTCAGGATCTTGCCGACGTTGGCGTCCAGGTTCCGCGCCATCGCGCCGTAGACGCGCAGGCGGTGATCCTTGATCTGCGGCAGGGCGTCGTAGTCCTCCTTCTTGGCCTGCAGCGGCGTGTGGATCGCGTTCGGCGCGAAGTAGATGAAGAACGGCCGGTTCCGGTTGGCGTGGATCGCCTTCACCGCCTCGTCGGCCAGGTAGTCGGTCATGTAGCCGCGCGGCGCGAACATAGCAGAGCCGTTGTACTGCACCTGATAGGGCAGGTTGGACCACAGGAAGCGGTCGATCGGGTCCCACGGCTGCTTGGCGTTGACGACGTCCTTGTCCTTCTCGGGCAGGAACATCGAGGCGCCGGAGATGAAGCCCAGGCTCTCGTCGAAGCCCTGCTGTTCGGGCCGCGAGCCCTGCTTGCCGCCCAGGTGCCACTTGCCGAAATGGAGCGTGTGGTAGCCGCGGGTCTTCAGCACCTCGGCGATGGTGACCTCGCTGCCCGGCACGCTCAGCACGTTGACGGCGCCCGAGCTGGCGGCGGTGGAGCCCTCCGGCATGTCGGCCAGGCGGTCCTTGAAGAACTTCGGCTTCACGATCGCGCCGGGCTCGGACTCGGTGCCGACCATGCGCTCGAAGGCCACGGGGGCCGGCGTGAACTCGAAGCCGAAGCGGGTGGGGTAGCGGCCGGTCATGATGGCCGCGCGCGAGGGGGCGCAGGTCGCGTTGCCGGCATAGCCGTTGGCGAAGGCGACGCCGTCGCGGCCGATGGAGTCGATGTTGGGCGTGGGTACGGCGCCGTTGGCCACGCCGCCGCCGTTGAAGGTGATGTCGTTGTAGCCCAGGTCGTCGGCCAGGATGAACACGACGTTCGGCGGGCGGTCGCCCGGCGCGGGCGTCGGGGGGCCTTCGGCCCAGGTCACCGGCCGGTTCGGCTCGACGTGCGGCATGCGCGACTTGGCGATCATCGAGAGCACGGTCGCGCGATTGAGCCATGCCACGCCCAGCGCCAGCAGGAGCACCGCCAGCACGACCCCCAGGATTCGCCACAGTTTCACGATCGGCCTCCCACGTCCTGTCGGGAAGGGACCCTAGATAGTGGCACGACGCGTGTCGATAGTTTCCGTCGCGGGGCCGTGTCAGGCGACGGGCAGGGTGACGCGGGCCTTGAGACCCTTCGCCTGGCCGATCAGCTCGACGTCGCCGCCGTGCGCGCGGGCGGTCGATCTCGCGATGGGCAGGCCCAGGCCTATGCCGCCTGAGTCGAGGTTCCGCGAGGCATCGGCGCGGAAGAACGGCTGGAAGGCGCGCTCGAGGTCCTCCGGCGCGAGGCCCGGCCCCTCGTCGGTGATCTCGACCACGGCCTGGTCGTCCTCGCGGCGGACGCGGATCCGCGCCTGGCCGGCATGTTTCAGGGCGTTGTCGACGAGGTTGACGAACAGGCGCTGGAGCGCGACGGCGTCGCCCTCGACCTGCACGGGGCCGGACTCCAGCAGCTCGACGTCGCCGCCGACCAGGGCGGCGTCGTCCACCACGCATTCGACCAGCGACAGCAGGTCCAGCTTCTCGCGATGGCGCGGCGTGGATTCGTCCCGGATGAAGGCCAGCACGCCGGCGATCATCTGCTCCATCTGGGCCACGTCGGCGAGGACCGTGTCCTTCAGGCCGCCCGCGGCGCCCTCCATCTTGAACCGGATGCGGGCCAGCGGCGTGCGCAGGTCGTGGCTGATGGCGCCGACCATGGCGGTGCGGTCGTCGATGTAGCGGCGCAGGCGCGACTGCATGTTGTTGAAGGCGTCGGCCGCCGCGCCGATCTCCGCGGGGCCCGACAGCGCCACCGGCGCGGCGTGCGGGTCGCGGCCCAGGCGTTCCGCCGCCTCGGAGAAGCGCTTCAGCGGCGCGGTGATCCGGCGGGCGAACAGGAAGGCGGCGGGCGCCACCACGCCGAAGGCGGCGAGCACGAAGAGCGCCATCCGCCGCTGCCAGTCGGTGGGGAACGGCTCGGGGCTGGGCCTGACGATCGTCCAGCGGCCGTCGGGCCGCCGCAGCGCCGCGTGGAAGTCGCCGATCACCGGCGCCTCGCGCATGATGAGGTAGCGCAGGCCCGGCGGCGGTCGGCCGTCGATCCGACGCTCGAAGGGCTCGTGCGGCGGGGGCGGCCCGTCCCCGCCCTCCGGCGGCGGCTCGCGGCGGCCGCCGCCGCGGCGACGGTGTTCGATGACCATGCGGGCCGTGACGTCCTCGCGCAGGAAGCGGTCCAGCGCGCCCGGCCGGCGCTGGACGATCCGCACCTCCTCGCGCGGCTGACCGGCGGCGGCGGCCAGCGCCTCGAGCGGCGGCGGACGACCGCCACGGGGGCCCTCCACGAGCACCTTCGGCAGGGTCGCCGAGACGGTGCGGACCATCGGCCGGCCGTCCCGCGCCGTCAGCGCGCCGCCGTTGAGCGCGGTGGCGATCTCGGCCACGCGATAGATCGGCGGCCGCGGCGGCGGGAACAGGCCCACGATGGCGAAGAGCGCCAGGTGCATGGCCAGCAGGCACGCCAGCACCAGCAGGATCAGTTGCACGCCGATGCTGGCCCGGGGCAGCGCCGGCAGCTTCATGGCCCCGGGTCTCAAGGCCGGGTGACGGGCACGTCGAACATGTAGCCCGCGCCGCGCACCGTCTTGATGATCTCACCGTCGGAGCAGGCGTGCAGCTTGCGGCGCAGGCGGCTGATCTGGACGTCGACGGCGCGATCGAACACGTCGGCGTCCTGGCCCCGGGCGATGTCGAGCAACTGGTCGCGCGACAGGATCCGCTGCGGATGGTCCAGGAAGGCCGAGAGCAGCGAGAACTCGCCCGACGTCAGGAGGATGGTGGCCCCGCTCGGCGCGCGGAGCTGGCGGCGCAGCGCGTCGACGACGAAACCCTGGAACTGGTAGCTGCGCCCCTTCTTCGGCGCGCCGCCGCGCACCTCCTCGAGGCGGCGGAACACGGCCCGCACCCTCGCCAGCAGCTCGCGCGGACTGCACGGCTTGGCGAGGTAGTCGTCGGCCCCGAGCTCGAGGCCCAGCACGCGGTCGATCTCCTCGCCCATGGCGCTGACCATGATGATCGCGGGCCCGCCCTCGGCAGAGAGACGCCGGCAGATCGACAGCCCGTCCTCGCCGGGCAGCATCAGATCCAGCACCACGAGGTCGATGGGCGAGCCCTGGAGCACCAGGTCCATCTGCTTGGCGTCGGCCGCCGCGTGGACGTTGAAGCCGTGCTCGGCGAGATAGCCCGTCACCTGCTCGCGCAACTGCGTGTCGTCCTCGACCACCAGGATGTGGCGCGCCGGCAGGACGGAGGGCAGGGCAGCGGTCATGGCGGGTCCTCTCGCCGCGAACTGTGGCGCCGTCATAGCGACTTCGCCACAATCCGGGACGGCGACCAATCCGCGCGCGGATCAGTCCTCATTCGGTCCGCCGGGCCCGCCGCGGATTTCGCGGCGGATCTCGATGCGGCGCTCGCCGCCCGGGCCGCCGTGCATCATCATCATGCCGGGGCCGCCGCGGCCCATGCCCGGCCCGCCGTGCCCGCGCGGGCCCTGCAGGCGCTGCAGGGCGTCGAACACCTTCTGCTGGTCGGGCGAAAGCGCGGCGTAGAACCTGGCGAGCGCGTCGCGGCGCCTGGCGCCGGCGGCGCGCATGGCGTCCTCGCGCCTGGCCATCTCGTCCAGCCGCTGCGGCGTGGTGAGCGTCTTCGGGGCGTCGGGCGCGCCGTCCTTCGCGCCGGGCGCCTTCATCTCGATCCGCTGCGGTTCGTGGCTCGCCGCGAAGGCGGCCAGCGCGGCCTCCTGATCGGGGCGCAGGCGGAGCACCGTCTTCAGGTCCTCCAGGTGCTGCTTCTTCATGGCCTCGAAGTGGGCCTTCATCTCTTCCGGCGGCGGGCCGCCGTGGCGGACGATCCGCACCTCTCCGGGCGGCGGCGCGGGCTGGGCGGTCGCGACGCTCGCGATCGAGAGGGGGGCGCAGGCGAGCGCGGCGGGGGCGAGAATAAGCATCAGTCGGCGGCGCATCGGGTCGTTCACTCCTATTCCCTGACGTCGCCCACTTTCGCACGGTCGTCCCGCCCCGTGATGGCGCGCCGACGGACCGGATTGAAATGTTCACGCAACGGTTCGCCGGCCGCCGCAATCCGGGCGGAATTCGACATCGTCCGGTTACCGAGGCGCCCTACCAACGCCGCACGGGCTTCCTACATAAGGAGCGTCGACGGACCCCGGCCCTCCCTCCCCCACAGGCCGGACCATCCCTCGATACCCGGTAACGCCTCACTCTCCCCCAGCAGGCGTTCGGAAACGCGGCTCCTCCGAGACCCCCAAAGCGGGGGAGCCGCAATTCCCCGAAGCCCCCACAACCCGCGCGATACTCTCGGGCAAGGTGTCCCAGATACCCGCGCTAGGGGAACACGTTTCCGCTGGCCGTCATGAGTCTGTAATGGTCCAGCCACGAGTTCTGACACGGGATACCTGCACATGGCGCGCACGCGCATCACGGCTGCCTTCGCGGCCCTCGCCCTCGGCCTCGCGGCGGCGCCCGCGGCCAACGCCGCCGACATCTGGCTGGGATCCGACACCTACAGCACCGCGAACACCGCGGTGCTCAGCGGGCCGGTGAACTACACCGTCTACCTGACGCCCCAGGTCTACACGGCGAACTACGGCACGGGCCCCGGCTCGCCGACGTTCGACCTCCTGGTGTTCTGCGTGGACGTCTATCACTTCAGCGGCTCGAACCTGGCCTACGACGACAACCTGGCGTTCACGACGAACTCCGGGACCGGCGGCAACTTCGACACGCTGGATGCGGCCCAACTCGACCAGGTCGGACGCCTGACGAACTACGGCGCCAAGCTCTATGCGCTGGACGCGATCGGCAACGTCGACAAGCTGGCCGCGGTCCAGGGCGCGATCTGGAAGGTGGTCAACCGCGACCAGGGCCTGAACATCGACGCCAGCAACAACAGCGTGGACGCGCTGATCGCGACGTTGTCGGGGGCGGGCTACCTGTCGGCCATCAACGCCGACGTCGGTCCGGTCTCGAACCGCGTCACCTTCCTCAAGGAAACGGCCAACTACGGCCAGGCGAACTCGCACCAGGCGTTCGTGACCGCCAGCGTGCCCGAGCCCGCCACCTGGGCGCTGATGATCGGCGGCTTCGGCCTGGCCGGCGCGACGCTCCGCCGGCGCCGGGCGCTGACGGCTTGATCTGAGGCGCGCTGGCGCCGGTCTTGCTCCAGGTCGGGTGATCCCGCCTGGAGGAGGCCGCCAGTGTTCCGTTTCCATACAGCCCTGAAGGCCTTCGCGCCCGCCGCCGTGCTCGCCGGTTGCCTCATGGCGGCTGCGCCGTCGCACGCGACGCAGTACTTCCTGGCGTCCAACACCATGGACACGTCGCGCACGGCCCACATCTACGGGCCGAACGGCTTCGACGACTACACCTACCTCGCGCCGATCAAGTTCACCGCCTACGAGGGGACGAGCGCCGTGGGCGAGTCGTTCAACTTCCTCGGCTTCTGCGTGGACATCTTCCACAACATCGGCCTGGGCGCGCTGAACCTCGCCTATGACGACAACTACGACCTGACGACGGACTCCAAGTACACGTCCAACACGCCGTTCTCGGGCGCCACGGTGCTGACCGGGGGCCAGAAGGTGCAGGTCGGCCGGCTCGTGAACTACGGGACGCTGCTCTACAACAACGCACCCAACACCGCCGACACGGGCAACCGGCTGGCGGCGCTGCAGGGCGCCATCTGGCAGGTGATCAATCCCGGGTACACGGTGGTGAGCGGTTCGGCGGCGGTGAACAACTACATCGCCACCTACGCCGGCCAGAACTATCTCTCCAGCCTGACCGGCTACGGCCACGTCTACAGCGGCATCACCTTCATCACCGAGACCGGCAAGTACGGCACGCGCAACGCGCACCAGAGCTTCGCCTTCGCCGCGGTGCCGGAGCCCGCCACCTGGGCGCTGATGATCGGCGGCTTCGGCGCCATGGGCGCCGTCCTGCGCCGCTCGCGCCGCCTGGCGCTCAGGGCCTAGTCTAGCGGAAGACGTGGATGCCGCCGGCGCCGTTGCCCGGCGCCTCGGCGAGCCCGCGGATCTCCAGTTGCGCCTGCCGCGCGCCGCAGACGCAACGCAGGCGGTGCTCCAGGTCGCGCACCAACTGACGGCCGAGCCCCTGGGCGATCCAGGGCCGCGGATCGACCACCGCCTCGCGCCCGCAGCCGCAGCGCGCCCACAGGCTGGACCGCGCGGCCGTCGCCCATCCGAGCCTGGCCTCGCCGAAGCTCCATTCCCGCGCCAGGTTCCTGCTGCCGTCCGCCATGGTTCGACTCCCTTGAAGCGAACAAAAGCAGAACTTTCACCCCTTGGCGACTCCGCTCCGGCTGTTTTCTGGCTTGATTCTCAACTGGGCGTGGTCGGCTTCCCGTCGGCCCAGCGGTCGGCGAAGGCGTAGAGGGGCATAAAAGCTGTGCGAAACTCCCGGCCCAGTTCGGTCAATCCGTAGCCTTCGCCGGCGGAATGCTCGACAAGTTCGGCCTCGCGCAGGTCGTCGAGCCGCGCCTGGAGCACCGTGGGCGAGGCTTCGTCGCACGCCGCTCTCAGGGCGCGCGACGTGAGCGGTCCGTCGCGCAACTCCCAGAGGATGCGTAGGGTCCAGCGACGCCCGAGCAGATCGAGCAGCGCCATGATGGGGCGGCCGGTGCGGGAGCCGCGGACGGGCCGGTCGGTCACAGGCCTTGACCTGCTACGAAAAATGTAGCGTTCATGCTATCGAAAATGTAGCAAAGGCGCACGCCCATGCCAAGGATCGCACCGCTCGACCCGCCCTATGCCACGGACGTGCAGGCGAGCTTCGACGCCGTCATGCGCGGTGCGCAGCCGCTCGTGCTTTTCCGGACCTTAGCGAAAAGTCCCCGGGCCTGGGCCAAGTTCCGCGGCGGCTCGCTGCTGGACCGCGGTCCGCTGCCGCTGCGCGAGCGCGAACTGGTGATCGACCGCACCACGGCGTTGGCGGGGTGCGAGTACGAGTGGGGCGTGCATGTCGCGGCGTTCGGCGCTGCGGCGCGGCTCACGCCGGACGAGGTCGCGGCCACGGCGGGCGAGGGTTCGGCGGCTGCGCACTGGAGCGACGCCGAGCGGGCGCTGCTGAAGGCTGTGGAGGCCCTACACGCACGCGCGACCCTCCGCGATGCGGAGTTTGTGGAACTGCGGGCGCACTACGACGAGGAGCAGATCTTCGAGGTGCTCCTGCTGTGCGGTTTCTACCGGATGGTCGCCTATGTCGCGAACGGTCTGGCCCTGCCGCTCGAGCCCGCCGCGGCGCGGTTCCCTGCCTAGAGTTTCTCGCTGATCTTGATCGCGGCGCGGCACCCGGCGCCGATGACCGCCGAGAGCAGGCCGTAGCCCGGGGCCTCGCGCGCGCCTTGCTCGACGGCGTGGTCGCGGTGGGCCAGTTCGTCGTCGCGGAACTTCGCGAGTTCGGCGGCGAGCTCGGGGTCGCGCTCGGCCAGTTCGGCGATCTGCTCGGCGTAGTGGCCCTCGATCACCGTCTCGACGGCCTCGGTGCAGGCGTGGGCGGCCTTCTCGCCGAGCAGCGCGGTGCCGGCGCCCAGCGCGAAGCCGGCGACACGCCAGATCGGGGTCAGCGCCGTCGGGCGCATCCGGCGCTCGGTCAGCAGCTTGTCGAAGCGGGCGAGATGTTCGGCCTCCTGCGCCTGCATCTCGGCGAAGTGGGTGGCGAGCTTCTGCTGGCCGCGGGCCCGCGCCAGGACGGCGTGCTGGCCGCGGTAGATCTGGACGGCGGCGAGCTCGCCCGCGTGATCCACCCGCAGGATCTCCGCGAGGCGGGCGCGGGCGGCGCCGCGGCCGGGACGGGGAGGGAGAGGCTTTCCGGTCATTGCTTGCGCTGCTCGCGTATCGCCGCCAGGGCCGAGAGCGCGGCCAGGCCCAGCGAGATCACCGCGTTCCAGCCGGCCATCGAGAGGCCCGCGAACACCCAGGGGGCCTCGTCGCAGGCGGGCGGCCTGACCTTCTGGCCCCCCAGGAAGGCGGCCATGTCGGCGGCGCTGACGCCGGTCGAGCCGGTGGCGGCGCAGCCTTGCGGCCCCGGCCAGAACTTCCACTCCGCGCCGGCGTGGTAGAAGGCGACGCCGCAGCCGACCAGGAACGCGAGCGCCAGCACCCAGCAGGTGAGCGCCCGCCAGCGCGGCCCGCCCGGCATGCGGATCAGCACCATGAAGCCGGCCGAGAGGCCCAGGATCGTCCAGTAGACCTCGCGCTGGCGCAGGCAGAGCGTGCAGGGCGCGAGGCCCCCGAAGGTCTCGAAGGCGTGCGCGATGGCCAGCATCGCCGCAGCGGCGACCAGCGCGCAGAGCCGCCAGCGGTCGAGGAAGGGAAGGAGCGCGTTCATCGGCGCGCCGTTATGGACCGGAAAGCCGGATCAGAAAAAGACCTTGATGGCGAGAATGCCGCCGACGATCAGAGCCAGCAGCAGGATCGAGTAGAGGTTCAGGCGCTTCTCGAACTCGTGGAGCATGGCCGGGCCGAAGTATTTCAGGATGGCCGCGACGGCGAAGAACCGGATCCCGCGCGTCACCACCGACAGCACGATGAACAGCCCCAGATTGAAGTGAGCGAAGCCGGCGGTGATCGTCACCAGCTTGTACGGGATGGGCGTCGCCCCCTTGATCAGGATGACCCAGCCGCCCCACTGGTCGAACCAGCGCTGGAACTCGGCCTTGCCCTCGGGGTGGCCGAACACGTTCAGGATGAACTGGCCCACCGGCTCGAGGAAGATGCCGATCGCGTAGCCCAGGATCCCGCCCAGCACGGAGGCCAAGGTGCAGATGCCCGCGTAGAAGAACGCCTTGTCGCGGTTGGCCAGCACCATGGGCGCCAGCATCACGTCGGGCGGAATCGGGAAGAACGAACTCTCGGCGAAGGAGACCGCGGCCAGCGAGGCCGGGGCGTGCCGCGAGCGGGCCAAGCCCATCACCCAATCGTAGAGCTTGCGGAACATGCGCCATCCAGCCGGAGATTCGAGCGCCCTGCCTAGCAGCGGCCGCGCGGCCTGTCGCGCGACCCTTCCCTCGCTCGGACGTTTCCGCAGAAGCGCTATCGGGAACTGGTTTCATATGATACCAGTTTGCCGCTTCCGAGGGAGACCGCCATGAACGACGTGAAAAGCCCCGCCCCGTCCGCCGACAGCGCCGGCCGCGACCTGTTCGACAACCCGCTGGGCACCGACGGGTTCGAGTTCGTGGAATTCACCTCCCCCGAGCCCGAGCGGCTGAAGGGCCTGTTCGAGAAGATGGGCTTCACGGCGGTGGCGCGTCACCGCTCGAAGAACGTGCTCCGCTTCCGCCAGGGCGACATCAACTTCATCCTCAACATGGAGCCGGCCGGCCAGGCCGCCGACTTCCGCGCGGAGCACGGCCCCTCGGCCAACGCCATGGCCTTCCGCGTGCGCGACGCCGCCAAGGCCTTCAAGCTCGCCGTCGAGCGGGGCGCCAGGCCCGTCGTGGGCCCGGTCGGGGCGATGGAGCTGAACATCCCCGCCATCGAGGGGATCGGCGGCTCGAACCTCTACCTGGTCGACCGCTACGGCGC
>NZ_JAEUMO010000241.1 GCF_016793285.1 Phenylobacterium sp.
AACGAGTACTTGTGCCTGGGAATGTAGCCCAGCTCTTCCAGCAGCGGCAGGTAGACGTAGCTCTCCACGTCGCACATCGCGCCGGGATAGCGGTTCCAGTACCAGGTGCCGCCGAAGTCCCCCGCCGCGTCGATCACGCGCAGCTTGCTGAACCCCGCCTCGCGCAGGCGCGCGCCCATCAGAAGGCCGCCGAAGCCGCCCCCGATGATCGCGAACTCCACCTCGTCGAACACCGGCTCGCGCGTGAACCCCGGCTCCACGTAGGGGTCGTCGCGGTAGTGCGAGAACTCGGCCGTCACCTCGACGTACTGGCCGATCCCGTCCTCGCGCAGGCGCTTGTCCCGCTCGAACAGGTATTTCTCGTGGAGCGCGTCGGGATCGAAATCGATCTCCCCGACGATGGCGGCGAGTTCGGGCTTGATCGTCATGGCCGGAAGTTGGCCCCCTGACGCCCACGCCCGTCAAACGATTGTTGGAGCGCTACGCCAGCGCCTGCCGCCGCCGCAGCATCGCGCCGGCCCCGCCGAAGCCCAGGATCATCAGGGCCCAGGTCCCCGGTTCCGGCACCCCGCCCGCCCCGATATCGAAGAGCGTGTAGGAGATGCCCGAATAGTCGAGCGTCGCCGGCGCCGAAAGCTGGTCGATCGTGAAGCTGGCGTAGATCGAGTCGAAGGTGAGCGGGCCGTTGTTCGGCGGGAAGAACGCCGCGGAGTGCGCGATCTGGCCCGACGTCCCGGTGCCGCCGCCGCCCGTCGCGACTTCGGCCAAGCCATTGTAGAACGTGAACGTGCCCAACGATGCCTGATCGCCCCCCGGGAAGTTCGGGCCGCCGAAGAACAGGACGAACGTCGTCAGGTCCATCGAGCCCGGGATGGTGAACAGCTCGTCCAGCGTCACCGTCACGTTCAGCGTATCGCCCTGCTCCACCGTCAGCGGGTTGTCGCCGTCGATGCCGTCGAGGCTCAGCACCCACTGGTCGTAGTGGGTGTTCCCGATATCCTGGCTGGAATAGCCGCCGTTGGCCACCACGCCGCTCAGCGTGACGTCGTAGGTCGCCGCCTGGGCGAGACCGCCCCACGCGGCGCAGGCGGCGATGGCCGCTACGGAAGCCGATTTCAGACGTGTCGCAATCATCGCACCAACCCCTGTTCAGAGGCCGCGAGTATCCGAAATCGCGCGCCCGGACGGCAGCTCTCGAAAACGAGGGGTGGCTTCGCGCGACAGGGGAATCGCGCTGCGGATGCTGCAACGCGCCGTCACCCACGCACCTTCCGCAACCGCGGGCGACGGGATACGCCTGCCGAATGGCTCCGTGCGTCTTCATCATCACCGGCCTGATGGCCTCGGGTAAGTCCACGGTGGCGGAGGAGCTGGCGAGGCGCTTCGCCCGGTCGGTCCACGTGCGCGGCGACCTCTTTCGCCGGATGGTCGTCAGCGGCCGCGCCGACATGACCCCCGATCCGTCGCCGGAGGCCTCGGCTCAGCTCGCCCTCCGCTACGACCTGGCCTGCGCCACCGTCGACGCCTACGCTGCGGCGGGTTTCGACGTGGTCTACCAGGACGTCATCCTCGGCCCGAGGCTCGCCGCCATCGCCCAGCGCCTCGCAAACTGGAACCCTGACGTGATCGTGCTCGACCCCAGCCTCGACGTGGTGGCGCAGCGCGACCGCGATCGCGACAAGACCGCCTACAGAGGCGCCTGGACGCCGGCCGCGCTCGCGACCGCGCTCGACGAAACGCCGCGCCTCGGGCTCTGGCTCGACACGTCGGGCTTGTCGGTCGCGCAAACCGTGGATCACATCGTCCACCACTTCGGCCTGACGCCGCGGACTCGGGGAGAGACGCCATGAACCGCTACTGGACGCTGGCCAAGCGGCCGCCGCCGCCGTGGCCCGACGCGGGCACGTTCGCGCTGGTCGAAGCGCCGATGCCGACGCCCGGTCCGGGCCAGGCGCTGACGCGCACGATCTACGTCTCCCTCGATCCCTACCAGTGGGGCTACAAGCGCCGCGGCGTCGAACCGGAAGGCGCCCCCTGCCACGCCCGCACCGTCGCCCAGGTGGTCGAGAGCCGGATCGACGGCCTCGCCCCCGGCGACTTCGTCTTCTGCACCAACGGCTGGTCGGAGTACGCGCTGATGGGCGAAGGCGTCGCGCGGCCCGGCTACATGGTCCCGCGCAAGCTCGACCCCGCGAAGGGCCGCCTCTCCCAGGCCGTCGGTGTCCTGGGCATGCTGGGCCTGACCGCCTACGCCGGCATGATCCTGCAATGCGACCCGCAGGCCGGCGAGACCGTCGTCGTCTCGGCCGCGTCGGGCGGCGTGGGCCAGATCGCCGGCCAGCTCGCCAAGCTGAAGGGCGCCCGCGTCGTCGGCATCGCCGGGCGCGAGGAGAAGTGCCGGTTCGTGACAGACACGCTCGGCTTCGACGCCTGCGTCAGCCACCTGTCGCCCACCTTCGCCGACGACCTGAGGGCCGCCTGCCCGGCCGGCGTCGACGTCTATTTCGAGAACGTCGGCGGCCCGGTGTTCGAGGCCGTCCTGCCGCTGTTCAACAAGGGCTCGCGCATGACCATCTGCGGCCTCATCGCCCACTACGGCGACGTGGGGGGCGACGCCGGCGCGGCCGAGCGCGCGGCGGCCGAGGCCCGCGGCGTCACCGTCACCAACCTCTTCGTCGGCGACTATGTCGAAGGCCACCACGACGCCTTCCTGGCCGACATGGTCCCCTGGGTCGCCGAGGGGAAGGTCAAGTACCTCGAAGACATCCGCGAAGGCCTCGACGCCATCCCCGCCGCCTTCGCCGAGATGCTGCAGGGCGGCAACTTCGGCAAGATGCTGGTGCGGATCAGCGACGACCCGACGCTCTAGGCTTCGAGCGCCCGCTTGAGCAGCCCGAGCGACGCGGCCGCGAACGCCCGCATGTTGGCGCTGCGGTCCTCGGACGCCGTCTCGACCGTCAGCACCGCTTCCACCGGACCGGACACCGCCACACAGGTGTGGCCGGCCGCGTCGCCGTAGCCGTTGCCGGTCGGCCCCGCCGCGCCGGTCTCGGAGATGCCCCAGGTGGCGCCGTAGCGCTCGCAGGCGTTGCGGGCCAGGAGCTGCGCATAGGGCTCGCTGGACGAGCGCATGCCCTCCAGCGCCTCGCGCGGAATGTCGGTCAGCAGCACCCGCGCCTTGGGCGTGTAGACCACCGCGCCGCCGAGGTAGTAGGCGCTGGCCCCCGGGACCGAAAGCAGCGCCGCCGAGATCAGGCCTCCCGAGGAACTCTCGTTCACCGCGATCTTCTCGCCCCGCGCCTTCAGGATCGCCCCGATCTCCGCCGCCAGCGCCTCAAGCTCGTCCATACCCCACCTTCTGCTTGGCCAAACACCTGTTCGGCGCCCATGATGGCGGCAATCGAGAAAAGCACCACCCCGGGGAGGAAACCGATGGACGCCCAGTCGCAGTGGACGGGCCTGGACGCAGGCCGCCTGGAGCGCATCACCGAGCATCTGGAGCGCAACTACATCGGGCCGCAGAAGATCGCCGGCTGCCAGGTCGCCGTCGCCCGCCACGGCCACATCGCCTACCAGAGGAGCTTCGGGTCGATGGACTTCGAGCGCGGCAAGCCGATGGGCGACGATACCATCTTCCGCATCTATTCCATGACCAAGCCGATCACCTCGGTCGCGCTGATGACGCTCTACGAGCAGGGCTACTTCCAGCTCAACGACCCGGTCAGCCGCTACGTCCCGTCCTGGAAGAACCACCGCGTATGGATCTCCGGCGAGGGCGACGGCATGGTCACCGAGGCCCCGCATCGGGGGGCCACGTTCCGCGACGTGCTCAGCCACATGGCCGGCCTGACCTACGGCGGCGGCCTGCCGGGCGTCGGCATCCAGCACCCGATCGACAAGGTCTACCGCGGCCTGAAGATCCGTTCGGCCGACACCACCGACACCATGACCGAGTTCATGGACAAGCTCGCCCAGGTCCCCCTGCGCTACCATCCCGGCGAGGCGTGGCAGTACTCGCTCGCCACCGACGTCTGCGGCGCGCTGGTCGAGATCATCTCCGGCAAGCCCTTCGCCCAGTACCTCCAGGAGACGATCTTCGATCCGCTGGGCATGAAGGACACCGCCTTCCAGGTCGCGCCCGACAAGGTCGGCCGCTTCGCCGCCAACTATCAGCGCGGGCCCGACAAGAAGCTGAAGCTGATCGACGACCCGGCCACGTCGAACTTCACCCGCGAGCCGGCCTTCAAGTCGGGCGGCGGCGGCCTCACCGGCACGATCTCGGACTACCTGCGCTTCTGCGAGATGCTGCGCCGCGGCGGCGAGCTCGACGGCCACCGGGTCATCGGGCCGCGCACGCTCGAGATCATGCACATGAACCACCTGCCCGGCGGCAAGGACCTGACGCAGGTGGCCTTCGAGGGCTTCTCGGAGACCGCCAACGAGGGTGTCGGCTTCGGCCTGGGCTTCGCCTCGACCATGGACCAGGTGCGCACCGGCACGCTGGGCGCCGGCGACTACTATTGGGGCGGCGCCGCCTCGACGATCTTCTGGGTCGACCCCAGGGAGGATCTCAGCGTCGTCTTCATGACCCAGTTGATGCCGTCCGGCACCTTCAACTTCCGCGGCCAGCTCAAGAGCATCGTCTACAGTTCGATCATCGACTGAGCCCAGGAGGCAACGTGCTGCTGCCACGCCTGACAGCAGTCGCGCGTTAGCCTGTCCTCGCATCACGGGGACAGGACATGGCTTACGACGCCCACGACGACGGCCGGCGCGACTTCCACTTCCTCTACGGCCGCTGGCACGTGGCGCATCGCCGGCTCGCCGCCCGCGGCGTCGGCTGTACGGATTGGGATGAATTCAGCGGCGCCGCGTTCTGCCAGGGGCTGATGGGCGGCCTCTGCAACGTCGACGAGAACGATCTGGGCGACCACGGCCAGGGCCTGACCTTCCGCAGCTTCGATGTCGAGCGGCGCCGCTGGTCGATCTACTGGGTCAACGGCGCCTCGGGCGCTCTGGAGCCGCCGGTGCATGGCCGGTTCGAGAACGGCGTCGGCCGCTTCGAGGGCGACGACACCTGCGCGGGGCGCGCGGTGAAGGTCCGTTTCCTGTGGGAAGTCCTCGCCCCCGGCGAGGCGCGCTGGACACAGGCCTTTTCCTACGACGGCGGCGGCGCCTGGGAGGTCAACTGGATCATGGACTTCACGCGCTGAGGCGCCTAAGTCGGCCCCATGCCGATGTCCCAGCCCGACCTGGAAGCCGCGCTCCGCGACGCCTTCCCCGACGCCGCCATCGAGGTCACGGACCTCGCCGGCGACGGCGACCACTACAAGGCGAGGATCGTCTCGGCGGCCTTCGCTGGCCTGTCACGGGTGCGGCAGCACCAGCTCGTCTACGCCTCCCTCAAGGGCAAGATGGGCGGCGAGCTGCATGCTCTGGGGCTGGAGACGAGCGCGCCGGCTTAGATGCGCCGATCCGGCGCGCTTGACCCGACAGGCCGCCTTCCCCACCTTCAGACCGCCTGTATTCCCGCCGAAAGGGCGACCAGATGACCGACGCCGCCACCGCCAACCCCGTCCACGACTGGATCGCCAAGTCCGTGGCCGAGCACCCCGTCGTCCTCTTCATGAAGGGCGAGCCTGAGCAGCCCCGCTGCGGTTTCTCGGCCGTGACGGTGCAGATCCTCGACCACCTCGGGGTCGATTTCGTGGGCGTCGACGTGCTGCAGAGCGAACCGCTGCGTGAAGGCATCAAGTCCTTCTCCGACTGGCCGACCATCCCGCAGCTCTACGTGAAGGGCGAGTTCGTCGGCGGCTGCGACATCGTCCGCGAGATGTTCCAGTCGGGCGAACTGAAGACCATGCTGGCCGACCAGGGGCTGATCGAGGCGTGACGAAACTGCTCGAGCCGCCGGAAGGCCGCCAGGTCTTCCGCCTGACGTTCGAGCCCACGCCCGCCGACATCGACGAGAACGGCCACGTCAACAACGTGGTCTACCTGCGCTGGGCGCAGGACATGGGCGTCGCCCACTGGCAGAGCCTCGCACCCGCCGACGCCCAGGCGACCTGGGTCTGGGTGGCGCTGCGCCACGAGATCGACTACCGCCGCGAGCTGAAGCTCGGCGAGACCGCCCAGGGCCGCACCTGGGTCGATGAGGCCGCCGCCGGCCCCCGCTTCGACCGCTATATCCGCATCGACGGCCCCGACGGCGCCATGTGCGCCCAGGTGGTGACCACCTGGGTCCTCGTCGAGCAGGCCACCCGCCGCCCGCGCCGCGTGCCCCAGTGGATCACGGCGATGTTCACCTGATCAGGAGCCCGGCCCGGTCCAGGCGGCGAGCGGGTTCAGCAGGAACACCTCGGTCCGTGGTCCCACGCCCAGTTCGGCCCAGGTGAACGTCAGCTCGGTCCTGCCCATGGCGAACGACCTGCACGGGTCGATCCGCTTGCGCGCGAACGCCAGCGTCGTGGCCCCGCCCCGCCGCTCCACATGGAACGCGAAGTCCGCCTTGGCGGTGCAGCCGTTGGACGAGACGCTGATGGTGATCGCCTCGCGCCCCGCATCGGCCCGGTAGAGCGGCTCCAGCTCCGCCAGCGGCGCGCCGGTCGGCGTCACCCGCGCGCCGGCGCCCGCGCAGCCCGAGAGCGCCATGGCGGCCAGTACGAAGACCCGTCGATTCATCCAGCGACTTGGCCACATGAGGCCCAGATGCAAAAGGCCCCGGAGTGATCCGGGGCCTTCGCAAACTCTGCTCGATGATCGGCGTCGACTACGACGCGTAGAATTCGACCACGAGGTTCGGTTCCATCTTCACCGGGTACGGCACTTCCGACAGCTCCGGCGCGCGCACGAAGGTGGCGGCCATGCCCTTGTGGTCGACGGTGATGTACTCCGGCGTGTCGCGCTCGCTCGACTGCAGCGCTTCCAGCACCAGCGCCATGTTGCGCGACCGCTCACGAACCGACACCACGTCGCCCGGCTTCACGCGGTACGACGCGATGTTCACGCGCTTGCCGTTCACCAGCACGTGGCCGTGGTTGACGAACTGCCGGGCGGCGAACGGGGTCGGCACGAACTTGGCGCGGTAGACCACCGCGTCCAGGCGCGACTCCAGGAGCGCGATCAGGTTTTCCGAGGTGTTGCCCTTGCGGCTCGCGGCATCCTTGTAGATGCGGACGAACTGCTTCTCGGTGATGTTGCCGTAGTAGCCCTTCAGCTTCTGCTTGGCGCGGAGCTGAAGGCCGAAGTCCGAGACCTTGGACTTGCGGCGCTGGCCGTGCTGGCCGGGGCCGTAGGCGCGGGTGTTGATCGGGGACTTCGGGCGACCCCAGACGTTTTCGCCCATCCGGCGGTCGAGTTTGTACTTGGCGCTATGGCGCTTGGACATCTGTCACTCTCTTCGACACGGGCCGGCATCCTCTTGATGAGAATGCGATTTCAACGGCGGCCTTGTATCAACCCGTCATAGGTTCCGGACCACGCGGGTCGCCCCGGCGGCTGGAAGGCGCGGTGTATGACGGCCGGGCCCTCCCGAGTCAAGGTCAGCCGGGCTGGATCGCCGGCACGCGGTAGCGGCCGTCCATCAGGTCCGGCTTGGGCAGGTAGGCGCGGAAGCTGAGCGTGAACGGTCCTTCGGCCGGCGCCGGCAGCCAGTTCGACGAGCGTTCGCCGCCGGGATCGGCGCGGGCGATCCAGATGTCGAGCGACCCGTCGGCGTTCTTCTTCAGCCCCGGCGTCCGGTCGCCGATGGAGAAGCGGTCGATCGCGTTCGGCACGAGGAAGAACTGCCCGTCCGGCGTCGCCTGGTACATGGTCAGCGACCAGAAGCCGTTCACCGCCGGCATCCTGTCGGCGGCGAAGTGCAGGCGGTAGGGCCCGGCGCCGGCGAACATCCGCCCGCGGTCGGCCACCGGGTTCATGTACATCGCCTCCGCGGGCGTGAGCGCGGCCAGCCCCGCCAGCGACACCGCGGCGCGGAACCCGTAGTCCTGGCCGTAGAATCCGAGCCGCGCGGCCGGATACGTCCAGCCCTGGACGGCGGCTCCTGGGCGCAGGCCCTGGAGCGCCGCGCGCGCCTCGGCTACGCCCGCCTCCACCTGCGCTATCGCCGCGGCATCCAGCCGCGAGGCGTCGAACCCGCCCCTCGCCGTCAGCCCCAGCGGCGCGATCCGCGCGAAGAGCACCCCGTCCGTGGCTGGAGGCGGATCGGCGGCCAGCAGCCGCGCCACCGAGGCGAAGTAGTCCGGCGCGGGAGCTGCGCGCGTGGCATAGACCGGCGGCGGCGGGGTCGCCGGCCCCTTCAGCAACAGCGCATCCTGCACCTTGCGCACCGCCGGCAGGTCGCCGGGTCCGTCCACCAGCGTCCGCGCCAGCAGCCAGCCGTGCGGCGTGCTCAGGCGCACCACGTTCGGCCCGGAGCCGGCCTGGCCGGGCCCGACGATCGTATAGGTCCCACCCGAGCCGCCGGTCGTGCGCGTGCCCAGGATGAAGTCGTTGTCGGTGTACATGCTCATCCCGGCGACCGAGATGTAGCGCGCGCCCGTCGCCGGGATCGTCAGCGTCAGCGGCCCCCGGGTCAGGTCCATCCAGGCGCTGGAATAGAGGGTGTCGTTGTTGGGCGAGGTCACGCCGCGGCTCTTGTCGTCGGCCAGTTCCCGCGCATGACGGAAGGCGTTCAGCGCTCCGCCGATGGTCCCGTCGCCCCGCAGCGCGCGGGCCCGCGTCGTCGCCATCTCGATCAGCGGCAGGCCGTAGAGCCACGCTTCGCGCGCCGCCGACGTCAGGTCGCCCGCCGCCGCGAAAGCCCGCGCCGCGGGCGCCGCCCCGATCACCGCCAGCAACGCCAGCGCTTCACGCCTGTTCAAGTTCCGCCTCCGTCAAAGCCGGGGCGACCCTACGGCGCGCCCGACCTCAGGCAACCTCGACCGGAGGCATGCGGTAATAGCCCTGGAGCAACTCGGGCCTGGGCAGATAGGCCCGCATGAAGAGCGCGAACGGCCCGGCCGGCGCCGGCAGCCAGTTGCCCTCGCGCCCGGCGCCGGGGTTCTCGTGGCCGATCCAGATATCGAGCGAACCGTCGGGGTTGGTCGTCAGCCCCGGCGTCCGGTCGCCGATGGCGTAGCGGTTCAGCGGGTTGTCCGTGAAGAAGAACTGCCCGTCGTCCATCGCCTCATAGAGGCTGAGCGACCAGAACGAGTCGACCGGCAGGTGCTGGCCGGCCGGAAAGTGCAGCCGCCAGGCCTGCGTGCCGTCGAACAGCTTGCGCGGCCCCGGCCCCTCGGCCTGCATGTACATGGCCTCCTCGGGCGGCAGCGCGGCGAGCCCGCCCAGCGCCACGGTCCCTCGCAGGGCGTAGTCCTGCCCGAAGTCGCCCAGCCGCGCCGTCGGATAGGTCCAGCCCTGGACGAAACCCGTGCCGCCCAGCCCGCCGCCGCCCTGAACCGCCTGGCGCCCCTCGGCCAGCCCCGCCTCGATCTCGGCGACCTCGGCGGCGCTGAACCGTGCCGGGTCGAAGCCTCCGGTCAGCCCCAGCGGCGCGATCTGGCGCAGCTTCCCCAGGTCGGTAACCGGCGGCGGATTGGCCGCCATCAGCGCCGCGACCGTCGCGAACAGCTCGCGCCAGTCGGCCGTGCGCGCCGCATAGGGGCCCGGACACGCCGTCTCCGGCCCCTGCAGCGAGATGCCGGCCTGCACCGCCCTGGCCGCCTCCAGGTCGTGGGGTCCCGCCACCAGGATCCGCGCCAGCGCCCAGACATGGTTCGTCGGCGAGCGGATCGCGTTCGGCCCCTCGGCCGCCTCGCTCGGCCCCACCAGCCGGAACGTCCCGCCGTCCGGCCCGGTCGTCCGCGTGCCCAGGACGGCGAAGTTGTTGGTGTAGGCGTCCATCAGCGCCAGCGAGAGATAGCGCTCGCCCGCCGCCGGCAGCACGAACGTCACCGGCCCGGCCGTCAGGTCGATGTGCGCCGTCGAGTAGAGCGTGTCGGTGTTGGGCGTCGTCACCGCCCGGTGGCGATGGTTGGCCAGGTTGCGCACATGGGTGATCGCGCCCATCGCCTGGCCCAGGCCCATCCCGCGCTGGCGCGTGGTCGCCACCTCGATCAGCGGCAGCGCATAGACGAACGCCTCGCGCGCCGCCGTCCGAAGTTCGCTCACTCAGGTCTCCCCGTCCGCGCGGCCAGTTCGCAGGCCGCATCCCTTGCTTCGGCCCACCAGCGGCGGACCATGTCGCCGGCTGCCCCCGGTCGCGCGAGGCTCACCGCCTGGCCGGCCCAGAGCGACAGCATCTCCGGATCGTCGGACTTGGCGGCGGCGGCGCGCAGCGGCTGGGTCAGCCGGTTCTGCACAGGATAGGCGGGGACGTCGGCCTGCACCCCATGCATCAGACGCATGAACCTGTTCTCGACGCCGCGGGCGTATCGGCCCGTGAACGCGCGCGTCAGCCGCGTGGCCTCGTCGCCGGCCTCGCTCAGCGCCCGCCGCCACGGCTTCGACGTCGTGGCCTCCTCGGCGAGCAGGAACGCTGTGCCCATCTGCGCCGCCGAGGCGCCCAGCGCCAGCGCCGCGGCCACGCCGCGCCCGTCCATGATGCCGCCCGCTGCGATCACCGGCAGGTCGACCGCCGCCCGGATCGTCGCCACCAGCGCCATCGTCCCCACCAGGCTGGCGTCGAGTTCGGCCAGGAAGTGCCCGCGGTGGCCGCCCGCCTCGAACCCCTGCGCGCAGACGCCGTCCGCGCCGACTTCCGCCCAAGCCCGCGCCTCCGCCACCGACGTCGCCGTGCCCACCACGCAGGTTCCCGCCGCCCGCAGCGCCGTCACCTGGTCCCGCGCCAGGATGCCGAAGGTGAAGGACGCGACCGGCGGCGCCGCCGCGACGATCGCCGCGAGCTGCGCCTCGAAGTCCGGTGCGTACTGGTTCGGTGCGTCGGGTAGCGGCTCGCCCAGCTCGGCGTACCAGGGGGCGAGCCGTTCTAGCGCCGCCGCGACGATCGCCGCATCCGGCGACGCCCTGGGCGCCATCAGGAGGTTCACGCCGAAGGGCCGGTCGCTCGCCGCTTTCATCGCGCCGATGGCGGTCGCGATGTCGTCCGGCGCCAGCGCCCCCGCCGCCAGCGTGCCCATCCCGCCCGCCGCGCTCACCGCCAGCGCCAGCCGGTCCAGCGACGCACCCACCATCGGCGCCTGGACGATCGGGACGGGCAGGCCGTCCAGCAGCGCGCGCAGGCTCATGATCCTTCGCTCTTCTTCCGGGCGATCTTCTCCAGCACCTTGCCGCGGCCGCGCGACAGCGCCGTCACGACGCCCCGGAGGGTCCGCACCTCCTGCTCCGTGAACCGCGCCTTCCCCAGCGCCGAGCGCAGGTTCTGGATCATGTTCGGCGTCTTCTCCGGGGGGTGGAAGAAACCCGCCGTATCCAGTTCCCGCTCGAGGTGCTCGTAGAGGCCCAGCAGCGCCTCGCCCGTCGCCGGCTCGGAACGCTCGCGGAAGTTCGCCGGCGCCGCGTCGAGCTGGGCCGTGCGCCACTCGTAGGCGTTGATCGCCACGGCCTGGCCCAGGTTCAGAGACCGGAACCGCGGGTCGATCGGGATCGTCACCACCGCCTGGCAGAGCGCGATGTCCGCCGTCTCCAGTCCAGCCCGCTCGCCGCCGAACAGGAGGCCCGTCTTCTGCCCCTGCCCCGCCGCCGCCGTCAGCTCCGCGGCCGCCGCCCGCGGCGTCAGCACCGGCAGCGTCAGTTCCCGCGGCCGGGCCGTGGTGGCGTAAACCACCTGCAGGTCGGCGATCGCCGCGGCCACGCTGCCGAACACCCGCGCCGCGTTCAGCGGCCACTCCGCCCCCGACGCGAGCGCCCACGCACGTTCCTGCGGCCAGCCGTCGCGCGGATTGACGAGCCGCAGGTCCGAAAGGCCGAAATTCGCCATGACCCGCGCGGTGGCGCCGATATTCTCGGCAAGCTGCGTCGCGTTCAGGATCACGACCGGCGCAGGCAGGGAGGTTTCCGACATGCCGCGTTTAGAGGAGCCTCGCCCTGCAATGGCAAGCCTTCACCGCCGGGCCCTCATGGCCGCCGCCCCCGCCGCCCTGGTCGCCGCCTGCGAGCCGGGGATGCCGACCACGGTCTCCACCACGCCCAAGATCGCCCTCGCGCAACTGACCGACGCCGTCACCGCGATCGCCGAGCGGGCGAAGCCCGGCATCCTGGGCGTCGGCCTCGCCAACCTGGAGAGCGGCCAGGCCTTCTTCCTCGACGGCGAACGGCGCTTCCCCATGCAGAGCGTCTTCAAGCTGCCGCTGGCGGCCGCCGTCCTCTCCGAGGTGGACGCCGGCCGCGTGCTGCTGACCGAACGCATCTTCCTGCTCGAGCAGCAGCTTTCGCCCCCGCACTCGCCCATCGCTGCCGCGTGGCCCCAACGCCGGGAGTACTCCGCCCGGGAACTGCTCGAAGCCATGGTGGTCGACGGCGACAACACCGCGGCCGACGTCCTGATGAAGCGCATCGGCGGCCCCGGCGCCGTGACCGCATGGCTCACCGCCAGGCGCGTGCCCGAGGTGCGCGTCGACCGCTACGAGCGCGAACTGGCCTCCGACGCCCTGGGGATGGCGCCGTATCGTCCGGCCTGGCGTGCGCCGGGGGCCTTTTCCGCCGCGCTCGCCGCCGTGCCGCCCGAGCGCCGCGCGGCGGCCCAGGCGCGCTATATGACCGACCCGCGCGACACCGCCACGCCGCGCGGGATGATCGAGTTCCTGCAGATGTTCGACAGTCAGCAGCTGATTTCGCCCAACTCCACCCGGCTGCTCCTCCAGATGATGGCCCGGACCTCCCGCGGGACCGCCCGCCTGCGCGCGGGCCTGCCGGCCGGCGTCTTCCTCGCGCACCGCGCCGGCGCCGCCGCCTTCGACCTCGGCCGGTCCGCCGCGCACAACGACGTCGGCATCTTCACCCTGCCGGACAAGCGCGCGTATGCGCTGGCCGTCTTCCTCTCCGGATCGACGCTCGACGAGGCCGGCCGCGACCGCGTCATAGCCCAGGTTGCCGCCGCCGCGCTGAAAGCGGTGGGCTAGTCGCCGCCCTGAGCCTTTGCGTCGGCGCTCGCGGTGGCTATACGAACCCCAAACAGAACGAACATCCCGGAGCGCCCGCCCCTCATGGCCAAGATCAAAGTCGCCAACCCCGTCGTGGACCTCGACGGGGACGAGATGACCCGGATCATCTGGAAGCTGATCAAGGACAAGCTGATCCACCCGTTCCTCGACCTGCAGATCGAGTACTACGACCTGGGAATGGAGAACCGCGACGCCACCGACGACCAGGTGACGGTCGACGCGGCGAACGCGATCAAGCGGTACGGCGTCGGCATCAAGTGCGCCACCATCACGCCCGACGAAGCGCGCGTGAAGGAATTCAACCTCAAGAAGATGTGGAAGTCGCCGAACGGCACGATCCGCAACATCCTCGACGGCGTCGTCTTCCGCGAGCCGATCATCTGCAAGAACGTGCCGCGCCTGATCCCCGGATGGACCAAGCCGATCATCATCGGCCGCCACGCCTTCGGCGACCAGTACCGCGCCACCGACTTCAGGGTGCCGGGCCCCGGCAAGCTCACCGTCAAGTTCGAAGGTGAGGACGGCGAGGTGATCCAGCACGACGTCTACGACTTCCAGGGCCCCGGCGTGGCCATGGCGATGTACAACGTCGAGGCGTCGATCCGCGACTTCGCCCGCGCCTGCTTCAACTACGCCCTCGCCCGGAAGTACCCGCTCTACCTCTCCACGAAGAACACGATCCTCAAGGCCTACGACGGCCGCTTCAAGGACATCTTCGAGGAGGTCTACCAGAAGGACTACATCGAGAAGTTCAAGGCCCTGGGCCTCGTCTACGAGCACCGCCTGATCGACGACATGGTGGCCAGCTCGCTGAAGTGGAACGGCGACTTCATCTGGGCCTGCAAGAACTACGACGGCGACGTCCAGTCCGACCAGGTCGCCCAGGGCTTCGGCTCGCTGGGCCTGATGACGTCGGTGCTGATCACGCCGGACGGCAAGATCATGGAGGCCGAGGCGGCCCACGGCACCGTCACGCGCCACTACCGCCAGCATCAGAAGGGCGAAAGCACCTCCACCAACTCGATCGCCTCGATCTTCGCCTGGACCCAGGGCCTGAAGCACCGCGCCAAGCTCGACGGCAACGCCGAGCTCGAGCATTTCTGCGACACGCTGGAGAAGGTCTGCGTCGCCACGGTCGAAAGCGGCTCGATGACCAAGGACCTCGCGTTGCTGGTCGGCGACACCCAGGGCTGGCTGACCACCGAGGGCTTCCTCGACAAGGTCGCCGCGAACCTGGAGAAGGCGCTGGCCGCGTAGGCCCCAACAATCCCGCTCATCCCGGCGCGAACGCCGGGACGGGCGGACGTCGGTTCAGCGGCCCTCGACCCAGACGTCGAGCGGCTGCTTCTCCTCGTGCCGCACCAGCACGACGTAGCCCACCACGAACGCCACCAGAGCCACGAGCGTGCCGCCCAGGAAGCCGGCGGGCGTCGCGAACCACAGGGTGAGCCACAGCGTCAGGTCCCCGATCACCAGCATCGCCCAGCGCGTGAGGATGCTGAAGTAGTGGTAGGTCCGCTCGTGGGTCACGACGTCCATCGTCTGGTCGCCGAAGTGTTCCCGGGTCTCCATCGCATGGCTCCCTAAAGACTGGCGTTCGGCGAGGGGACGCCTCGCGTCGCGCGTTGTCAATTCATGTTCTTGATTTGTTCGATATCGCGGCTATGTTCCCTGGGACGGACAGGAGACGGACAGGAGACGGACATGAGCATCGGATATGTGACCATCGGCGCGGCGGACGTAGACGCCGCCCTGCCCTTCTTCGACGCGGCGCTGGGCGCCATGGGCTATGAGCGCGGCGAGCCCTCGGGCGGCTGGGCGTTCTACGGACCGAAGGGCGGCAGCCCCTGCGTGGGCATCTGCAGGCCGCACGACGGCGAGGCGGCGCGCGCCGGCAACGGCATCATGATCGCCTTCAGGGCCGAAACGCAGGATCAGGTCCGCGCGGCCCACGCCGCCGCCCTGGCCACCGGCGGCTCCGACGAGGGCGCGCCAGGGTTCCGCCCGCCCGAGGGCACGGAGTTCTACGGCGCCTACTTCCGCGATCCCGTGGGCAACAAGTTCTGCGTCTACGTCGCCTGAGCGCGCGCCGCCGGGGCCCTTCGGCGGCGCGGCCGGCCCGACGAAGCCGCCGAACGACGGTCAGCCGGCGAGCGCAGCTTTCACGGCCGCCAGCCCCTCCGCCGCCCTGCCGGCGTACGGCGCGCCGC
>NZ_JAEUMO010000257.1 GCF_016793285.1 Phenylobacterium sp.
GCGTTGGCTCGCCTTCTTCACGGCGCGGTTGACGGCGGTCTCGACGGTGTCGTCGAACTCGAGGCCCTCGCCCTTCAGACGCTTCACGGCCGCCTCGGCCTCGTCGGCCAGGTCGTCGAGCGCGTCTTCCAGGTCGTCGTCGCTGTCGGACGGCAGGCCGATCGCGCGGACCTGCGGCGACGAGGCCAGCTTGTTGCGCCCGTCCAGCACCACGGCCACCGTCACCACGCCGTTGAACGACGCATGTCGCCGCTCGCGCAGCGCCTCGCCGTTCTCGGGCGTCAGCACGCCGGCGTCCACGAACAGGCGGCCTGAGGGCACCTCGTCGATCACCTCGGCGCGACCGGGCGCCAGACGCACCATGTCGCCGTTGCGGGGCGTCACCTGCTGCGGCACCTGCAGGTCGCGTGCGAAGGCGGCGTGCTCCATCAGGTGGCGCCGCTCGCCGTGCGTCGGGACCGCGATGGCAGGCCGCGCCCAACTGTACATCTCGGCCAGCTCGTCGCGGCACGGGTGACCCGAGACGTGGATGCCCGGATGGTCGCGCTCGGTGTAGAGCCGCACGCCGCGCTCGGTCAGCTTGTTCTGCAGGTTGCGGATCGGGATCTCGTTGCCCGGGATCACCCGGCTGGAGAACACCACGCTGTCGCCGGCGCCCAGGTTCACGTGCGGGTGGGTCCCCTCGGCGATGCGGGCCAGCGCGGCCCGGGGCTCGCCCTGGCTGCCCGTGCAGAGGTAGAGCACGCCGTTCTCCGGCAGGTGCTTCGCCTCGGTGTCGTCCAGGAACGGCTTGATGTCCTCCATCAGGCCCACCGACTTGGCGGCCGCCGCCATCCGGTGCATCGAACGCCCGGCGAGGCACACGCGACGCCCGTTCGCCTCGGCCGCCCGGATCACGCTGTCCATCCGCGCCACGTTCGAGGCGAAGCAGGCCACGGCCACCTTGCCCTTCAACCCGCCGATCAGGCTGGTCAGCGCCACGCGCACGTCGGCCTCCGACCCGGCGTGGCCGTCCACGAAGACGTTGGTGCTGTCGCACACCATCGCCAGCACGCCCTCGTCGCCCAGCTTGCGGATCGCGGCGGCGTCGGTGACGTCGCCCAGCAGCGGATCGGGGTCGATCTTCCAGTCGCCCGTGTGCAGGATCGTGCCCAGCGGCGTCCTGATCGCCAGCCCGTTCGGCTCGGGGATCGAATGCGTCAGCGTGATCAGGTCCAGCGTGAACGGCCCGAGTTCGATGGTCCCGCCCAGGGGGACCTCGGTGATCTCCACCTCGTCCAGCAGGTCGGCCTCGCGCAGCTTCTCGCGCAGGATGAAGGCCGTGAACGGCGTCGCGTAGACCGGCGCCTTCAGCCGCGGCCACAGCCACGCCACCGCCCCGATATGGTCCTCGTGCGCGTGGGTCAGCACGATGCCCAGGATCCGGTGGGCGTGCTCCTCGATGAATTCTGGGTCCGGGAGGATAACCTCCACGCCCGGCGTCGTCTGATCGCCGAACGTCACGCCCAGGTCGACGACGATCCACTTGCGGTCGTGCGCCGGCCCGAAGCCATAGAGGTTGAAGTTCATCCCGATCTCGTTCGAGCCGCCCAGCGGCAGGAAGACGAGTTCGTCGTTTGGGTTGGCCATCAGCCGGCTTTCTTGTTCCGCCGCCAGATCTCCAGCATCCCGCGGATGGTGAGGTCGGGGTCGAAGTGGTCGATACTCGTCGTGGCGCCATGGAAGAGCGAGGCGACGCCGCCCGTCGCCACCACGGTCAGCGGCTTGTGGTGCTCGGCCTTGATGCGGGCGATGAGACCCTCGATCAGGGCGATGTAGCCCCAGAATACGCCCGACTGCATGGCGCCCACGGTGTCGGTTCCCACCACCCGCTGCGGCTTCTGGATGGCGACCCGGGGCAGTTTGGCCGCCGCCTGGTGCAACGCCTCCATGGAGAGGTTGATCCCAGGCGCGATCACGCCGCCCTCGAAGCCGCCGTCCGCCGCGATGATGTCGAAGGTGGTGGCCGTGCCCGAGTCGATGACGATCAGGTCGCCGGGATAGACCACGTGCGCGCCGATCGCGTTCACCAGCCGGTCGGCGCCGGCCTCGGACGGCTTCTGGATGCGCACCGGGATGCCCAGGTCGACGTTGTCGCCCACGACCAGCGGCTCCACATGCAGGTAGCGCCGCGCCAGGTTGCGCAGGTTGAAGATCGACTGCGGCACCACGGACGAGACGATGCAGCCGTCGAACTGGTTGAGGCTGAGGCCCGCCATCGCCAGCAGTTGCGAGAGCCAGACGGCGTATTCGTCCGCGGTGCGCGTCGAATCCGTGCCGGCGCGCCACTGGGCCGTCCACCGTTCGCCGTCATGCACCGCGAACAGCGTGTTGGTGTTGCCCTGTTCGATCGCGAGCAGCATTCACGCGCCTCCGAAAAACACGTCGCCGGCCGTTATGCGCTCCACGGCTCCGTCGTCCAGCCGCAGACGCAGCGCGCCGTCCGGATCGAGCCCTTCCGCCACGCCGCTGAGCGTGCGGTTGGGAAGCCGCGCCTCGCAGCGCTGGCCGATGCCCGTGGCGCGTTCCGACCACCCCGCCGCCACGGCCGCGAAACCGTGCGTGCTCCAGGTCGTGCGCCAGCGCTCGAACGCATGCGCCAGAACCTCCAGCGCCGCGCGGGGCTCCGGAGGCTGTCCCGCCATGTGCTCGGCGAAGGCCGTCGCCGGCCGCTCCACGTCCTGCGGCGCGTGAGCCAGGTTCACGCCGATCCCGACCGCCAGCCACAGGCGCCCGTCCGGCCGTGCGCCGCTCTCGACCAGGATGCCCACGGCCTTCTTCCCATGCACCAGCACGTCGTTGGGCCACTTCAGCCGCGCCGCGCCCGCGCCCAGGCAGGCGTCGGCCAGGTCGCAGGCCGCCAGCGCCGCCACGAACGACAGTTGCGCCGCCTCGCCCGCGGGCCGGTCGGTCACCGTCAGCAAGGTGGCGGCCAGGTTGCCCCGGTTCGTCGACCACGCCCGGCCGCGCCGGCCGCGCCCGGCGGTCTGCACGGCGGCGGTGATCCACACGGGACCCACTTCCCCCGCTTCGGCGCGTCGCCGCGCCTCGGCGTTGGTGGAGTCGAGTTCGTCGTAGGCCTCGATCGGCGGATGGGCGGCCAAGCCCTTAGACCAGCCCCAGCGCCTGGGCCGCCGTGGCGGCCGCGTCGTTGAGCCAGTAGAGCGCCACGATCACCACCGGGAAGGCGAAGGCAGCCGAGGCGATGGCGATGGCGTTGGCCTCCACCGGCGGCTTGTCGGTCGCCCCGGCGCTGCCGTCGAACCACATCACCTTGATGACGCGCAGGTAGTAGAAGGCCGCCACGACCGAGCCGATGAGGCCCGCGACCGCGACGCCCCAGAGGCCCGCGTCCAGCGCCGCCTTGAAGACCGCGATCTTGGCGAAGAAGCCCGAGAACGGCGGCAGGCCCAGCGCCGACAGCGAGAAGATGGTGATCGCGAAGCCCAGCGCCGGCCGCTCCTTGATGAGGCCGGCCAGGTCGTCGATCGTCTCCATCGCCCGGCCCTGGCGCGACAGCGCCGCCAGGCAGGCGAAGAAGCCCGTCACGTCGATCATGTAGAGGATCATGAAGACCAGCATGCCCTGCACGCCTTCCGACGTGCCCGACGCGAGGCCCAGCAGCGCGTAGCCGATGTTGGCGATCGAGGAGTAGGCCCAGAGGCGCTTCAGGTTCTTCTGCACCAGGCCCGCGAAGGCGCCCACCGCGATGGAGATCAGCGAGATCGCCACCAGCACCTGCTGCCACTGGTCGGTGGCCCCGGCGAAGGCGTCGGCCAGGACGCGGGCGAACAGCATCATGGCGGCCAGCTTCGGGGCGGCGGCGAAGAAGGCCACGACCGGCGTCGGCGCGCCCTCGTAGACGTCGGGCGTCCACATGTGGAACGGCGCCGCCGAGACCTTGAAGGCCAGGCCGCAGATCAGGAAGACGAGGCCGAACAGCAGGCCGGTGTTGTCGGGCGCGCCCGCGGCCGCCGCGATGTCCGGGAACAGCGTCGAGCCGGCGAAGCCGTAGATCAGGCTCGAGCCGTAGAGCAGGAGGCCCGACGAGAGCGCGCCCAGCACGAAGTACTTCAGCCCCGCTTCCGAGGCCTTGGCGTTGTCGCGCTGCATGGCCGCCAGCACGTAGAGCGCCAGGCTGTGCAGTTCCACGCCGACGTAGAGCGAGATCAGGTCGCCGGCCGAGGCCATCATGCCCATGCCGAGCGCGGCCAGCAGGATCAGCACGGGGAACTCGAACGCCCTCATCCCGCGCCGCGCGAACCACGACTGGCCCAGCGGGATCGCCACGGCCGAGGCCAGGTAGATCGCGACCTTCGAGAAGGTCGCCGCCGCGTCGGAGATCAGCCCGCCGCCGAACGCCACGCCGAACGGCTGCGTCGCCGAGGCCACCGCCGCGGCCACCAGCACCAGCACGGACGCGCCGCCGACCAGCGCCGTCTGCTTCGGCGCGAAGGCGCCGATCACCAGCAGCGCGAGCGCGCCCACGGCGAGGATCACTTCGGGATAGGCGTAGGCCAGATCGGCGGAGAGCATCTCGGAAACCCCTACCCGCCGATGGCCGCCTGGTAGACCCGCACTAGCTGGTCCACCGACGCACTCGTCAGGTCGAATACGGAATTGGGCTGGATGCCCAGGTAGAGCGTCGAGACGATCAGCGGCGCGAAGATCGCGACCTCACGCCATTCCAGGTCGGTGATCGTCTCCAGCTTCGGGTTGGTGATCGTGCCGAACACCACGCGCCGGTAGAGCGTCAGCATGTAGACCGCCGAGAGGATCACGCCGCTCGCCGCGAGGATCGCCGTCCAGGTCGACACCCGGTAGGTCCCGGTCATCGACAGGATCTCGCCGACGAAGCCGCTCGTGCCCGGCAGGCCGACGTTGCCCATGCTGAACAGCAGGAACACCGCCGCGTACCACGGCATCCGGTTCACGAGCCCGCCATAGGCGGCGATCTCGCGGGTGTGCATGCGGTCGTAGATCACCCCGACGCAGAGGAAGAGCGCGCCCGAGATCACCCCGTGGCTCAGCATCTGGTAGATCGCGCCCTGCTCGCCCACGGCGTTGCCCGAGAAGATGCCCATGGTCACGAGGCCCATGTGCGCCACCGACGAATAGGCGATCAGCTTCTTCACGTCGTTCTGCCGGAAGGCCACCAGCGAGGTGTAGATCACCGCGATCACGCTGAGCGCGAACACCAGCGGCGTGAACAGGTGCGACGCGTCGGGGAACATCGGCAGCGAGAACCGCAGGAAGCCGTACCCGCCGAGCTTCAGGAGGATGCCGGCCAGGATCACCGAGCCGGCCGTCGGCGCTTCGACGTGGGCGTCGGGCAGCCAGGTGTGGACCGGCCACATCGGCATCTTCACCGCGAACGACGCGAAGAAGGCCAGCCACAGCCAGGTCTGAGCTTCGGGCGTGAAGGCGAACCGCATCAGCTCGGGGATCGAGCTCGTGTGCGCCTGGCCCATCATCCACAGGATGGCGGCCAGCATCAGGATCGAGCCCAGCAGCGTGTAGAGGAAGAACTTGAACGCCGCGTACACCCGCCGCGCGCCGCCCCAGATGCCGATGATGAGGAACATCGGGACGAGGCTGAACTCGAAGAAGACGTAGAAGACCACGATGTCGAGCGCGCAGAACACGCCCGTGACCAGGACCTCCAGCAGGAGGAAGGCGGCCATGTACTCGTGGACCCGCTTGTCGATCGATTTCCACGACGCGGCGATGCAGATCGGCATCAGGAAGGCGTTCAGCAGCACGAACAGCACCGAGATGCCGTCGATGCCCATCCGGTAGTGCAGGCCCGCGAACCACGGGACGTCTTCCACGAACTGGAAGCCCGGATCGTTCGGGTCGAACTGCACGACCAGCAGGATCGACACGGCGAAGGTCGCCAGCGTCGAGATCAGCGCGATCCACCGGGTCGTCTCGACGCCCTGGGCGTCGTCCCTGGCGAACAGGCGCAGCGCCAGGATGCCGAAGACGCCGACCAGCGGCAGGAAGGTGACGAGGGAGAGAATGGGCATGTCCGTCGGCTCCCTCAGGCGGTCCAGGCCACCAGGGCGTAGGTCAGCAGACCCGCCACCCCGAGGAGCATGACGAAGGCGTAGTGGTAGACGTAGCCGCTCTGGATCTTGCCGGCGCCCTTGCCGACCTTCACCGAGAGCGCCGAGACGCCGTCAGGGCCGAGCCCGTCGATGAGCTTCTGGTCGCCGACCTTCCAGAAGAGGTCGCCCAGGACCTTGGCGCCGCGCACGAAGGTCGCCTGGTAGATCTCGTCGAAGTACCACTTGTTGTAGAGGAACTGGTAGGTGATGCCGCCGTTCGCCGCGAGGCGCGCGCCCGACCCCTCCTTCCACAGATACATGTAGGCCGCGACCAGCAGGCCCAGCACCGACGCCGCCAGCGGCGCCAGCACCACCCACGTCGGCGCGTGATGCTCGGCCGCGTGCCTGGCCGGCAGGTGGAAGATCGCGCCCTTCCAGAACTCGCCCATCTCGGCGCCGATGAACTGGTGGTGGAACAGGAAGCCCGCCGCGATCGCCCCGATCGACAGCACGATCAGCGGGATGCGCATCGTCCACGGGCTCTCGTGCGGCTGGGCGGGGCCGTGGTGGTGAGCGCCGTGCCCTTGATCCGCATGGGCCGCCTCCGGCTCGCTGTGCGTCTCGATCTGCGCGTGGCTGGCGTGGTCGTCCGCGGGCGCATGGTCGTGGTCGCGGTTGTGCCAGTGGTGCTCCAGGTCCTCGGACGTCCAGCGCGCGTGGCCGTTGAAGGTGAAGAAGGCGACGCGCCAGGAGTAGAAGGCGGTCAGGCCGGCCACGAAGACGCCGATGGTGAAGGCGAAGTAGCCCATCGGCTGGCCCGCCCCGCCGGCCTCGTAGGCGGCGTGGATGATGGCGTCCTTGGAGTAGAAGCCGGCGAAGCCCAGGTCGATGAACGGGATGCCGAGGCCGGTGATGGCGATGGTCCCGATGGTCATCACGCCGAAGGTGATCGGCAGGAACTTCATCAGGTTCCCGTAGCGGCGCATGTCCTGCTCGTGCGCCATGCCGTGGATCACCGAGCCCGCGCCCAGGAACAGCAGCGCCTTGAAGAAGGCGTGCGTGAAGAGGTGGAACATCGCCGCCTGGTAGGCGCCCACGCCGGCGGCGAAGAACATGTAGCCGAGCTGCGAGCAGGTCGAATACGCGATCACCCGCTTGATGTCGTTCTGCGTCAGGCCGACCGTCGCGGCGAACAGCGCGGTGACCGCCCCGATCACCGTCACGATCGTCTTCGCCGCCGGGGCGTATTCGAACATCGGCGACAGCAGGCAGACCATGTAGACGCCGGCGGTCACCATCGTGGCCGCGTGGATCAGCGCCGACACCGGCGTCGGGCCTTCCATGGCGTCGGGCAGCCAGGTGTGCAGGAAGAACTGCGCCGACTTGCCCATGGCGCCCACGAACAGCAGCGCGCAGGCGAGGTCGACCAGGCTGAAGGTCCACGAGCCGAAGTCCCAGCCCTTGCCGACGCTGGCGGCGATCTGCGGGAAGACCTCGTGGAACTGGATCGTCCCATAGGCCCAGAACACCGTCATGATGCCGAGCGCGAAGCCGAAGTCGCCGACCCGGTTGACCACGAACGCCTTGATGGCCGCCGCGTTGGCCGTGTCCTTGTGATGCCAGAAGCCGATGAGCAGGTAGCTCGCCAGGCCCACGCCTTCCCAGCCGAAGAAGAGCTGCATGAAGTCGTTCGCGCTGATCAGCGCCAGCATCGCGAAGGTGAACAGCGACAGGTAGGCGAAGAACCGCGGCTTGCTCGGATCGTCCGCCATGTACCCCCACGAATAGAGATGCACGAGCGACGACACGGTCGTCACCACGACCAGCATCACCGCCGACAGCCCGTCGAGGCGGAACGCCCAGTCGGAGACGAAATTCCCGACGTGGATGAACGGCGCGTAGGTCACCGTGAAGGGCTCGAGGCCGCCCCAGGTCCACTGGCTGAACACCACCCACGACAGGATGGCCGACAGGAACAGGAAGCCCGTGGTGACGCCGCGGCTGAGGTTGTCGCCGATCCGGCGGCCGAACAGCCCCGCGACGGCCGCGCCGATCAGCGGGCCGAACAGGATGATGGTGACGAGGGTTTCAGCGCTCACGGAAACTCAGCCCTTCATCATCGAGGCGTCGTCCACGGCGATGTCGCCGCGGTTGCGGAAGAAGGTGACGAGGATGGCCAGCCCGACGGCGGCTTCCGCGGCCGCCACGGTCAGCACGAACATCGCGAAGATCTGGCCGGTCAGGTTCCCGAGGTACACCGAGAACGCCACCAGGTTGATGTTCACCGCGAGCAGCATCAGCTCGACCGACATCAGGATGACGATGATGTTCTTGCGGTTCACGAAGATGCCGAAGACGCCGATCGTGAACAGGATGGCGGCGACCGCCAGGTAGTGCTCGAGGCCGATGATCATCCGCCTACGCTCCTTCGGAGCTACGGAGGAGCGATCCCCCGTTGAGTTGAGTCGTCATCGCGGAGGCGCGTCCTCCGGAGCCTTGGCGAAGCAGGATCATTCCCCGATCCCCTCGCCCGGCTTCAGGTCGGTGACGCGCATGCCGGTCTTCGGCGTGCGCAGGACCTGGTTCATGATGATCTGGCGCTTCACGCCGGGCTTGTGGCGCAGCGTCAGCACGATGGCGCCGATCATGGCGACCAGCAGCACCAGGCCCGCGGCCTGGAAGAAGTAGACGTAGTCCGTATAGAGCACCCGCCCGATCGCCTCGGCGTTCGACAGCGCCGCGTCGGCGCCCGAGGCCGCCGGCCCCTTCGCGTCGGCCGCCGCGCCGCGGCCCGCGACCGTCGCCGACACCAGCACCATCTCGGCGGCCAGGAAGCCCGCGATCACCAGGCCCAGCGGCATGTAGCGCGCGAAGCCCTGCCTGAGCGCCGTGAAGTCCACGTCCAGCATCATCACGACGAACAGGAAGAGCACCGCGACGGCGCCCACGTAGACGACCACCAGCAGCATCGCCAGGAACTCCGCGCCCATCAGGACGAAGAGGCCGGCGGCCGAGAAGAAGGCCAGGATCAGCCAGAGCACCGAGTGGACCGGGTTGCGGGCCGAGACCACGCAGAATCCGGCCGCCAGGGTGACCAGCGCCATCAGGTAGAATGCGATCGCCTGCAGGGCCATCGGGTGTGCTTACGTCCCTCGGTTCACTCTCTTGCTCGTCATCTCCGGGCTTGTCCCGGGGATCCGGAAACGCCGGCGTCCATCGGCGTCTCCGGATGGCCGGGACAAGCCCGGCCATGACGTTTTCAGGCGGCGCTGAAAGGCGCCGCCGTGCTTATCGGTACGGTGCGTCCAGTTCCAGATTCTTCGCGATCTCCCGCTCCCAACGGTCGCCGTTGTCCAGGAGACGGGCCTTGTCGTAGTAGAGTTCCTCGCGGGTCTCGACGGCGAACTCGGTGTTCGGGCCTTCCACGATGGCGTCCACCGGGCAGGCCTCCTGGCACGGGCCGCAGTAGATGCACTTGACCATGTCGATGTCGTAGCGGGTCGTGCGGCGCGAACCGTCCGCGCGCGGCTCGGCCTCGATGGTGATCGCCTGCGCCGGGCAGATCGCCTCGCACAGCTTGCAGGCGATGCAGCGCTCCTCCCCGTTGGGATAGCGGCGCAGCGCGTGTTCGCCGCGGAAGCGCGGGCTCTGGGGGCCGCGCTCGTGCGGGTACTGCACGGTCTTCTTGGGCGCGACCATGTACTTCATGCCCAGCCCGAAGGCCCCCACGAAGTCCATCAGCGCGGCGCCCTTCAGCGCCTGTCCGATCCGGTTCAGCATCACTTCTTCTCGCAGGCGTAGTCGTCCAGGAACTGGGCGTCGCCGTTCTTCTGGAGCTGCAGATGGCCGCCCTTGTCGGCGCAGGCCTTCTGCGCGGCCTTGATCTCGTCGTAGGTGGCCAGGCCGCCGGCGCGGCCGAAGCCGGCGCCGCCGCCGCAGGCCGCCTGGGCCAGCGCGGCGATCGCGACGGCGAGCGTGATGGCGATCCGTCTCATCCCGGCAGCCCCGTGTAGACGAGCCAGCCCGACACCGCGAACACGGCCACCAGCGACGTCGGCAGGAACACCTTCCAGCCCAGCCGCATCAGTTGGTCGTAGCGGTAGCGCGGCACGATCGAGCGGACCATCGCGTTCATGAAGAACACGAAGAAGGTCTTGCCCGCGTAGAAGACGAGGCCGTGCAGGCTGGCCAGCCACGCCGGCCACGAGGCCAGGTAGCCTTCCGGCCACGGCGCGTGCCAGCCGCCCAGGAACAGCACCGCCATCAGGCCGCTCATCAGGACGATGTTCGCGGTCTCGGCGAGGTAGAACAGCATGTAGGGCGTCGAGCCGTATTCCACGGCGTAGCCCGCCACCAGCTCCGACTCCGCCTCGGGCAGGTCGAAGGGCGGCCGGTTGGTCTCGGCCAGGCCCGAGATGAAGAAAATCACGCCCATCGGGAACATGATCAGGATCAGCGGCAGGTTGTTCAGCGTGCCCTCTTTCGAGCCGCCGAACATGTTCCAGTTGATGAACCAGCCGGCCTGCGCGTCGGTGATGGTCGTCAGGTTCATCGAGCCCGCGATCAGGATCACGGTGATGATCACGAAGCCGATCGAGACCTCGTAGCTGACCATCTGCGCGGCCGAGCGCAGCGAGCCCAGGAACGGGTACTTCGAGTTCGAGGCCCACCCCCCCATGATGATCCCGTAGACGCCCATCGAGGAGACGGCGAACAGGTAGAGGATGCCGACGTTGATGTCGGAGACCATCCAGCCCGGCGCGATCGGCATCACCGCCCACGCGCCCAGCGCCAGCGTCACGCTGATGAGGGGGGCCAGCAGGTAGACGGCCTTGTCGGCGCCCGCCGGGATCACCAGCTCCTTGATCAGGAACTTGCCCAGGTCGGCGAACGACTGGAGCAGGCCGAACGGGCCCACCACGTTCGGGCCCTTCCGGGCCTGCACGCCCGCGAAGATCTTGCGGTCGCCGTAGATGATGAAGGCGATCGTCAGCAGCAGGACGACGGTGACGGCCAGGATGTGGGCCACCGTGAGGATCGTCCAGCCGACAGGTGTTTCCCAGAAATTCAAAGCAACACCCCCAACGCTGCTCTCGCCTCCCCCGCGCAGCGGCGGGAGGGGGACCGCCCGCCGAGCGTAGCGGAGAGCGGGTGGTGGAGGGGGCGCGCCCCATCCGCTGAATCGAAAACGCCGGACCGATCCGCCGAGCGTGCGGCACGCCCCCTCCACCACGCCCTCTTCGGGGCGCGGTCCCCCTCCCGCCGCTGCGCGGGGGAGGTAAGGGTGGCGATGAGCGAAGTGTGCTGCATCCCCCTACTCCGCCGCGATCTTGGCCGCGCCCGAGGCGAGCTGGGCGCATTCGGCCATCGTCACGCTGGCGCGGGCGATGGGGTTGGAAAGGTGGAAGCTGGCCACCGCGCTCTTGAACGGCGCGTCCGAGACGTCGCCCTTCCGGCCGAGGCCCGCGTAGTCGACCGCCGCCGCCGTCTCCGGCACGTAGTCGATGCGGCCGAACGTCGGATGATCGGCGAACAGCTTGGCGCGGAGCTGGTCCAGCGTGTCGTAGGGCAGCTTGGCGCCCAGCTTCTCGCTGAGCGCCCGCAGGATCGCCCAGTCCTCGCGCGCCTCGCCCTTCGGGAACACGGCGCGGAAGCCCATCTGCACGCGGCCCTCGGTGTTCACGTAGAGGCCGTTCTTCTCGGTGTAGGCCGCGCCCGGCAGGATCACGTCGGCCTTGTGCGCCCCGGCGTCGCCGTGCGTGCCCAGGTAGACCACGAACGCGCTGGACTTGCTGAGATCGACCTCGTCCGCGCCCAGCAGGAACAGCAGGTCGGCCCCGCCCTTCGCCGCCAGTTCGCCCGCCGTCCTGCCGCCCTCGCCGGGCGTGAAGCCCAGGTCCAGGCCGCCGACCCGGCTCGCCGCGGTGTGCAGCACGTTCCAGGTCATGCCGTAGGTCTTGGCGACCGCCGCGGCCGCCGCCAGCACGGCGGCGCTGTCGTCGCGGGTCAGCGCGCCGGCGCCCACGATGATCGCGGGCTTCTTCGCGTCCTTCAGGCCCTTCACGAAGTCGGACTTCGACTTCGCCAGCCCGCCCAGCGACGCGGCGCCCGCGCCCAGGTGTTCGTAGTCGTAAGTCAGGTCGACCGCCTCGCCGACCACGCCGACCTTCGTCGCGCCCGCCAGCCAGCGCTTGCGGATGCGCGCGTTCAGCACCGGCGCCTCGAGCCGCGGATTGCTGCCGACGAGCAGGATATAGTCCGCGTCTTCAAGGCCCTGGATCGACGAGTTGAAGAGCCAGCTCTCGCGCTGACCGCCGCCCAGCACCATGCCGTCCTGCCGGCAATCCAGGCTCTTCACGCCCATCGCGCCGAACAGGTCCAGCGCCGCCTTCATGGACTCCGCGTCCTGCAGGTCGCCGGCGATCACGCCGATGCGGTCCGGGCTCGTCGCCTGGATCTTCGCGGCCACCGCGTCCAGCGCCTCGGCCCAGGTCGCCGCGCGCAGCTTGCCGCCTTCGCGCACGAACGGCCGGTCCAGCCGCTGCCGGGCCAGACCGTCGACCGCATAGCGGGTCTTGTCCGAGATCCACTCCTCGTTGACCGCCTCGTGGGTGCGCGGCAGCACGCGCAGCACCGCCGGCCCGCGCGCGTCCACCCGGATCGCCGAGCCCAGGGCGTCCATCACGTCGACGCTCTCGGTCTTCTTCAGCTCCCAGGGTCGCGCGTTGAACGCGTAGGGCTTGCTGGTCAGCGCGCCCACCGGGCACAGGTCGATCACGTTCGCGCTCAGCTCCGACGCCACGGCCTTGTCGAGATAGGTCGTGATTTCAACGTCTTCGCCTCGGGAGATGAGACCGATTTCCGGCACCCCGGCCACTTCGGTGATGAAGCGGACGCAGCGCGTGCATTGGATGCAGCGGGTCATGACCGTCTTGATCAACGGCCCCATGTACTTCTCTTCGACCGCCCGCTTGTTCTCGGAATAGCGGCTGTCGTCGCGGCCATAGCCCATGGCCTGGTCCTGCAGGTCGCACTCGCCGCCCTGGTCGCAGATCGGGCAGTCCAGCGGGTGGTTGATGAGCAGGAACTCCATCACCCCGTGGCGCGCCTTCTTCACCATCGGCGTGTCGGTGAAGATCTCCTGGCCTTCGGCGGCCGGCAGCGCGCACGACGCCTGCGGCTTCGGCGGGCCGGGCTTCACCTCGACCAGGCACATGCGGCAGTTGCCGGCGATGCTCAGGCGCTCGTGGTAGCAGAACCGGGGGATCTCCTTGCCGGCCAGTTCGCACACCTGCAGGACGTTCATCCCCGGCTCGAACTCGACCTCGACCCCGTCGACCTTGGCTATGGGCATCAGGCTTGAACTCCCATCCCCGGAAGCTCGTCATGGCCGGGCCTGTCCCGGCCATCCCGACGCGCCGGCGATGCCGGGAAAGCCTGGACGGACGACACAGCCAGCCCGGAGGCGACGGTGTTCCTGGGTGGCCGGGACAGGCCCGGCCATGACGTCTCGAAATGTGGGGCGCAGCGCATCGACGTCACTCCGCTGCGATGCTGGCGCCGGCATAGCTGCCCTTGCGCGCGCGGTAGTTGTTGATGCGGTCCTCGACCTCGCTGCGGAAGTGGCGGAACAGGCCCTGGATCGGCCAGGCGGCCGCGTCCCCGAGGCCGCAGATGGTGTGGCCCTCGACCTGGCTGGCCACATCGAGCAGCAGGTCGATCTCGGACATCTCGGCTTCGCCGGTCACCATCCGCTCCATGACCCGCCACATCCAGCCGGTGCCTTCGCGGCACGGCGTACACTGGCCGCAGCTCTCGTGCTTGTAGAAGTAGGCCGCCCGCGCGATGGCCTTCACCAGGTCGGCGTCCTTGTCGAACACGATCATC
>NZ_JAEUMO010000043.1 GCF_016793285.1 Phenylobacterium sp.
CACTACGGCATCGTCCTGATGGGCGGCATCGGCAAGTTCCTCTTCGCCCTGAACCTGCTCGTCATGCACCTGAACGGCTGGACGTCGTCGTTCGCCCTCCTCGTGATCGGGGGCGACTTCGTCTTCGTGAGCCTGTTCGTCCTCTACCTTGCGCGGCTCCGCCGCAACGGGGGACGGCTGCTGTAGCGGCCGGCGCACGCCGATCCTCGCGCGGCGCCGCCATCCGACGCCATGATGCGCCGACAGCGCCCCGGCGCTCCGGAGTGCGCCATGGTCGCGACGGGGCGGGCCGCAGGCCCTGGACGCGCCGTCCCTACGCCTTGATCGAGGCGATCGAGCCTTCGCGGTAGGGCGTAGCCGGGGCCGCCGGCGTCTGCGCCGGGGCCGGCGCGGCGGCCAGGGCGGCCTTGGCGGCGTCGGAAAGCCTGACCTCGTCCTGCGGTGTGGCGCGGCCGAAGAGCTGGGAGACCGCCTGGGTCCAGTCCGGCGAGTTGTTGTCGCTGCGCAGTGAGAGACGCAGCGCGGTGGCGAACTTCGGATCGTCGGCGGCCTTGGCCTGGGCGGCCTTCTGGTCGAGCGCGCCGTTGGCGCCGACGACGCCCGCCGCCTTCATGAAGCCCACGACCTGGGCCTGGGCGTCGATGTTGGCCCGCCAGGCCGAGGCGTCCGCGTACGGCTTGGCCCCGCTGCGGTCGGCGACGTTGATCGTGGTGCGGAAGAGCAGATCCCGGTCAGGCGGGGACAGGCGGTCGAAGCGGTCGGCCACCGCCTGCAGCGCCGCTCCCGGGCCGCCGGCCTGCCGCGCGGCGTTCATCGCCTGGACGAAGTCGCGGCCCAGGGCCTGGGCGCGCTGGCCGATGTCGCTGTCATAGGTGGCCTGGTCCAGCACCTTGCGGCGCTCGGGGTCGATCCCCGCCAGCCGACCGCCCGCCGACATGGCCTGCAGCGCCTGGTAGGCCTCGACCCGCTGGGCCTCGCCGGCCTTGCCGCTGACGTCGTTCACCGTGGCGGCCAGGGTGTCGAACTCGGCCATCCGCGTCGCATAGTCCGCGGACGTGACAGCGCCCACCGCCCGCACCGGGGTGACGGGGGTCGGATAGGCGGAGGTGGCGACAGACGTGACGTACATCGGGGCGGGGCAGGTCGCAGTGGAGCCTCACCCTTGCGCGCCAAGGCCTAAAGAAGTCCTGCACAGCCCTGCGACACGATCGCCGGCCCGGATTACGAAGGTTTAATCGGCCCCTCCGCATCTGAGGGTTTCCCCTCGGGTCTCTAGGCTTTGAGCGCACATCGCGCGCCCCGACCCGGCCTGCCGTTACGGCGATTTAACTGGCTCCGATCCGGCGACGTGGCGAACTCCGCGCTCGAAGGTTGAGGGCTGACCGTCACAATGTCTCTGGCGCTTGCGACACTGCTGTACGAATGGCGACGCTACAGCGCCGCCATGGTGGCGCTGGCGGTGGCCGGCCTGCTGATCCTGGCGCAGGTGGGCATGTTCACCGGCATCGTGAAGGGCGTGACCGCCACGCTCGACCGGTCCCGCGCGGACCTCATCATCATGCCGGCGAAGATGGAGAGCCTGATCAACTCGGGCGGCGGCTCGCTGCCCGCGCGTCTCCAGCCGCAGATGTACATGCACCCCGAAGTCGCCGAGGTCGCCGCCTGGGACATCGAGGGCGGCCGCTGGGTGAACCATCCCAAGGACGGCAAGAAGGCGGTCACCACCTACGTCGACGTGAACCTGGTTGATACGCGGCCGGGCGCCGTGACCCTGCCGGTCGACTTCACCGAGGAAACCCGCCGCGCGCTGATGGAGCCCTACTCGGTGGCCATCGACGAGAGCCAGCTTGGCCGCCTGGGCGTGAAGCTGGGCGACACCGCCTCGCTGAACGGCAAGACCATCCGGGTTCGGGCGATCCTCACCGGCTATCCCAACATCAACAACGCGTCGATCACCGTCTCGCGCGACACGCTGCGCCTGCTGGGCATGGTGCAGAAGAACGGCAAGACCGGCCCGCTGATGGTGCGCCTCAAGGACCCCGCCCGCGCCGAAATCGTCCGCGAGCAACTGAACGAGAGCGCCAAGGGCGCCTACCGCGCCTGGACCCGGGCCGAGCTGGCCCAGGCCAACCAGGGCGCGCTGATGAAGGAACAGATCATCGGCCTGTTCATCACCGCCACGGTGATCATCGGAGCGTTCATCGGCATAGCGATCACGTCCATGACCCTGCGCGGCGCGATCCTGTCCAGCATTAAGGAATTCGCCAGCCTGCGGGCGCTGGGCGTGCCCATGAACGCGCTGCGGGCCATCGTGCTGGAGCTGTCGCTGTGGGTGGGGGTGGCCGGCTTCATCGTCACCGCCATCCTGACCGTCGGCGTCTACCTGCTCGCCCTGAAGGGCGGCGTGCCGATGGGCTTCCCCCTCTTCTGGGACATCTTCGTCGCCATCCTCCTCCTCGTCATCGCCGGGCTCTCGGGCCTGTTCTCGATCGGCGTGCTGAAGAAGAGCCAACCTGCGGATCTGCTGCGATGAGCCTGACAAAGACCGCGATCTCGGCCAACGGCCTGTACAAGCATTTCAAGACCGGGCGCACGCACGTGGAAGTGTTGAAGCGCGTCGACTTCGACGCCCTGCACGGCGACGTGACCATGGTCATGGGCCCCTCGGGCTCGGGCAAGTCGACGCTGGTGGCGGCGCTGTCGGGCCTGTTGAAGCCCGACGAGGGCCAGGTGAACGGCATGGGTCAGGACCTGTGGAGCCTGAAGCCCGGTAAGCTGGACCGGTTCCGCCTGGACCACTGCGGCTTCATCTTCCAGGGCTTCAACCTGTTCTCGGCGCTGACCGCGCTGCAGCAGGTCGAGATCATCCTGAAGCACCAGGGCGTGCCCAGGCGGCAGGCCCGCGAGCGCGCCGCCAACGCGCTGATGGAGGTGGGCCTGGAGGCCCGGATGGGGCAGCGGCCCGCCGAGCTGTCCGGCGGCGAGAAGCAACGGGTGGCCATCGCCCGCGCGCTCGCCAAGAACCCGCGCCTGCTGTTCGCCGACGAACCCACCAGCGCGCTCGACGGCGAGAACGGCCTGATCGTGATCAAGCTGCTCCAGCGGGCCGCCAAGCAGCACGGCGCGGCCGTGATCTGCGTGACCCACGACGTGCGCCTGGAAGCCTTCGCCGACCGCGTCATCCATCTGGAAGACGGCCACATCCTCTCGGACGAGCGCGTCGACCACGCCGGCCCGCCGCCCGAGACCTTCGGCGCCCACGCGCCGCGCATCCGCCAACCCGCCCTCGTCGAGGCCTGAGGACCATGCCCGCCATCTTCCGCAACCGTTTCGTCTGGATCGCCCTGATCCTGGTCGTCCTCGCCGGCGGCGGCGGGCTCTTCATGCAGAGCCAGGCCAAGGCCAGGAAGGCGCAGGAGGCCAAGGCCGCCGCCGAGGTGAAGCCCAGCCCCTACGCCGCCATCGCCAACGGCAAGGCCGACGTGGAAGGCGGCATCATCCAGGTCGCCGCCCGCCGCGCCGGCGTGATCCGCCAGGTGCTGGTGCAGGAGGGCGAGGACGTGCGCGCCGGCCAGGTGCTGGCCCGCCTGGAGGACGACGAACCGCGCCTGGCCTCCGAGCGCGCCGCCGCCGAGGTGCGCCAGGCCCGCGCCGCCCTGGCCCTGCTGGACGTCCAGCGCTCGGCCGCGCAGCGCGAGCTGCGCCGCATGGAAGGCCTCGCGCCGTCCAACTTCGTGGCCGCCCAGAAGCTGGACCAGGCCCGCGACGGCGTGCGCGAGGCCGAGGCGCGGATCATGGCCCAGCAGGCGGTGGTGGCCACCGCCGAGGCCCGCCACAACGAGGCGCGCTACGATCAGGAACTGTCGATCATCCGCGCGCCGGCCGACGGGCGCATCGTGCGCCGCTACGCCAACCCGGGCGCCGGCGCCTCGACGCTGAACGTCTCCAACATGTTCGACCTGGAGCCGCGCGCCGGCCGCATCGTCCGCGCCGAGATCGCCGAGGGCGCCCTGCCCTACGTCGCCATCGGCCAGTCGGTGCAGATGTCGCCCGAATCCGACCCGACCAGGACCTTCGGCGGCAAGGTGCTGCGCCGCGCCGCCGTCTTCGGCGCCCGCAAGCTGCAGTCGGACGACCCCAACGAGAAGACCGACGACCGCGTCGTCGAGGTGGTGGTCGACAGCACCGGCGCGCCGTTCCTGATCGGGCAGCGCGTGCTGGTGAAGTTCGTCCGCCAGCAACAGGCCCGGGCCCCGTCGGCCGAGGCCCCGTCGGCACAAGCCGCGACTCCGCCGCAGAGCTGAGCGGGCCCTGACGCTCCCCGGGGCGGGTCCCTTCGGACTCTCCCTGCAAACCGTCCCGGGGAGCGCCTTTTTCTCACCGTCCGTCAGCTTGACGACGCCGTCCCCGGCCCGCACAACGCGCCGAATTTCGAACACCTGTTCCAAAGGGGATCCTGATGGCGGACATCCGCTTCGACGGCAAAGTGGCGATCGTGACGGGCGCGGGCGGCGGCCTGGGCCGGCAGCACGCGCTGGAGCTCGCGCGGCGCGGCGCCAAGGTGGTGGTCAACGACCTGGGCGGCTCGATGGACGGCGCGGGCGGCGGTTCGGACGCGGCCAACAAGGTCGTCGACGAGATCAAGGCCGCGGGCGGCGAAGCCATCGCCAACGGCTCGTCCGTGACCGACGACGCCGGCGTCGCCCGGATGGTCAAGGACGCCATGGACGCCTGGGGCCGGATCGACGTCCTGGTCGCGAACGCCGGCATCCTGCGCGACAAGACCTTCGCCAAGATGGAGATCCCCGACTTCGAGATCGTCCTGAACGTGCATCTGCTGGGCACGGTGAAGCCGGCCAAGGCCGTCTGGGAGATCATGCGCAACCAGAACTACGGGCGCATCGTGGTGACGACCTCGTCCAGCGGACTCTACGGCAACTTCGGCCAGTCGAACTACGGCGCGGCCAAGCTGGGCATCATCGGCTTCATGAACACGCTGAAGCTCGAGGGCCAGAAGAACAACATCCACGTCAACGCCATCAGCCCCGTCGCGGCCACCCGCATGACCGAGAACCTGGGCATGCCGCCCGAGGTGCTGGGCCTGCTGAAGCCCGAGCTGGTGACGCCGGGCGTCGTGTTCCTCTGCTCGGAGGAGGCCCCGACCGGCACGATCCTGACCGCCGGCGCCGGCGCCTTCGCCGTCTCGCGCATCGTGGAGACCGAGGGCGTGGCCATCGGCCCGAACGCCACGGTGGAGCAGGTGCGCGACAACTGGGCCAAGATCGCCGACCCGGCCGGCCAGCAGGCCTACGTCAACGGCGGCGAACAGAGCGCCAAGTTCTTCCGCAAGCTGCAGGGCGGCTGACCCTCCCCGCCGGGGGGCTGCCCCGCTCCTGAAAGGGAGGGGAGCGGCCCCTTTTCTCTTTTGTAACCCAATAACGCTTGCCCGGGGCCCGCCCGTCGCGCCTAACGTCAGGCAAAGCGTTCGGAGGGACGCACCACGGAGGAACGAGCTTGGCGTCTCAAGGCACTTCCAGCGGGTCCCAGCAGACTCTGTCGCTGCCGCTGATCCTGGCCTTCGCCAGCGCGAGCATTCCGATCCAGGCGCTGGTCCTGGCGATCAGCGTGCATCTGCCCCGCTATTTCGCGAGCCACGTCGGGCTGGAGCTGGCCGCCGTCGGCGCCGCCTTCGCGATGGTCCGGCTCATCGACATCCCGATCGACGTGATGCTCGGCACGGCGATGGACCGCACCAGAACGCGGTTCGGCCGCTACCGGGTCTGGATGCTGGCGGGCACGCCCGTGCTGATGGCCGGTTGCTGGCTGCTGCTGCAGGCCAACTCGACCACCAGCCAGCTCGGCCTCTCCGGCATCCTGCTGTTCCTCTACATCGGCTACTCGATGATGTACCTCTCGCACCTCGCCTGGGGCGGCGTGCTGGGGCCGACCTACGAGCAGCGCTCCAAGGTGTTCGGCGCGATCATCGGCCTGGGCGTGGTGGGCGCGGTCATCGTGCTCGGCATCCCGATCGTCATGGACGAGCTCGGCCACACCGACGGCGAGGGCGTGCGCGCCATGGTCTGGTTCATCATCGGGGCGACGCCGGTGACGGCGCTGCTGGTGCTGCTCAGCACGCGCGAGAAGATCACGCCCGAGACGGGAAAGGCCTTCCGGCCCGTCGACTACCTGACGCTGCTGAAGCGCGGCAACGTGCTGCGCCTGCTGGCGGCCGACCTGTGCGTGACGCTGGGCCCGGGGTGGATGGCGGCGCTCTACCTCTTCTACTTCAAGGACAGCCGCGGCTTCGACACGACCGCCGCCAACCTCCTCCTGATGATCTACATCGGCGCCGGTTTCGTCGGCGCGCCGTTCGCGGCGTGGCTGGCCAACAAGATCGGCAAGCACCGCGCCCTGATGGTGACGACCACCATCTATTCGCTGGGCCTCGTCCTCATCCCGTTCCTGCCGAAGGGGAACTTCCTGGTCTTCTCGCCCGGCATGTTCGTGGTCGGCGCCATGGCGGCCGGCTTCGGCGTGATGATCCGGGCGCTGACCGGCGACATCGCCGACGAGATCCGGCTGGACACCGGCCGCGAGTGGATGGGCCTCATGTACGCGCTCACCATCGGCACGACGAAGATCGCCTCGGGCCTCTCGGCGCTGACCTTCGTGCTGCTGGCCTACATCGGCTATCAGGCCAAGGCCGGCGCGGTGAACACCCCCCAGGCGATCCAGAGCCTGGAGCTGGTCTACATCGTGGGCCCGATCGTCTTCGTGATGATCGCCGGCGCCTGCTTCATCGGCTACAAGCTGACGCCCGAGCGGCACGCCGACATCCGCCGCCAACTGGACGAACGCGACGCGCTCAGCGAGGGCGGCGCAAGCGCCCTCGAAAGCCTGACCGGCGACACCGAACTCGTCAGCGCGAGCCGGCCTTCGTAATCCAGTGAATTCGGGGACGAACGGACGCCGGGTCCGCGCGCGGACGGGAGGACAGATGGCGAAGGCCGACGCAGGCGACACGCGGTTGCCGCTGAACCTCGCGCTCGCCTTCGCCGCCACCAGCCTGCCGCTGTACGGCCTCGGGCTGGCGATCTCGGTCCACATGCCGTCCTACTTCGCCGCCAGCCTCGGCGTCGAACTGGCGGTCGTGGGCGCGGCCTTCGGCCTGGCCCGGATGATCGACGTGCCGATCGAGCCGTTGCTCGGCCTGGCGATGGACCGCACGAGGACGCGCTGGGGACGCTACCGGTTCTGGACCATCCTCGGCGCGCCGTTCCTCATGGCCGGCCTCTTCCTGCTGCTGCAGGCCGACCGCTCGGTGGGGACGACCGGGCTCGTGGGTTTCCTGCTGGTCATGTACCTCGGCTCGTCGATGCTGCTGCTGTCGCATTCGGCCTGGGCCTCGACCCTGGCCACCTCCTACGACGACCGGGCGCGGCTCTTCGGCGTGATGACCGCCGTGGGCGTCGCCGGCGCGGTCTGCGTGATCCTGTTCCCGATCGTGGGCGAGCAGATGGGCTTCACGGAGGCGGAGGCCATCCGCGGGATGCTCTGGTATCTCATCGCGCTCACGCCGCTGGCGATCCTGGCGGTGGTCTGGCGCACGCCGGAGACGGTGATGCGCGAGGCGCCCGACGCGCGTTTCCGCCTGCGCGACTATCTCGAACTCGTCTTCGACCGGAACATGTCGCGCGTCATTGTCGCCGATCTGGCGCTGGGGATGGGTCCGGGCTGGATGGCGGCGCTCTACCTCTTCTACGCGCGCGACTTCATGGGCTTCACATCGGGCCAGGCCAACGTCCTGCTGCTGGTCTACATCGTCGCCGGGATCGTGGGCGCGCCCAGCCTGGCGTGGCTGGCGACGCGGATCGGCAAGCATCGGACGGTGATCGCCGCGGCCCTCGCCTACTCCGTCCTCCTGCTCACGTTCACCGTGCTGCCGCGCGGCAACGTCCTGGCGGCGGCGCCCTCGATGTTCCTGACCGGCTTCCTGGCCGCCAGCTTCAACGTCCTGACCCGCGCCATGACCGCCGACGTCGCCGACGAGATGCGCCTGAGGCAGGGCAAGGAGCGCGGCGGCCTGCTCTATGCGCTGACCACGCTCACCAACAAGGTCGCCGCCGGCTTCGGGATCGCGCTGACCTTCTGGGCGCTGGGACGGACCGGCTACGACCCCACGCTGGGGTCGGCCAATACGCCCGAGGCGATCCGCTCGCTGCTGGTGGTGTTCCTGGCCGGCCCGATCGCGTTCGTCGGCCTGGGCGCCCTCAGCCTGCTGGGCTACGGCCTGACGCCGGACCGGGCGGCCGAGACCCGCCGCCGCCTCGACGCGCGGGACGCGGCGCTGACCGCGGCCGCCGGCGTCGAGAGCCTGACCGGCCAGGAGCAGACCCCACCGCAGCGGACCTGACGGCTATCCGCCGACCTTGCGGGCGAGATCCAGGAAGGCCTTGGCCGCGGCGCTCTCGGTGGTCAGGGTCAAGAGCGGCCGGCCCGCGTCGCAGGCTTCCCGCAAGGGCACCTCGATGGGGATCTCGGCCAGCAGCGGCACGCCCAGCCGTTCGGCCTCGCGCCGCGCGCCGCCGGTCCCGAAGATCGGCACCTTCGCGCCCGAACTGTCGGCGAAGTAGGCCATGTTCTCGACCACGCCCAGGATCGGCGCGCCGGTCTTCTCGAACATGGCGGCGGCCCGGCGCGCGTCGATCAGCGCGATCTCCTGCGGCGTCGAGACGATCACCACGCCGTCCATCTTCAGCTTCTGGACCAGCGTCAACTGGATGTCGCCGGTGCCGGGCGGCAGGTCGAGGATCAGCACGTCCAGCGGCTCGTCCGGCGAGCCCCAGTTGGAGTTGAGCAGCGTGCGCAGCGCCGACGAGGCCATCGGGCCGCGCCAGATGTTGGCCGTGCCCGGCTCGACGATGAAGCCGATCGACATCACCTTGATACCGTGCGCCTCCATCGGATTCAGGCGCTTCTCCTCGTCGAACGTCGGGTCGCCGTCGATACCCAGCATGGTCGGCGCCGAGGGGCCGTAGATGTCGGCGTCCAGCAGGCCCACGCGCTTGCCCAGCTTCACGAGCGCGGCCGCCAGGTTCACCGAGACCGTCGACTTGCCCACGCCGCCCTTGCCGGAGGCCACGGCGATCACGCGCTTCACATGCGGCGGCTTCACCGCATCGACCATGGGGTGGAGCTGGGCCTGCGGGTCCTCGGTGACGCGCGCGCGGCGGCGACCGGGATCGGCGACCGGCGGGGCGCCGCCGCGGCGGGCGCTGACGCGCAGTTGCGGCATGGCGGGCGGCGTCGGCGCCTGGACCTCGGTGGTCAGCACCACCTGGCTGGTCTCGACGCCGTCCACCTCGGCCATCGCCGCCTCCGCCTGATCGCGGACGCGGCGGTAGAGGTCGATGTCGGCGGGCGCGACCTCCAGCATGAACGCGGCGCGGCCTTCGCGCAGGACCAGGCCGCGCACCAGCCCGGCAGCCATCAGGCCCTTCCCCGACTTCGGATCAATCACCCCGTCGAGGGCCTTCAGGATCGCCGTCCGGTCCGGACCCGCAGCTTCACTCATTGCCAGATGGTCTTGCTTCTGCGTGGGTGGGGCCCCCATATCCGGCTGACAGCGCCGGTTTACAAGCCCGTCAGGGGCTATAAGGAGCAGTGTGAGAGTAAGGTCCCGCTTGAGCACGACGCGAACCGGCTGATGCCCTGGAACGACAACGCGAACCCGGGTCCGTGGGGCAGCCCCAACAACGATGACCGCCGCGACGGGCCCAGGCGCCCGCAGGGCGGCGGCGGCGGACCGCGCCGTCCCGGCGGCCCCGACTTCAACGCCGGCTTCGACCGCCTCAGCCGGCGCGTGCGCGACCTGCTGGGCGGGCCCGGCGGCCCGCGGCCCGGCGTCGTGCCGGCGATCGTCGGCGTCGCGGTGGGCCTTTGGGCGCTGTCGGGGATCTACCAGGTCGCGCCCAACGAGGTGGGCGTCGTCACCACGTTCGGCGCCTATACCGGCCAGACCGGCCCCGGCCTGAACTACCACCTGCCCGCGCCGATCCAGGCGGTCGAGAAGGTGCCGGTGCTGGCGCTGAACCGCACCGACGTCGGCGGCGCTGGCAGCGACGACCGGGCCGCCGGCCTGATGCTCACCGGCGACGAGCAGATCGTCGACGTCAACTTCTCCGTCACCTGGCGGATCGCCGACCCGCGCGCCTTCCTGTTCGTCGTGCGCGACCCCAACGAATCCGTGACCGCGGTGGCCGAAAGCGCCATGCGCGAAGTGGTCGGCAAGACGCCGCTGCAACCGATCATCTCCACCGGCCGCGGGCAGATGCAGCAGCAGACGCGCGACGTCATGCAGCGCACGCTGGACGCCTGGGGCGCCGGCATCACGGTGGTCGAAGTGCAGATCAGCCGGGCCGGGCCGCCCGCCGAGGTCAACGACGCCTTCCGCGACGTGCAGAGCGCCGAGCAGGACAAGGACTCGTCGGTCAACGAGGCCAACACCTACCGCAACCGCGTGGTCAACGAGGCCAAGGGCGACGCGGCCAGCATCATGAACCGCGCCGAGGCCTATCGCGAGCAGGCGGTGCGCGAGGCCGCCGGCGAGGCGGCGCGCTTCAACCAGATCTACACGGAGTACCGGCGGGCGCCCGGGGTGACGCGCGACCGCCTCTACATCGAATCGATGGAGCGCATCCTGGCGCGCTCGAACAAGGTGGTGATCGACTCGAAGGGCGCGAGCGCTCCGATCATCCTGCCGCCCGACGTCTTCCGGCCGAAGACGACCGCCGCCGCGCCTCCGGCCGAGCCCGCCGCTCCGCCGGCCCCCGCACAGAAGGGCGGCCAATGAGCACGCGCAGCCTCGCCATCCTGCTCGCCGTCGGGGCCTTCCTGGTCGTGGCGTGGCAGACCCTGTTCATCGTCGACCAGCGCGAGCAGGCCATCGTGGTCAGCTTCGGCAGCCCCGTGCGCGTGGTCCATGCGCCTCGTCAGGGCGGCGCGGGCCTCAACGTGAAGGTCCCGTTCATCGAGCAGGTCATCAAGCTCGACCGGCGCAACATCGCGCTGGAATCGGACCAGGAGGAGATCGTCACGGCCGGCCAGGACCGCCTCGTGGTGGACGCCTTTATCCGCTACCGCATCTCCGACCCGCTGGCCTTCTACCGCACGCTCCGCGACGAGCGCACCGCGAACGACCGGATCGAGCGGCTGGTGAACTCCTCGCTGCGCCAGGTGCTGGGGTCGGCCTCGACCACCGACATCATCTCGGGCCGCCGCGCGCAGTTGATGCAGATCGCCCGCGCCGACGTGGCCCGCCGCGCGCAGCTCTCCGCCATGGGCATCGAGGTGGTGGACCTGCGCATCCGCCGCGTCGACCTGCCGACCCAGAACCGCGACCGGATCTTCCGCCGCATGGTGACGTCGCGCCAGCAGGTGGCGGCGCAGCTCCGGGCCGAAGGCGAGCAGGCCAAGCGCGAGATCATCGCCCAGGCCGACAAGGACGTCGCCATCACCCTGGCCACCGCCCGCGAGCAGGCCGGCCAGATCACCGGCCAGGGCGACAGCCAGCGCACGCGCATCTTCGCGCAGAGCTTCGGCAAGGACCCCAGCTTCGCGGCCTTCTTCCGCTCGATGCAGGCCTACGAGACGAGCCTCGCGAACGGCGAGACGACGCTGGTCCTGTCGCCCGACAGCGCCTTCTTCCGCTACTTCGAGCGCGGACCGACGGGCGGGGCGGCGCGGCGCTGACCGGCAAAGTCGCCGCGAGGCCCGGTTCGGGCCTTGACGGCGATGTCGGAGTCGCAACAATCAGGGACGTGTTACGCGCGTAATCGGCTGGGAGGAATTCCGATGCGTCGCCTGCCCTGGATGCTCGTCGCGCTTGCTCTGATCGCGGCCCCGGCCGCGGCCCAGCCGCGCAGCTACCTCATGGCGCCCGTGCGTCTCGCCGGCCTCGACCTCGACAGCAGCGCCGGCGAAAAGGCGATGCTGAAGCGCCTGAACGCCGCCAGCCGCGGGATGTGCGCCCAGATCCGCACGCCGCTGCTGCCGGGCGCCGAGGGCCGCGCCTGGAAGTGCCGCCGCGAGGCGGTGGCCGCCGCCAGGGCCCGCCTCGACGCCGCGGTCTGACCCCTGGCCCCGGCCGGGCCGGGGATGACGATCAGGCGAGCCAGCCCAGCACCTCGTGCAGGTCGCGGGCGATGCGCACGCAGAGCGTCTCCATCTCTTCGGTCGGGTCCAGCATGTCGGGCACCATGACCGTCATCATGCCGGCCGCCGCGGCCGCGCGGACCCCGTTGTGGCTGTCCTCGAGGGCGAGGCAGTCGGCGGGATCGACGCCCAGCGCCTCGGCCGCCTTCAGGAACGGCTCGGGATGCGGCTTGCCCCGCGTCTGCACGTCGCGGGTGATGAGGGCATCGAACCGGTCGACCAGGCTGTGCGGGCCAAGGCTCGCCTGCACGCTCTCCAGGCTCGACGAGGTGGCGATGGCGCGCGGCAGGCCGAGGCCGTCCAGGACGTCCAGGATCTCCACCGCGCCGGCCTTGAGCGCGATCCCGGCCGCCAGCTCCTCGCGGAAATGCGCGCTGACGACCGCGGACCAGGCGTCGAGGTCGAAGCCGTCGCCGAAGTGATCGACGAGGATCAGGTCGCTGGCGGCGTGCTGCAGCCCGACCATGCGCTTGAAGGTCTCGAACGGCATCTCGGTCCCGATCGCGTTCGCCGCCCGCTGCATGGCGCGGAAGACCACGGTCTCGGTGTCGACGAGCAGGCCGTCCATGTCGAACACGACGGCTTTGACGGAGCGCAGGAGAGCCATGGCGCGCTGTAGCTGAATCGGACGGGCGACGTAACGCCCCTGCCCGCCTGCGGGTCAGTCGACGACGAACTCGGTCTGCGCGTAGCCCTGGAAGTAGAGCAGCGCGGTGAGGTCGGCGTGGTCGACCTTCGCGTGGGCCTGGGCCGCGACGATGGGCTTGGCGCGATAGGCGACGCCGAGCCCGGCGGCCTGGATCATGGCGAGGTCGTTGGCCCCGTCGCCGACGGCCAGGGTCGCGGACAGGGGCGCGCCGATCTCGGCGGCCAGTTCCTGCAACGACGCGAGCTTGGCCTGCTTGCCGAGGATCGGATCGCCGACCTCGCCGGTCAGCGCGCCGTCGGCCTCGATCAGCGTGTTCGCGCGGTTCAGGTGGAAGCCCGCGGCCGCGGCCACGCGGCTGGTGAAGAAGGTGAAGCCGCCGCTGACCAGGGCGCAGCGGGCGCCGCTGGCGGCCATGGTGCGCACCATCGTCCGCGCGCCCGGATTGAGGCGCACCCGCTCGTCGTAGGCCTGCTGGAGCGCGGTGGTCGCGAGGCCCTTCAGCATGCCGACCCGCTCGCGCAGCGCGCCCTCGAAGGCCAGCTCGCCGCGCATGGCGCGCTCGGTGATCGCGCTGATCTCGGCCTTCAGGCCCGCGAAGTCGGCGAGCTCGTCGAGGCATTCCACGTCGATGATGGTGGAGTCCATGTCGGCGATCAGCAGGCGCTTCCTGCGCCCCGCCGCGGCCTGGACGCAGGCGTCGACCGGCAGGCCGTCGAGCTCGGTGGCCGCCACCGCGACCGCCGCGTCGAGATCCGCGATCAGGGGCAGGTCGTAGGCGCCCTCGCCCAGCGGCCGCGCGGCCTTGACGCCCGCGCCCGCGGCTGCGAGCGCTTGCCGCGCGCGTTCGGCGGCGAGGCGCGCGGTGGCGTCGTCGGGGCTGACGAGGGTGAGGACGAGTTCCATGACCGGCCGCATCTGGCTGATCGCCGGGCCCACCGCAAGCGGCAAGTCGGCCCTGGCGCTCACGCTGGCCGAGCGGGTCGGCGGCGAGATCGTCAATGCGGACTCCATGCAGCTCTACGCCGGCCTGCGCGTGCTGACGGCCGCGCCGTCGCCGCAGGAGACCGCGCGCGCGCCGCACCACCTGTTCGGGACGGTCGATCCGGCCGACGGCTGGTCGGTCGGCCGCTGGCTGCGCGCGGCGACGCAGGTGCTGGACGGGATCGCGGGGCGCGGCCGCGACGCCGTCGTGGTGGGCGGCACGGGCCTCTACTTCCGGGCGCTCACCAAGGGCCTTGCGGACGTCCCGGACGTCCCGGCCGAGGTGCGGGGGGAGGCCGAGGCGGACTACGCCGCGCTGGGCGAAGCGGGCTTCCGCGCGCGACTGGCCGTGCCGGACCCGGCGGCGGCGATCCGCATCGCGCCGGGCGACCGCCAGCGGCTGGTGCGGGCCTGGGAGGTCTACGCCGCCACCGGCAAGCCCCTCACCGACTGGCAGGCGGGCGGAGAGCCGGCGCTCGCCGCAGGCCGCTGGACCGCCGTCGCCCTGGAGCCGCCGCGCGCCGGGCTCTACGCCCGCTGCGACGCGCGCCTGCACGCCATGATCGCCGGCGGCGCGCTGGACGAGGTGCGCGCGCTGATGGCCCGCCGTCTCGACCCGGGCCTGCCGGCCATGAAGGCCGTCGGCGTGCGCGAACTGGCCGCGCACCTGGCCGGCGACGCCTCGCTGGAGGCCGCCGTCGCCGCCGCACAGCAGGAGACCCGCCGCTACGCGAAGCGCCAGACGACCTGGATGCGCGGGCAGATGCGCGACTGGCCCCGCATCGCGGCCGCGGAGCCCCACGAGCAGTGGAGGCAGTTTCTTGCGCTCGACCCGACCTTGACGCCCTGAGCGCGGCATGCGACACGCCCAATCCGAACTTTCGCGGAAAATCTCGTGCGCACCATTCTCGTACTCGTAGGGCGACCGTAACGGACTGACGTAGACGTCAGGACCGACCGGTCGCTCGCCCAGGCCCCCTCGCGGGCCTTTTTTATTGCCCTGAACCCAATCCCCAGGCCCTCACATGACCGCCCACCAGACGACGATCGAAGCCGAAGCCGCCACCCTCTCGGGCGCCGAGATCGTGGTCCGCGCCCTCATCGACCAGGGCGTGGAGGTGCTGTTCGGCTATCCGGGCGGCGCGGTGCTGCCGATCTACGACGCGCTGTTCGCCGAGCCGCGGCTGCAGCACGTCCTGGTCCGCCACGAGCAGGGCGCCACGCACGCCGCCGAAGGCTATGCGCGCTCGACCGGCAAGCCGGGCGTGGTCCTGGTCACCTCCGGTCCCGGCGCGACCAACGCGGTCACGGGCATCGTCGACGCCCTGATGGACTCGATCCCGATGGTCGTCATCACCGGACAGGTCGCGACCCACCTGATCGGCACCGACGCCTTCCAGGAGTGCGACACGATCGGGATCACCCGGCCCTGCACCAAGCACAACTACCTCGTGAAGGACGTCGCCGACCTGCCGCGGATCATCCACGAGGCGTTCCACATCGCGACGTCCGGCCGCCCCGGCCCCGTGGTCATCGACATCCCGAAGGACGTCCAGTTCGGCAAGGGCGCCTACCAGGGCCCGAACGAGGTCAAGCACAACCACAACTACGCCCCGCGGGTGAAGGGCGACGCCGGCAAGATCGCCGAGGCGGTGAGCCTGCTGGCCAGGGCGAAGAAGCCGATCCTCTACACCGGCGGCGGCGTCATCAACGCCGGCCCCAAGGCCTCGCTGCTGCTGCGCGAACTCGCCGAGCTGACCGGCGCACCGGTGACCTCGACGCTGATGGGCCTGGGCGCCTTCCCCGCGTCCAACCCGCAGTGGCTGGGCATGGTGGGCATGCACGGCAGCTTCGAAGCCAACAACGCCATGCACGACTGCGACGTGATGGTGGCCATCGGCGCGCGCTTCGACGACCGCGTCACGGGCCGGCTCGACGCCTTCGCGCCGACGTCGAAGAAGATCCACATCGACGTGGACGCCTCCTCCATCGGCAAGAACGTCCGCGCCGACGTCGGCATCGTGGGCGATGCGGCCAGCGTGCTCGAGGACATGATCGCCGCCTGGAAGAGCCGCAACCTCGAGGTCAGCAAGCCGGCCCTGAAGACCTGGTGGACCGAGATCGACGCCTGGCGGGCGCGCCAGTCGTTCCGCTACCGGCCCGACGCCAGGCTCATCAAGCCGCAGTACGCCATCGAGCGCCTCTACGCGCTGACCAAGGACCACGACACCTACATCACCACCGAGGTCGGCCAGCACCAGATGTGGGCGGCCCAGTTCTACCACTTCGAGCAGCCGAACCGCTGGATGACCTCGGGCGGCCTGGGCACCATGGGCTACGGCCTGCCGGCGGCGGTGGGGGTGCAGATGGCGCATCCGGACTCGCTCGTGATCGACATCGCCGGCGACGCCTCGGTGCAGATGACGATGCAGGAGATGTCGACGGCCGTTCAGTACGGCCTGCCGATCAAGATCTTCATCCTCAACAACGAGTGGATGGGGATGGTGCGCCAGTGGCAGCAACTGCTGCACGGCGAGCGCTATTCGCACTCCTACTCGGCCGCGATGCCCGACTTCGTGAAGATGGCCGAGGCCTACGGCGGCGTGGGCTTCCGCGCCGAGCATCCCGACGAACTGGACGACATGATCCGCGAGATGATCGCGGTGAAGAAGCCGGTGCTGTTCGACTGCCGCGTGACCAAGGAAGAGAACTGCTTCCCCATGATCCCGTCCGGCAAGGCGCACAACGAGATGATCATGGCCGAGGAAGCCCGCGACCTGGGCGCCATCATCGACGACGCGGGCAAGCGGCTGGTCTGAAGGGCCTAGGGGCGGGCGCCCTCGGGCGCCGGCGCCGACACCATGACGTGCTGAACGCCAAAGGCCGGCAGCGATGCCGCCAGGGAGAGCACCAGCTTCGCCTTGGGTGATCGCAACACCCAGACGCGCGCGCACCTGCGACCGTCGGCCGCCTGCGGCTCCAGCGTCGCCTGCGCCTCGGCGGCGGCCCGCTGCACCGCCCGCTCGAAGGCCGCCAGCATGTCCGCTTCCTCTGCATGGCCGACCCAGGCCGTGCAGACGCTGCGGCTTCGGCTGGTGAAGACCTTCGCTCGTGTGCTCTTGAAGACGAATTCGTAGACTGGAGAGGTGCGCAGGCCTCCACCTTGGAGTGCGAAGTCGGTCGTTTGACGCGAGGTGATCCGCGATGGGTCCGTCACCCGCGGACGTAGCCCGAGGACGTCGGTGACGCAGGCGTCGATGAACAGGTCGACGGCATCTTGCGCCCTCGGGTCAGCGGCCATGGCAGGCGGCGCGCAGAACATCGCGAGCGTGACGGCAGTGGCGACGAGGGCCCGCATCATCAGCCAAGCTTGGTACATAGCCAGGCCAGAAGCCAGTGGAGAGAAAACGGATGCACGAGGGCGGCTGTCTGTGCGGCGGGGTGCGCTATGCGGTCGAGGGTCCGCTCGCGCCGGTGCAGTTCTGCCACTGCGGGCAGTGCCGCAAGGCGCAGGGCTCGGCGTTCGGGGCCAACATGCCCGTGGCGAGCGCCGACTTCCGCCTGCTCCAGGGCGAGGACCTCCTGCGGGAACACCGCGCCTCGCCCGGCAAGCGGCGGGTGTTCTGCGGGACCTGCGGCAGCCCGATCTTCAGCCAGCGCGACGCGGCGCCGCAGACTGTGCGGCTGCGGGTCGGCACGCTGGACGGCGACGGCGGGGGGCTCGTCGTCGGCTTCCACATCCACGCCGCGTCGAAGGCCGCGTGGGACGAGATCGACGACGGACGGACGGCCTATCCTGGCGAGGCGCCGGACTGAGGCCGCGGCCTACTCCGGCCGCATCGGCGTGGACGACGGGCAGGTCAGGCTCGCCCGCAGCCCGGGGTGGTTGTCGGCGAAGGCGAGATCGCCGCCGAGTTGCCGCACCATGGCCGACATCATCCGGCTGCCGAAGCCCTCGCCCGGCGCATGCTTGCCGCGGCCGTGGTCTGCGACGACCACGCGGAGCCTGTCGTTGTGCTCGTCGAGGCTGACCTCGATCGGCCCTGCGGCGCCGTCGTAGGCATACTTGTTGGCGTTGATGACCAGTTCGGTGATCACGAGGCCCAGGCTCACGGCCCGGTCGGTCGGCACCAGCACAGGCGCGGCGTCGACGCTGATCTTGCCGGCCCACTCCGCGCCCATCGACGAGTTCATGTCGCCGATGAGGTCCTCGAGGTAGCGGCCCATGTCGACCACCTCGATCTGGTCGGCGCGATAGAGGCGGCGATGCACGAGCGCGACGGCCTGAAGCCGCCGCCGCGCCTCCTCGAACGCTTCATGCAGCTTCGGATCGCCCATGGCGCGCGACTGCAGGCCGAGGAAGCTGGAGACGAGCTGCAGGCTGTTCTGGATGCGGTGGTTCACCTCCTTCAGCAGGATCTCCTTCTGCTGAAGCAGGCCGTCCTTCTCGGCCACGGCGTCGGTCAGCCGCGCGTTCATCTCCACCTGGCGACGATGGGCGCGGGCCTCCAGCAGCGTGTCGCGCAGGCGCACCGCCGCGTCGATCTCGCCCAGCGTCCAGCGGCGCGAACGGCCATGCACCTGTTCGCGCCACGCCTCGAACGAGGCGCGCGGCGTCAGGGTCTCGCCCGGGCCCAGCGTCATCGCCTTGTGCGGATTGCCGGCCCAGTTGACCACCTGCGGCTCTTCCGCCCGGAACCAGAGGATCAGGAACGGCTCGTCCGCGGCGACCACCAGACCCAGCAGGCCGCTGGCCTCGGCGGTGAACGCCTCGGCGCCGGCGTAGTGCTCGGACAGGCGGTCGGTGGCGACCGGGTCGGCCGAGCGGCTCTGGACCCATTCGGCCAGCTTCCAGATCTCGCCCGCCGACGGGCAGACGCCGTCCTGGTGCAACTGACCGCCGCGGATCGCGGCCACGCCGTCGGCGTCCAGCATCCGGCGAAGTTCGCGTGCGCCCGCCGCCACATTGGCGTCGACGCCGCCGGCGCGGGCGAAGCGCGACGTCAGCTCGTCCTCCAGCCCCCTCAGCCGCAGGCGCTCGCGGTAGGCCTCGGCATCCTCCTTGGCGCGGATCTGCCGCGCGAGCCCGCCCGCGAGGGCGCGGGCCGCCGTGCGGATGTCGTAGGGCATCAGCTTCGGCGTGCGGTGATGGCACGCGATCAGGCCCCAGAGCAGGCCGTCCTTCACCACCGACATCGACGCCGACGCGCCGACGCCCATGTTGCGCATGTACTGCATATGCACCGGGGACACCGAGCGGAGCACGCAGTCGCTCATGTCCAGCGGCTTCGAGGCGATCCAGGCCGGGAGCAGGGGCGCGGGCGTGTAGGTCACGTCGGGGATCACGCGCACCAGGTTGCGGACGTAGAGCGACCGGGCCTGGGCGGGAATGTCCGAGCCCGGGAAGTGGTGGTTCATGAAGCTGGGCATGCCGTCGGCGAGGTCTTCGGCCAGCACGGCCCCGGCGTCGTCGTCGAGGAAGCGGTAGATCATGACCCGGTCGAACCCGGTGAGACGCCGGAACTCGATGGCCGCGCGATCGAGCAGCGCCTTGACGTTCGCAGCGCGCTCGAAGGCGGCGCCCGCGGCTTCGAGCTGGGCCAGCAGCAGCACGGCGGGCAGCGGTGCGCCGAGCGCCGGCTCGACCTCGACGATCAGTCGTTCGCCATCGAGATGGGCCGAGACGTCGAACGCCTCGCGCCCCGCGGCGAGCCGGCCGACATAGCCGCCCGCAACGCCGGAGTTGGTGGTCTGCGCCACGCGTTCGGCCAGGGGATCGCCCAGCACCTCGCCCAGCGTGCGGCCGAGCCAGGCGTCGCGGTGGAGCAGCCGCGCCACGTCGCCGGCGGCGTGGTGGATCTCCTGCGTCGTGCGGTCGGCGATCAGCATCACGCCGTGCGGCTGGATCGAGCCCGGGATGTGGATCGGCTCGGCGTCGCAGGCGCCGACGTCGACGGCGGTCAGGTCAGTCATCGCCGCCCGCCTCGCAGAGATGGCGCTCGCTGTGAGCGAAGCCCGCGACCGCGCCCGCCACCAGGCCTGCGACGTCGGCCTCGGCCTCGATCACGCCCAGGAACGCGCGCCAGCGGTCGCCGACCTCGGCGCCGTAGGGGTCGAGGAAGCTCAGGCCATGCATGTCGCCGCCGCAGCTCTCCACCTGCTTGCGGATCACCCGGCCCCCGAGGGTCGAGCCTTCCAGCACGTACATCAGGCCCAGCGCCTCGCCGACGCCCCCGACCACGATCGGCGCGGAGGGCTCGCGCGGGGCGGCGCCCAGGTCGGCGAGGTCGCCCGCCAGCCGGCCCGACCGGCGGCGGGCGTCGAAGTCGAGCCCGTCGACGCCGACAAGGAACGGCGCCAGCGCCTGTTCGGCCGCCGTGTGCAGCGCATGGAAGCGCGCGACGAGTTCGCGGCGGCCCTCGGGCGTCGCGATGCGGTTCAGGATGTCGATGCGGGTTTCCAGCCGCGCGTGATGCGCATGGGTAGCGTCGCGCAGGCGACGGTGCGTGTCGCTTATCATCTCGAATCTTGTCGCGGCGTCCCGACTGTAAGATAGGGGCCCAAAAGCCCCGCTTCTGTACGATACTCGACAGAGGCCGTTCGGTTCCAACCACGTTTCACGATTTCTCGATGAGTCGAACGACGCCCGCCACGCTCGCCCTCGACCGCGCCGGCATCGCCTACACGCTGGCCGCCTACGACTATGACCCCGGGGCCGAACGCGTGGGGTTGCAGGCGGCCGAAGCGCTGGGCGCGCCGGCTGGCGAGGTCCTGAAGACGCTGATGGTGCGCGCCGACGGCAGGCCGGCGTGCGTGGTGCTGGCTTCGGACCGCGAGGTGGCGATGAAGAAGCTGGCCGCCGCCCTCGGCGCGAAGTCGGCCGAGATGATGAAGCCCGCCGACGCCGAGCGGATGACGGGCTACCGCGTCGGCGGCGTCAGTCCCTTCGGCCAGAAGCGGCCGGCGCCGACCGTCGTCGACGCCGATGCGGCGGCGCTCGCTCAGGCGTTCGTGAACGCCGGCCAGCGGGGCCTCCAGGCGCGCCTCGCCCCGGCCGACCTCGTGCGCGTGCTCAGCGCGACGGTCGCGGCCGTCACCTGAACGCGCCGGCCGGCCGGGAGGGCCTAGCGCGACGCCCCGAGCCGGGCCATGACCTCGGCCGGGATGCGGTAGCGCTGGACCAGCGCGTGATGGTCGGTCAGGTCGCACGCCTCGTGCTGCACCACCAGCCGCCAGACCGCCCTCGCCGCCGCGTCCAGCAGCGGCTGGCGGTCCACGGATTCGCCGCCGCCGGCGTCGAAATCGCGCAGCGCCCGCAGGCTCTGCTCGACGTCGCGCTCGGTGTGGCCGAGGGCGCAGTCGATCTCCTCCAGGAGGTCGAACTTCAGGTGGGCCTCGCCGCTGTCGACATGGGCAGGTTCGGCAAGGTGCTGAGGCAGTCTGAGTGCGGACATGCCGCCTCCTTGGCTCTCAAGTGATCACCTGAGCGCACCATAGCACCGTGGCGGGAGGCGCGGCGAACGCTCCCGCTCTTTTGAACGGCCGGGAACGGCCGCCGGACGGGTCAGGTCTTGACGCGCGGAACGCCCATGAAGTCGCGCTTGCCCAGCGGCGCGCCCCGGGCCCGCAGCACGTCGTAGCCGGTGGTGGCGTGGAAGTAGAAGTTGGGCAGCGAGAACGAGAGCAGGAAGTCGCCGCCGCGGAAGGGCATCTGGCGCGGGCCGAGCTCGAAGACCAGGTCCTGGTCCTCGAGCGCGTTCACCTCGTTCGGGGTCAGCGCCGAGAGTTCGGCGACGGCGTCGGCCACCATCTTCTGCAGACCGGCGTAGTCGGACCCGGCGTCCCAGTTCGGCGGACGGAATACGCCGGCCTTCACCCCGGCGATGGCGCCGCGGGCGTGGTGGACCGTGGAGATCACCTGGCTGCGCAGCGGCCACTGGTCGTCGCAGAGGCGGGCCTCGACCAGGTCCTCGGGGTCCCTGCCGGCCTCGACCGCGTGGGCGCGGGCCTTCTCCAGATAGCCGGCGACGGCCGGCAGGATCTGCAGGAACGTGCGCACGGAGGCGTCGTAGAGCGTGATGGCCATGTCGGTGTCTCCCCTCGTTGGGGCCGTTCTAGCAGGCCTTCCGCAAGGGCGCCGAGCGTCAGCGTGCGCCGAGGCGGGCCAGGACTTCGCGCGGGATGCCGTAGTGCGCGATGACGGCGTTGCGGTCGCGCAGGCCCATGATCTCGCGCTGGACGAAGAAGCCCCAGACGGCGTCGGCCGCGGCCCTCAGGACCGCAGGCCGCCCCTCGCCGCCCGGATGGGCGCGCAGCGCGGCCAACGCCGCCTCGACCTTGCGTCCGGCCCGGCCCAGCGAGTGCGCCTGCTCCTCCAGCAGCTCGTAGCGCAGCACCGCCTCCCCGGTCTCGACCTTGAGCCGGGTGGCGAGCGACTGGGGCATGCGAAGCGAGGACATGGCCGCCCATGTTGGCGGGCCATCCGGGCTTGGCAAGGGCGCGGGCCGCGCAGCCTCAGGGCTCGGGGCGGCGCACAGCCTGGACGTTCAGGTGGTCGGGCCTCTGGCCGGTGATCTTGTATAGCAGGAGCCAGCCATGGATCGCCGCGGCGACGGGGCCGGGTATCGGCAGGCCGGCGAACCATCTGGAGACCGTCGAGCGGTCGACGTCCAACGCTTCGGCGAGACGGGACATCCAGCCCCGCTCGCCGAAGAGAAGGATCGCCGCGCGACGGAGCTCTTCGGCCGTCATGCGCCGCCTTGTGACACGAGTCCCTCGGACTCGCGGACGTAGCTCAGCACGGCCTCGGAGAAGCCGTCGATGTGGGTCCACCTGCCGTAGCCCACACCGTTCCGGGCGCTGGCGACGTTGACCATGTAGGCCTTCGCCGCCTTCGGATCCGGAACCCTGTCGTGCGACTGCTCGTCGGTGATGACGATCAGCCGGTCGTGCGCCAGGCGGTTCACCTGCTCGACGGCCTTGCCGAGCAGGGTCCCGCCATGCGGCTGCGACCGGACCACCGCATCCACCCCGGCCATGCCCCGGCGCGCCGGGACCTCCACCACCTGCTCCGAGAAGGTGAAGACCCGCACGTCGCCCGGGATGACGGACGCCAGCGTCGCCGCCGCGTCCATCCGGGTCAGGTCCGACCTGGCCGACAGCTTCCAGTCCATCGAACCCGAAACGTCGACCAGCACGAGGGTGCGGCCGTCGAACACCGGGCCCTCAAGGACCGTCTCCATCAGCGCCTCGTCCAGCCAGCGCTCGAACCGCGGGGCGGCGCGCGCGGCGGCCACGTAGCGGAACGGGAGCACGCGCTGCGCGCCCCGGCGGGCCAGGATGGCCTCGGTGACGAGGGCCTCGTCGACGCCGGCCTGATCCATGTTGCGGAGGTTCCGCAGCAAGGCCAGGTAGCCCAGCTTCCGCTCGGCCAACAGGCGTTCGAACGTGGCCTTCCTGTCGGCGCCGCCCGATAGGGCGACCTCCCAGGTGTCCGGAGACACCAGGGTGCGGTCGGCCACGCCCCTCCACAGCGCCGCCTGCGCCTCGTCGGCCGGCCTGGCGTGGACCAGGAACAGCACGTCGCGCAGCTTCACCGGGCCGTCGCGGTCGTACTTCGCCAGTTGGTAGGCGTCGAACTTCGCGAAGGCGGCGGCGAGGCCCCGCTTCATCTGCTTGGAGAGCGGCCGCTTGCCGTTCCGCCAGTAGATGGCCAGGAGCTCGGTCATGTCGTCGGCGCGCTGGATCACGCGTTCGAGGGTCGGCGCGACCAGCGGCCCACCATGGCGGATCAGCCCCACGAGCAGCATCAGCGGCGCGTGGCGCAGGTTGAAGCGCTCGCGCGCCTCCACCGCCAGGTCGGCGAGGACCTGCGGGGCGACTTCCATCGCGAGCGCCGCGATGCGGTCGGCGATGGTCTGGCCGTCCTCGTAGAACTCGGTCTCCCAGAGCAGGCACGACAGCACCGAGCGGCGCAGAGCCTGCTCGGCGGTCAGCACCGCGGTCGGGGCGCCCTCATGGGTGCGCGGGCGCTGCGCAAAGATGTTCAGACGCATGGCGGCGCCTCCTCTGACTTGTCACTCGAAGACCGGATCGGGGAACGGGCGAGAACGCCTAGCCCTGCCTCCGGCCCCGAGGGGCCTTCAGTCAGGGTGCAGGACTCGAACCCGCCAGGCCTTGCAGCCGCACCATCGAAGGAATCGTCCTCTGCGCCACCGATCCGGATCGCCGGCGCCCGAGGGCGCCAACGGCGCCTTCTCTCTAACAGCTTCGTTGCATTGTGCAACACTAAAGATGGGTCATCTCCGGGGAATATTCGACCTCGGGAGGCGCTTCCGCCGACGGGACCGACCGCCGGACCTCGCTTCCTCCCGCCGACCGCTGCGTGTGGTCGGACGGGATTGGCCTGGCCGCCTTCTTGGGAGGCGATGAACCCGAACTCTGTCGCCACCGGAGATGACACATCGACGCCACATACCTCCGAGGCGGAGCCCACGCAGGACTCATCCACAGAGAAATGTAGCGCTTTCAGACATCAGGGAATGAGGGATCGCGGCCGTCCTTCGACCAAAACGATGAAGCCGCACTCGACGCCACTGACATCACACGCCGGGGAACTGGCGGAAGCACGGATCTGCTCTACCCCTGAGCTACACGAAGCTTGCGCTCCGCAGCGGGAGTCGAACCCGCGACACGATGTATGTGCTTCCTGCGCCACCGGCGTCCCTCCGCCGGAGCGGAGAGGACGCGCTGATAGCTCGAGACGTTGCATTGCGCAACAACAAACTTCAGCGCGCCCTACCCTACCCCTTCACGCAGACGACCTGCCGGAGCGTGTGGACGATCTCGACCAGGTCGGCTTGCGCCGCCATCACCGCGTCGATGTCCTTGTAGGCCATCGGCGTTTCGTCGATCACGTCCGCGTCCTTCCGGCATTCCACGCCCGCGGTTGCGGCCACGTGGTCGTCCAGCGTGAAACGCCGCTTGGCTTCGGTCCGCGACATCGCCCGCCCGGCGCCGTGCGAGCAGGTGCAGAACGACTCCGGGTTGCCCTTGCCGCGCACGATGTAGGACCGTGCCCCCATCGAACCCGGGATGATCCCGAGGTCGCCGAGGCCCGCCCGCACCGCACCCTTCCGGGTCAGCCAGACGTCCTTGCCGAAGTGCCGCTCCTGGGTGACGTAGTTGTGGTGGCAGTTCACCGCCACGTCCGCCGTCGCCAGGTCCGGGAACAGGCCGCGCAACACGGCAAGCACCTGGTCCATCATCACCTCACGGTTCGCCAGCGCGTACTTCTGCGCCCAGCTCACCGCGCGGATGTAGGACACGAAGCCGTCCGACCCTTCCGGGAAGTAGGCCAGGTCCTTGTCCGGCAGGTGGATGAACCACCGCTCCATGTCCTTCTTCGCCTTTTCGATGAAGTAGGACCCGAAGCGGTTGCCCACGCCCCGCGAACCGGAGTGCAGCATCACCCAGACGTCGCCCGCCTCGTCAAGGCAGAGCTCGATGAAGTGGTTGCCCGTCCCGAGCGTCCCGAGGTGGCCCAGGCCGCGCGGGTGCGCCGCCTTCGCGTCGCGCTCGACGATGGCCTTGTAGCCGTCCTCGAGCGCCGCCCACTTCGCGACCGCCAGCGCCGGCGGGTCGCCCTGGTGGGCCCCGACGTCGTTGCGTCCGCCATTGTCGGTCCGCCCGTGCGGCACGGCCGCCTCGATCGCGGTCCGCAGCGCGGCCAGCGAGTCCGGCAGGTGCTCGGCGCGGATGGAGGTCTTCACCGCCATCATGCCGCAACCGATATCCACGCCCACGGCGGCCGGAACGATCGCGCCGAGGGTCGGGATCACCGAGCCCACGGTCGCGCCCATGCCCCAGTGGACGTCCGGCATCACCGCGATGTGCCGGTGGATGAACGGCAGGCCCGCGACGTTCCTGAGCTGCGCCTTGGCGCTGTCCTCGACCTGGACGCCGCGCGCCCACGCCTTGATCAGCCCCGCATCGCTTTCGATCACTTCAAATCCGCTCATCGGACACTCTCCTGGAACTTCCACGTCCCTCCCGGCCCCCCGCGGCGGGCGAAGCGTCCTTCCGAAACGAAGAACCCCTCCGCGGCCGGGCCGGGAGGGGTTCTTCGCTACACAGACCTCGAAGCTGAGACCTAAGCCGAACCGACCTCCCACGCGCACGTGCTCAGACCCTCGACCTGGCGGTCGTTGGCGCTGGCGAGCGGCTTGCTGATAGGGCGGTTGAACACGGGTCTCTCCTTCGAGGCCGGGGCGGATACACCGGCCCCGGCGCGCCGGGAAGCGATAGTTTCGGGCGCAACCACCTTGGCCGGCGGGTGTGGCCGCGGAACCACGATCACGTATCGCGCTATCCGGGCGAGGCGCTGATCCCGCCGTCGACGGTGAAGACCACGCCGGTCGTGTAGGCGCTGCGGTCCGAGGCCAGGAACGCCATCAGGTCGGCGATCTCGCGGGGCCGGGCGGGTCGGCCCAGCGGGTAGCTGGCCATCAGCTCGCGGTAGCGGCCCTCGTCGCCAAAGCGCCGCGCCGCGGCGGTCTTCATCAGCGTGACGATGCGGTCGGTCTCGACCGGGCCCGGGCTCACGCCCACGACGCGGATGCCGTCGCGCAGCGACCTGCCGCCCAGCGCGCGGGTGAAGGCGTAGAGCGCCGCGTTGCCGGTGGAGCCGGCGATGTAGCCCGCGTCCATCCGCTCGCCCGCCGCGCCGATGTCGTTGATGATCACGCCCGAGCCGCGGGCCTTCATGTGGGCATAGATCGCCCGCGTGAGGTTGATGTAGCCGAAGACCTTCAGCTCCCAGGCGTGCCGCCACTTCTCCTCATCGACGGCGTCCAGCGTGCCGCCGGGGATGTCGCCGGCGTTGTTCACCAGGACATCGATGTCCCGGCCTGCTTCGGCCAGCGCCTTGAGCTGGTCCGGATCGCGGATGTCGGTCGGGATCGCGCGGGCCTGGATCTGATGCTGCCCGCGCAGCCGCCCGCACAACTGCTCCAGCGCCTCGCCGGAGCGCGCCGCAAGGATCAGGTCACACCCCTCCTCCGCAAACACCTCCGCCGCCGCCGCGCCGATGCCCTTGGACGCGCCGGTGATCAGCACCGTCTTGCCGCGAAGGTCGAGGTTCATGGCGTTTCTCCCGTTGCGCCGAGCTTAGCCCGCAGGTTGCGGGCGCGGCCATCCTGTGACACCTGACCCCGGACTCGCCGGGGACTTCACCGACCATGACCGACCAACAGCCCGCCTCCGTCTATGACCTCGCCCACAAGGAGCAGGAGGAGAGCCGCGCGACGTTCGCGGTGCTGGTGGACAACGAGCCGGGCGTGCTGCACCGCGTGGTCGGGCTGTTCGCGGCGCGCGGCTACAACATCGACAGCCTGACGGTGGCCGAGACCGACGGCAGCGCCCACACCAGCCGCATCACCATCGTCACGCGCGGCACGCCGCAGGTGCTCTCGCAGATCGAGGCGCAGTTGCAGAAGATGGTCTCGACGCGGCACGTGCAGGACGTCACCCGCGACCCGAACGGCATCGAGCGCGAGCTGGCGCTGGTGAAGGTGCGCGGCACGGGCGTGGAGCGGGTCGAGGCGCTGCGCGTCTCGGACATCTTCCGCGCCAAGGTGATCGACACGACGCACGAGAGTTTCGTGTTCGAGCTGACCGGCGCCTCCAGCAAGGTCGACAAGTTCGTGGACCTGATGCGGCCGCTGGGCCTGGTCGAGGTCTCGCGCACCGGCGTGCTCTCGCTGTCGCGGGGCGTCGAGGTCTTCTAGACGGAACCGCCGCGGGGGCCTGCTGATTTCCCACCGTGTCTGCGCGTCTTCTCACGCTCGCCTGCGTCGTCGCCCTGGCCGCGCCGGCCCAGGCCCTGCCGATCGGCAGGAAGAAGGTCACGGGCCCGCCAGAGGGCGCGCCGATCACCGAGGTCGAGGCCTGGCCCTTTCCCGCGCCCGAACCCATGAGCTGGTGGGACGACAAGCGCCCGAAGGTCCCCGAGGAAGCCGATCCGCTGGGCGGGCGGCGGATCCGCAGCGCCGAGCAACTGGTGAAGCCCGACAACGGCGTCGAGGCGTCCACCTATCGCCTGTGGGGTCTGATGCCGCTGCAATGGCAGTTGGCGCGCGGCGACGAGATGATCCTGGAGGTCTGGACCCGGCCGTCGAACACCGTGCGCCAGACGGTGACCCGGGTGACGGTGCGCTCGGACGGCGACGCCTTCGTCCAGGCCCGCGCGGGCCTGGCCTGCTGCGAGGCCGGGATCGGGCGGCGGATGGGCTTCGACCGCAAGCTGCCCGCGGGCTCGGCGCAGCGGTTCCAGGCGCTGAAGGGCCTGCCGGTCTGGCGCTCGCCGCGCGACGTGCGGGTCGTCGAGTCCGGCGCGGCGGAGGCGATCTGCGTGGAGGGCACCGCCTACGACATCACCCTGGTGACGCCCGGCCGTTCGACCACCCTGCATCGCGCCTGTGACCCCGCCGAGGTGGGCGAGGCCGCCGATGTGCTGGAGCCGGTGCTGGCGGCCGCGATGGGCCACGACCCCCGGTTCGACGTCCTGTTCCGCGGCAAGGCCGACTTCGCGAACGCCAGGGGCGCCTACGACGACCTGCTGGCCTCCCACGGCCGGCTGAAGCAGAACCCCGACGCGCGCCAACCGCCGCCCGGGCAGGAAGGCGCGCCGGCGGACGCCGCGGCGCCCGCCGACCCGTCGCCGGTCAGGCCGGCTGAGCCGCCGCCTGGGCCGCCGCCTGCGCCTCGGCTTCGGCCTTGAAGCCGCGGATCGAGCAGTGGCGAACGATGAGGTAGTGCGTCACGAACAGCGCGATCTTCGAGCCCGTCGGGAAGGTCGCGAGGAACAGCGGCCACTGCGGCTGGAACCACACCGCGACGACGAGGTTCGCGACCGCGGTCACGAACATCAGGCCCGCCCAGACGTAGCCCATGGCGATCTGCGCGGCCGCGCCGTGCTGCTGGGCCATCGGCGGCAGGTAGCGCAGCATCCAGCCGCGCTTGAGCATCACCGCGCCGACGATCAGGTAGATCAGCGTGGGCTTGACCATCAGGAAGCGCGCGTCGTTGGTGAGGACGCCCGCCGCGCCGAACACGATCACGAGGCCGAGGCTCGCCCACTGCAGCGGCGCCACGGGCCTCTTCATCACGAGCATGAGCGCGATCTGGCCGATGCTGATCGCCACGGAGACCGCCGTCGCGACCCGGACGTCCACGTGCAGGGCGAGGAGGATCGCAAAGACGATGGTGGGAAGAAGATCGGTGGCCAGCGCCCGGCCCGCATGCATCAGATTGCCCATGGAAAGCTCCTGCGAAAACGACTGACGCAAGGCTAGCGAACCGCGCCCGCAGGCCGTGAGTCCGCCCACGAACGATCGGTGGCCGTCCGCGAAATCCGCCCCGCCGTTCGCGCTTCGCGAGCGGCGCACGCGCTCGCAGTCGTTTGTTTTCCGACGCCCGAGGCCCTATATGTGAGCCGTCGGGTTCGCCCGACTATGGAGATAAACGCGCGCATAATAAGCGGACTGGACCCGGGTGCGATTCCCGGCGGCTCCACCAAAATCCTTCCGGGTTATCGCCGGGGAGTGCGGGGCCGATCAGCATCGACAGACGTGTAAAGGCGTTGCTTTCTCTCGGCTTGACCCACCGTTCCGGGTCTTAAACTAAATGCGAACGATAACTTCGCTGAGGAAGTTCGCCTGGCTGCGTAATGCGGTCCGGTAACATCCGAACCAAGTCCTAGGGGTTCAGATCCTTAGGCGGGGCTCGGAGGGGGCCTGGCAACAGAACCCCTCCACTTCTCCCTCTCTTGTCTTCCCTTGCGCAGCCTCCTGCACACGCTACCTTCCGTGTGTTCGCTTGTTTGGAGCAGGTATGGCGCAGGATCCGCCGGTCCAGGATCTGATGAACTACGAGGCCCTAGCGCAGGACGCGCTCCGGGGCGTCGCCAAGGCCGCGCTGAAGCGCGCCGCCGCGCCCGAGGGCCTGCCCGGGTCGCACCACTTCTACATCACCTTCAAGACCGACGCGGCCGGCGTCTCGGGCCCGCAGGACCTGCTGGGCAAGTACCCGGACGAGATGACCATCGTCCTGCAGCACCAGTACTGGGACCTCGCCCCGGGCGAGACCTTCTTCTCGGTGACCCTGCAGTTCGGCGGGCAGCCCAAGCGGCTTTCGATCCCCTACGCCGCCATCACCCGCTTCTACGACCCCTCGGTGCAGTTCCTGCTGCAGTTCGAGCCGCCGCCCGCCGCGCCGGCCGAGACCAAGGCCGCCGCCCCGGCGGCCAAGGACGCCGAGGCCAAGACCGAAGAGCCCGCCCCCAAGGGCGAAGCCACGGTCGTCTCCCTGGATCAGTTCCGGAAGAAGTAGGCTGCATGACCGACGTCGCCAGTGAGCCCGAAGCCCTCACCGACGAGGCGATCCTCGCGCGGTTCCTGCGCACCAAGAACCAGCCGACCGGGTCGCAGACCCTGGGCTTCCGCATGGTCTCGGTCAGCCAGGCGGACAAGTCGGTCGAGGTCGAGTTCGACGCCAAGGCCGAACTCCTGCTCAATCCCATGAAGCAGATCCAGGGCGGCTACCTGTGCGCCATGCTGGACGAGGCCATGAGCGTCGCCTGCATGGTCGCCTCGGGCATGACGGCGGTGGCGCCGACGCTGGAGATGAAGACGACCTTCTTCCGGCCGGGCCAGCCCGGGAAGATCCGGGCGGTCGGCAAGGTCGTGAAGTGGGGCCGCCAGGTCGCCTTCACCGAGGGCGAGCTGTTCGATCCGGAGGGCCGCACGCTGGCCAAGGCCACCGGCACCGCGATCCCGACGCCGTTCGCCAAGTACAAGTGATGCGCCGCTGGGCTGCCCGCCTCTCGGCCCTCCTCGCCGGTCTCTGGCTGGCGACGGCGGCCGGCGCGGCGCAGGCGGCGGCGTTCTCGGACTGGTCGGCGGTGGTGGTCGCCGGCGACTGGCACGCGCACGACGGCGGCCCGTCCGAAGCCTTCGACAACGCCCGGCGCGACGTGACCTATGCGCTCGCCCGCGCCGGATTCCAGCCGCAGAACATCCGCCAGTTCTCGGTGCGTCCCGAGCGCTACAAGGACACGCGGCCCGAGAAGTCCGAGCCGCAGGGCATCTACAACGCCATGGTCGACCTGGCCGGCCGCACCCAGGGCGGCTGCCTGTTCTACATGACCTCCCACGGCGCGCCGCAGGGGGCGCAACTGGACCAGGGGATCCTGCGTCCCGGGATGCTGGCCTCGATGCTGGACCAGGCCTGCGGCAAGCGCCCGACCGTGGTGGTGATCTCGGCCTGCTTCTCGGGCGTCTTCGTGCCCACGCTGGCGAAGCCCAACCGGATGGTGCTCACGGCGGCCCGGCCCGACCGCACCTCGTTCGGCTGTGGCCAGGACAACAAGTATCCCTACTTCGACGACTGCTTCCTCTCGTCGATGCCGCTGTCGAGGGACTTTTCGGGGCTGGCGTCGGCGACGCGCGAGTGCGTGCGCGTGCGCGAAATCGCCGAGAAGATGAGCCCGCCGTCGGAACCGCAGGTATGGGTGGGCCCGGAACTGCGCCCGATGCTGCCGCTGTACGCGTTCGAAGCGGCGCCGAAAGCCAACTAGGACCAGGCCGCGACGGCGCGCCGGCGACGCAGCATGACGCCCAGGCCGAAGAAGCCGCCGATCATCATCGCCCACGTCGCAGGCTCGGGCGTCAGCGAGAAGTTGTCGACCAAGAGGACGCTGGGCTCGCGGTCGTCGTTGACGTCGGTCACGCCGGCCTCGACACGATACGTGCCCGGCCCCAGGCGCAGCGAGAAGTGGGTCCACTCGGTGGCGCCCCAGTCGCCCGTCATGGCGATGCTGGAGAAGAACAGCTCGACCGGATCGTCCGCGAAGGTCGTGAGCTCGCCGCCGCCCAGGCGGTAGATGCGGACGAAGGCCGAGTCGTTCCAGGGCAGGTAGTCCTCGCCCAGGAACGCGGCGTCGCCCGCGAAGGTCGCGCCGCCCGCGCCGGTCGTGAAGGTCTGGCTGAGCAGGACCGCCTCGTCGGTGTCGTTGGCCTGCAGCATGCCCATGAAGTCGCCGCCGGTCGGCATGTAGGGGCAAGGCGACTCCGCGCCCGCGTCGCCGGGGCAGTTGTCGGGGTCGCCGTTCTCGTCGCGGTGGTAGGCCTGACCGACGATGAAGGTCTGGTCTTCGTTCGCGACCCAGCCGGTGAAGCCGTCCTCGAAGCTGCCGTTCCGGAAATGGCTCGCGGCCTGGGCCGGCGCGGCCAGCGCGGCGGCCGCGGTCGCGGCGACGATCACAGACTTCAGACGCATCCCAGCCTCCACCCGAAGGGGCATGGTCGAGAATACCGTGTTCGGCCAGGCATTCCAGACCGCTCGCCCGTGAGGGGTGCGGCCAAGTCGTCGCACCGAGAGCGCGATGGCGCGGGACGGGCTTCGCGACTCAACCGAGGTGATATGGTCGAAGATCAACCGGCGTGGAGTTCGGCCCTTGATACGGAGCCTCGGCAAGGCGGTCCTGGCGGCGCTCGCGATGCTGATCGCGCCGACCGCGACGGCGCAGGAGGCTGCGCTGCCAAAGGCCCCGCTGCCCTACGCGCAGGTCCGGCCCAAGGCGCCGCCCGCGCGGCCCGCCGCCTCGCGCGCCACGCCGCCCGCGGCATCGAAGGCGCCTGCCGGCCCCGCCGTGGCGGGCGCCGCGCCGACGGTGGCGAACCTGCCGCGGCTGGCCAACGGCGCGCGCCTCGCGACGGGCCAGGCGCTGAACCCCGCCGAACTCGAGGCCTTCGTCGACGGCTGGATGGCCGACGCGATGGGGCGCGAGCATGTGGCCGGCGCCTCGGTCTCGGTGGTCCAGAACGGCCAGGTGATCCTGAAGAAGGGCTACGGCTTCGCGACCCTGAACCCGCGCAAGCCCGTCGATCCCGACCGCAGCCTGTTCCGCATCGGCTCGATCTCGAAGACCTTCACCTGGATCCTGCTGATGAAGGAGGCGGAGGCCGGGCGCATCCGGCTGGACGCGCCGGTGAACCTCTACCTGCCCGACAAGGTGCGCCTGCCCGGCAAGGCGAACCGGGTGACGGTGGCGACCCTCATGGACCACACCTCGGGCTTCGAGGACCGGGCGCTGGGCCAGCTCTTCGAGCGCGATCCGCGCCGCGTCCGCCCGCTGGACCTCTACCTGCGCCAGGAACGCCCTGGCCGGGTGCGCGAGCCCGGGCGGCTCTCCAGCTACTCCAACTACGGCGCCGCCCTGGCGGGCGCGGCGGCGGCCTACGGCTCGGGCAAGAGCTTCGAGCGCAAGGCCGAGGAGGAGATCTTCGTCCCGCTGGGCATGCGGCACACCACCTTCCGCGAGCCGCGCGACGAGCGCCGCGGCCTGCCCGCGGCCATGCCGGCCGACCTGCGCGACGACGTCGCCCAGGGCTATGGCTGGCGCAGCGCCGGCTTCATGCCCGACGACTACGAGTACATCGGCCAGATCGCCCCCGCCGGCGCGGCCTCGTCCACCGCCGGCGACATGAGCCGCTACATGCTGATGCTGCTGGGCGACGGGAGCTGGAACGGCGTCACGGTGTTCGGGCCGAAGACGGCGCAGGCGTTCCGCAGCCCCCTGCGCAAGATGCCGACGGGGATCAACGGCTGGGCCCACGGCTTCATGACCATGGACCTGCCGGGCGACCACAAGGGCTATGGCCACCTGGGCGCAACGATCGCCTTCATGTCGAACATGACGCTCGTGCCGGACCTCGGCCTGGGCGTCTTCGTCACCACCAACACGGAAACCGGCCGCGAGGTGGCCGGCCCCCTGCCCGAGGCGATCGTGCGCCATTTCTACGCGCCGCCGGCGACCTTCCCCCGGCCGGGCGCACGGGAGCTGGCCGACGCGGCCGACACCTTCGGCGGCTACTACCTGACGACGCGCCGCGCGCACGGCGGCCTGGAGGGCTTCGTCAACCTGCTGATCGGGGGCGCCGACGTCGCGGTGACCAACGGCGGGCGCCTCCTGATCACCCGCGGCGGCGAGAGCAAGGCGTTCGTGCCGGAGGGCCCGGTGAGCGACGGCCGCTTCATCGCCGCCCAGGACGAGGAGCGCGTCGCGTTCCACGTCAGGGACGGCCGCGCGACGAGCTTCCAGCCCTGGAGCAACACCGAGACCCTGATCCGGGCGCCGTTCACCGAGCGGCCGACGACGCTGGCGTTCATGGCGTCCCTGAGCGCCCTCGCGGCGGCGACCACGCTGATCGGCCTGGCGCTGCGCAACCGGCGCGAGCTGCGGCAGAACCAGATCCAGGCGCGCGCCGCCCTGGTGCAGAACATCCAGGCGGGCCTGTGGATCGCGGCGCTGCTGCTGTTCGCCGCGTTCGGCGCCAACGCCTCGGACATCCAGGCGATCATGTACGGCTGGCCTGGGCCCCTGGTGATCACCGCTTCGGCCTCGGCCCTGGTGGCGGCGGCGCTGACGCTGGTCACGATCGCCGCGCTGCCGGCGGTCTGGCAGGGCGGCCGCCGCGTCGATTCGTGGACGGTCGGCCGCAAGGTGTTCTTCACGATGACCGTGGCGATCTACACGGCGTTCGCGGTGCTGCTCGCCATGAACGGGGCGCTGGAGCCGTGGAGCCGCTAGCGGCGGGCCGGCCTCGCCGCCCACGCCGTCGCCCTGCGGCACGTTGACCTGCGAGGCCGCCACGGCGCCGCTTAAACGCAGCCTTAACCAAGGACTGGGAAATTCCTGCCTACCAGAGGGGGCGGGGTCGCGTTGAGTCGGCGCGCCCTTGCGTTGACGGGGGCGGACGGTTTGAACCAGTTCACGGCCATGGTGCAGAAGTTCGGGATCGGCCGCCTGGCCGCGATCCTGGGCATCGGCGCGGGCCTGGTGGCCGTGTTCGCCGCGATCTTCATGAACCTCGGCCAGCCCAAGGCCCTGCTCTACTCGAACCTGGACCTGAAGGAAGCCGGCTCCATCACCACCGCGCTGGACCAGGCCGGCGTGAAGTACGAGGTGAAAGGCGACGGCTCGACCATCCTGGTGCCGCGCGACGAGGTGGCGTCGACCCGCCTGATGCTCTCAGGCAAGGGCCTGCCGACCGCGGGCTCGGTCGGCTACGAGATCTTCGACGAAGCCAATGCGCTGGGCCAGACCGACTTCGTCCAGCAGTTGAACCGCCAGCGCGCCCTGGAGGGCGAACTGGCGCGCACCATCCGCAGCCTCGACGGCATCTCCTCGGCCCGCGTGCATCTGGTGCTGCCGAAGCGCCAGTTGTTCGAGGAGGAGGCCGAGCAGCCCAGCGCAGCGGTCACCATCGCGATCGGCGGCCGCGAGCCGGGCGCCGACCAGGTCCGCGCCATCCAGAACCTGATCGCCGGCGCAGTGCCGAACCTGAAGCCCGACCGCGTGACCGTCGTGGACCAGCACGCCAAGACGCTTTCGGGCGGCGACACCGGCATGGCCGCCGAGGCCGACGGCCGCAAGTCCGAGGTCGAGCAGCGCATCGCCAAGCAGGTGAAGACCCTCGTCGAGGGGATCGTCGGCGCCGGCAAGGCCCGGGTGAACATCACCGCCGACCTCGACCTGGCCCGCGTCACGACGCAGGAAGAGAAGTTCGATCCCGATGGCCAGGTGATCCGTTCGGAATCTACGGCCGAAGAGAACGCCCGCGAGAACGACTCCGCCGGCTCGGGCGCCGCCTCGGTGGCCGCCAACATCCCCGGCGGCTCGGGCTCGGACGAGAACAACAACTCGTCCACCAGCGGCCGCACCGACTCGACCACCAACTACGAGATCTCCAAGACCGTCACGACGAAGGTCGAGGAGCCGGGCACGGTGAAGCGCCTCTCGGTGGCCGTCGCCGTCGACGGCGCGACCGGCGCCCCCGGCAAGGACGGCAAGCCCGGCGCCTACACGCCGCGCTCGGCCCAGGAGATGCAGCAGATCGAGCAACTGGTGCGCTCGGCCGTGGGCTTCAACCAGGACCGCGGCGACCAGATCAGCGTCATCAACGTGCGCTTCCCGACCGTCGCCGACGAAGGCGGGGTCGAGGCGACCAACCCGCTGATGGGCTTCGACAAGAACGACATCATGCGCGCCGTCGAACTGGCCGTGCTGGCGATCGTCGGGATCCTGATGATCTTCTTCGTCGCCCGCCCCCTGGTCGGCGGCGGTGGCGGGGGCGGCGGCAAGAAGGGCAAGAAGGGCGCGCCGCAGACGGCCGGCCCGCCCCCGGTGACCCGCATCATGGTCACTCCGGACGGCCAGCAGATGGCCATCGCGGCGGACGGCAGCATGTCGCCCGTCGCCGCCCTGACCGGGCCGGGGGAAGACGGCGCCCGCATGGACATGTCCCGCGTCGATGGCCCGGTCCGCGTGAGCTCGGTCAAGAAGGTCGCCGAGTTCGTGGAACACCACCCCGCCGAGTCGGTCGCGATCCTCCGCGGCTGGCTGCATGAGACGAACTGATGGCCCCGCGCGCGAACTCCAAGAACATCGTCGACGTCTCGCGCCTGAGCGGCGCGGAGAAGTGCGCAGTGGTGCTGCTGGCGCTCGGCGAGGAGCACGCCCACGTCTGGCAGAGCCTCGACGAGGAGGAGATCAAGGAGATCTCCCAGGCCATGGCCAGCCTCGGCAACGTCACCGCCCAGGTGGTCGAAGACCTGCTGGTCGAATTCGTCTCAGGCGCCGCCGGCACGGGCTCGATCATGGGGTCGTTCGAACAGACCCAGAAGCTGCTGACCTCGATGATGCCGGGCGAGAAGGTCGACGCCCTGATGGAGGAGATCCGCGGTCCGGCGGGCCGCACCATGTGGGACAAGCTCGGCAACGTGAACGAGGCCGTGCTCGCGAACTACCTGAAGAACGAATACCCGCAGACGGTCGCGGTGGTGCTCTCGAAGATCAAGTCCGAGCACGCCGCGCGCGTGCTGGCCTCGCTGCCCGAGGACTTCGCGCTGGAGTGCGTCATGCGGATGCTGCGCATGGAGCCGGTGCAGCGGGAGATCCTGGACAAGATCGAGCTGACGCTGCGCAACGAGTTCATGTCGAACCTGGCGCGGACGTCCAAGCGCGACAGCCACGAGATGATGGCCGACATCTTCAACGCCTTCGACCGCCAGACCGAGAGCCGCTTCATCACCGCGCTGGAAGAACGCAACCGCGAGGCGGCCGAACGCATCCGGGCCCTCATGTTCGTGTTCGAGGACCTGTCGAAGCTGGATCCGGGCGGCGTGCAGACGCTGCTGCGCTCGGTCGAGAAGGACCAACTGGCGCTCGGCATGAAGGGCGCCTCGGACAGCCTGCGCGAAATGTTCTTCTCCAACATGTCGGAACGCGCCTCGAAGATCATGCGCGAAGACATGGAGAGCATGGGCCCCGTCCGCCTGCGCGACGTCGACCAGGCCCAGATGACCATCGTCCAGGTCGCCAAGGACCTCGCCAACAAGGGCGAGATCATGCTGGCCGGCGCCAACTCCGACGACGAGCTCGTCTACTGATGTCGGAAGCGCACGCGAAATTCAGCTTCGACACCGAGTTCGACGCCGGCGGCGGGGTGGCCGTCGCCTCGCCGCGTCCGAAGCGCCTGTTCCCGGCCGACGAGGTCGAGCAGATCCGCGCGGCCGCCCGCGCCGAGGGCGAGCGCGCAGCCCTGGCCTCCGTCGCGGCCCAGCAGGCCAACGCGCTGGCGCAGATCGCCGCCGCCTGCGGCCAGGCGCTGCCGCGCCTCGCCGAGGTCGCGCACGAACACCGGCAGGGCTCGGCGGCGCTCGCCATCGCCTGCGCCCGCGCCATCGCCGATGCGGCCCTGACCCGGTTTCCCGAAGCGCCCGTCCTGGCCGCGCTCGAGACCCTGGCCCGCGAGATCGACGCCAGCCCGCGCCTGGTGGTCTCGGCCGACCCCGCGCTGGCCGACACGCTCAAGGGCGTGCTGGAAGAGGCCGCCCGCAACCTGGGCTTCGAGGGCGCCGTGATGGTCAAGCCCGACGGCGCGTTCGGCCCCCACGCCTTCACCCTCGACTTCGGCGACGGCCAGGCCGCGTTCGACCCGGCCGCGGCCGCCGAGCGCGTGGCCCAGACCCTCACGGCGGCGCTCGCCGCCGAGGGCCTCCACGCCGAGCCCCTGATCCCCGGTTCAGAAAGCTAGGACCATGTCGGAAGACGACCTGAAACTCGACGAGTTCGCCCCGGAGGAAGGGGCGCTGGCCGAATCCATCGGCGAGGACAAGACCGCCGGCGACCTGGCGCCCGTCTTCGACGTGCCGGTGGCGATCTCGGCGGTGCTCGGCCGTTCGACCATGTCGGTGGCGCAGCTCCTGCAGCTCAGCCAGGGCTCGGTGCTGGAGCTGGACCGCAAGGTCGGCGAGGCGATCGACATCTACGTGAACAACCGCCTGGTGGCGCGCGGCGAGGTCGTGATCGTCGACGAGCGGCTGGGCGTGACCATGACGGAAATCATCAAGGACGGCGACTCTCAGGCCTGAGCCTGAGCGTGCGAGGGAGTTACGGGAATGCGGCTTCTGGTCGTCGGAAAACTGAGCGGACAGCTCTCCACCGCCGTGAAGATGGCGATGAGCGCGGGCGCCAAGGTCAGCCACGTGGAGAACACGGAGGCCGCCACGCACGCGCTGCGCGCCGGCCAGGGCGCGGACCTGCTGATGGTCGACTATGACCTCGACATCGCGGGGCTGATCGCCTCGAACGAGCTGGAACGGATCCATGTGCCGGTGGTGGCCTGCGGCATCGCCGCCGACCCGAAGCGGGCGGCCGACGCCATCCGCGCCGGCGCGAAGGAGTTCATCCCGCTGCCGCCGGAAGCCGAGCTGATCGCGGCGGTCCTGAGCGCCGTCAGCGACGACAACCGCCCGATGGTGGTGCGCGACCCGTCGATGCAGGCGGTGATCCAGCTCGCCGACCAGGTCGCCCCGTCCGACGCCTCGATCCTGATCACCGGGGAGAGCGGCTCGGGCAAGGAAGTGGTGGCCCGCTACGTCCACCAGAAGTCTCGCCGCTCCAGCCGCCCGTTCATCAGCGTCAACTGCGCCGCGATCCCGGAGAACCTGCTCGAGAGCGAACTGTTCGGCCACGAGAAGGGCGCCTTCACCGGCGCCATGGCGCGGCGCATCGGCAAGTTCGAGGAAGCCAACGGCGGCACCCTCCTCCTGGACGAAATCAGCGAGATGGACGCGCGCCTGCAGGCCAAGCTGCTGCGCGCCATCCAGGAGCGCGAGATCGACCGCGTCGGCGGCGCCAAGCCGGTCAGGGTCGACATCCGCATCCTCGCCACCTCGAACCGCGACCTGGCCCAGGCCGTGAAGGACGGGACCTTCCGCGAGGACCTGCTCTACCGCCTGAACGTCGTGAACCTGCGCCTGCCGCCGCTGCGCGAACGTCCGGGCGACGTGCTCGCGATGGCGGAGTTCTTCGCGAAGAAGTACGCCGCCGCCAACGGCGTGGCCGACAGGCCGCTGTCGGCCGAAGCCCGGCGCCGCCTGGCCGCCCACCGCTGGCCCGGCAACGTGCGCGAACTCGAGAACGCCATGCACCGCGCGGTGCTGCTCACGGTCGGCCCCGAGATCGACGAGACCGCCATCCGCCTGCCCGACGGCCAGCCCCTGGCGCCGGCCGACGCGGGCGCCCGCACGGCCCAGGCCGCCGCCGCGGCCGCCGAGACGGCCACGCGTTCGTTCGTCGGCCAGACGGTCGCCGAGATGGAGCAGACGCTGATCCTGGAGACGCTGGAGCACTGCTTCGGCAACCGCACGCACGCCGCCAACATCCTCGGCATCTCGATCCGGACGCTGCGCAACAAGCTGAAGGAGTACACCGAGGCGGGCGTCGCGGTGCCGGCGCCGCAGATGGGCGCCAGCGCGGCCTGAGTTCCCGATGACCGACGTCAGCACACCACGCGTCTCGAACGCCCCCACCGCGCGCGACGTGGTGGGCTGGCTGTCGCGCGGCGAGGTGCTCCTCGCCGTCGGCGTGATCGGCGTCGTCGTGCTGATGATCCTGCCGATCCCGTCCTTCCTGCTGGACGTGTTCCTCTCGATCTCGCTCGCCTCGTCGATCCTGATCCTGATGACCGCGATCCTGATGAAGCGGGTCCTCGACTTCACGGCGTTCCCGACCGTGCTGCTGGTGGCGACGCTGTACCGGCTCGCGCTGAACATCACGACCACCCGGCTGATCCTCGGCCACGGCCACGAGGGCGCCCACGGGGCCGGGCACGTCATCGAGGCGTTCGGCAAGCTGATGATGGGCGGCAACTTCGCCATCGGCCTGATCGTGTTCGCGATCCTGGTGGTGGTGAACTTCGTCGTCATCACCAAGGGCTCGGGGCGGATCGCCGAGGTCGCGGCGCGCTTCACCCTCGACTCGATGCCCGGCAAGCAGATGGCGATCGACGCCGACCTGTCGGCCGGCCTGATCGAACAGGACGAGGCCAAGAAGCGCCGCAAGGAGCTGGAGCAGGAATCGACCTTCTTCGGCGCCATGGACGGCGCCTCGAAGTTCGTCCGCGGCGACGCCGTCGCCGGCCTGGTGATCCTGGCGATCAACATCGTCGGCGGCATCCTGATCGGCGTCCTGCAGCATGGCGTGCCGATCGGCCAGGCGTTCTCGACCTACACCATCATGTCGATCGGCGACGGCCTGGTCTCGCAGATCCCGGCCCTGATCATCTCGATCGCCGCGGGCTTCCTGGTGTCGAAGGCCGGCGTCGAAGGCTCGGCCGACCAGGCGCTGGTCACCCAGCTCGCCACCAACCCGATCAGCCTGGGCATGGTGGCGGCCGCCTCGGGCGTGCTGGCCATCATCCCGGGGATGCCGATCATCCCGTTCGCCGCCGTCTCGGTCGGCGCGGGGATGCTGGCGTGGCGCCGCGCGAACAAGAAGGAAGAGCCGGTCGTCATCGAGGCCGCCGCCCCGCAGGAGGACGTCGAGGAGCCGATCTCGCAGACCCTGGCGATCGACGAGATCAAGATCGAACTCGGCTATGGCCTGCTGCCGCTGATCAACGACCTGGAGGGCCGCCGGCTCACCGACCAGATCAAGGCGCTGCGGCGCACGCTGGCCGCCGACTTCGGCTTCGTGATGCCGTCGGTCCGCATCCTGGACAACATGCGCCTGGCCTCGATGGGCTACGCGCTCAGGATCAAGGAAATGGAGGCCGGCTCGGGCGAGGTGCGCATCGGCCAGCTCATGGCCATGGACCCGCGCGGCGGCCAGGTGGACCTGCCCGGCGAGCACGTGAAGGAGCCGGCGTTCGGCCTGCCCGCCACATGGATCGACGACGCCATGCGCGAGGAGGCCACGTTCCGCGGCTACACCATCGTCGACCCGGCCACCGTGCTCACCACGCACCTGACCGAGATCCTCAAGGAGAACATGCCGGACCTGCTCACCTACGCCGAGGTCCAGAAGCTGATCCGCGACCTGCCGGCCGAGCAGAAGAAGCTCTCCGAGGACCTGATCCCCAACGTGGTGACCGCCACGACGGTCGTGCGCGTGCTGCAGGCGCTGCTGCGCGAGCGGGTCTCGATCCGCGACCTGGGCGCCATCCTGGAAGGCATCGGCGAGGCCGCGCCGCACACCAGCTCGATCACGCTGCTGGTCGAGCAGGTCCGCGCCAAGCTCGCCCGCCAGCTCTGCTACGCCTACCGCGGCGACGACGGCGCGCTGCCGATCGTCACGCTCTCGGCCGAGTGGGAGAACGCCTTCGCCGACGCCCTGGTGGGCGCCGGCGACGAGAAGCAGCTCGCGCTGGCCCCCTCGCGCCTGCAGGACTTCATCCGCGGCATCCGCGAGACCTTCGAACGCGCCGCGCTCGCCGGCGACTCCCCGGTCCTGC
>NZ_JAEUMO010000092.1 GCF_016793285.1 Phenylobacterium sp.
CGACACGTTGATCGCCCCCACCGCGCCGGCGATGCGGCCGCGCAGGCCCGGCGACATTCGGCCGTTCAGCAGCAGGAGGTCCATCCGGTCGACCAGGGCGTTGGCGTCGCTCGCCACCGCGATCTCGGCGGCATACGCCGAGCGCACGTCGCGCGACGTGCCGATGCCGCCGTCGATCGCCGACTGCATGGTGTTCAGGTAGCCGGCGACGGTCACCTCGTCGACGATCTGGGCCTCCGGCGCCACCAGCCCGGCGTCGCCGACCCGCGTGTTGGGCGGCGAATAGCCCGGCCGGAAGAAGTTGAACACCGACGGCGCCGTCAGCGCCGACTGGCCGAGCGAGGTGTTGCCGCTGGTGGACGTGATCGCCCAGTCGCCGCTGGCCGAGGCGGCGCCGAACGCCCGCGCCCAGTTGGCCAGGCGCACCACCGGCTCGCGCAGCTTGCCGTCGTTGACGCCGTTGCCCACGGCCCGCGCCTCGGGGTCGAGCAGGATCGCGCGGACCACGGCCGCCATGTCGCCGCGCACGCCCTTGCCGTTGTTGTTGAACACCGCCGCCACCCGTCCGACGTACTGCGGACTCGGGTTGCTGGTGACCAGCCGCTGGATCAGTTGCCGGCCGATGAACGGCCCGACGTTCGGGTGGTTGAACAGGGTGTCGAGCGCGATCTTCAGGTCGCCCTGCGGGTCCGGCGTCGTGCTTTCCGGGATCGTCACCCCCAGGAAGCTCTTGGCGCTCGTCGAGTGGAACTGCGGATAGGGGATCATCGAGCGCACGGTGGCGTCGTTGGTCTGGCGGCTGCCACCCCGGAAGGTCCCGGCGTTGGGCGTAGGCGCGTAGTAGCTGTAGCCGGTGAACACCTTGGCCAGCCCGCTGATGTCGGCGGCGGTATAGGTCGGCAGCGGGCGCCCGGAGACGTCGGTCCGCACCGTGCCGTCCGGGTTCAGTTGGCTGACCCCGATCGTCATCAGTTGCATGACCTCGCGGGCGTAGTTCTCGTCCGGATTGCGGCCGGTCGCCGGATCTTCCTTCTGGTTGCCCAGCCAGGTCAGGTAGACGCCCATCATCGGATGCAGCGTCACCTGCTCCAGCAGCGTGCGGAAGTTGCCGAACGCGTTCTGGCCCAGCATGTCGTAGTACGAGCTGGCCCCGCGCAACTCGACGTTGGAATCCACCAGCGAGATCACGAAGATTTCCGACAGCGCCAGCTTCATCCGCTGGCGAAGCTGGTCGGGGCCGGTCACCGCCTGGCGCCAGTACGAGGCGTAGAAGTCGGGCGGGTTCAGCGTCGCGCCGGGATTGGTCAGCCGCAGTTCCGCGAGGGTCGTGTCCATGTCGCCCAGGTGCGATCGCGGCGCCGGCGTCACCATCTGCTGGTCGATCCACTGCGAATAGCCGGCGGCCCGCACCTGGCTGATGGCCGCGTCGGTGGGGCCATAGGTCGCCTGGGCGAGGAACCGCGACGCCTCCGCCGCCGTCGGCGGGCCGTCCGCGCCGCCCGTGCCGCGCGCGCCACTGCACGACGCCACGACCACGGCGGCCAGAACGCCCAGCCAGCGCACGCCCCTGCGCGGCATCTCGCTCCCCAGTCTCAACGCCCCTCAGCCCCGAGCTTCGCTGTTCGTGGACCCGACGTCCACATACAAGCTACTACGACTCCGTCGGTACGATGGCTTACACGTCTTGCGATTTCCGCTCCGTCGGACGGAAAATTCGCGTCTCCGCGTCGAAGGCCTGACATCGGCGCGATCAGGGGGTGGTCATGGCCACGTTCACGGCCGGCGTCGTCGGCGTCGACTTCGACATCCTGGACCTGGGGCCCCTGGCGCTCGCGCCGGTCTCCGGCGCCACGCCCACCTCGATCGGCCTCACGCTCGGCGGCGTCTCGACCCAGATGTTCGGGTCCGGCTTCGCCTTTGCCGCCGCCGGCCCGCCCACGGCCGGGGTCATCAACCGCATCATCGTCGGCGCCGACGCCGGCACGGTCTACGACATCGCGGGCCTCGACCAGTCCGCGGCCCGGTTCCGCGACTGGGTGCTCGCGGGCGACAACGCGTCGGCCAAGGCCGGCCTGTTCGCCGGCAACGACAGCTTCGCCGGCTCGAACTTCGACGATCGCCTGCGCGCCTTCGCCGGGGCCGACACGATGACAGGCGGCGCGGGCGCCGATTTCCTCGACGGCGGCGACGGCGACGACGACGTCTTCGGCGGTCTCGGCGCCGACACCCTGGTCGATCCCGGCGGCGCCAACTACCTGCGCGGCGACGAGGGCGACGACGTCATCGTCGGCGGCGCCGACTTCGACGACATCAACGGCAACATGGGCGCCGACACCATCGACGGCGGCCCGTCGGACGACTGGGTGGTCGGCGGCAAGGACAACGACCTGGTGATCGGCGGCGACGGCGGCGATCTCGTCTACGGCAACCTCGGCGACGACACCTGCGACGGGGGATCCGGCGCCGACACCGTGCGCGGGGGCCAGGGGAACGACACGCTTGCGGGCGGCGCGGGCGCCGACTTCGTCTCGGGCGATCGCGGCGACGACACCATGACCGGCGGCGGCGGCGCCGACATCTTCCACTCCTCGTCCGACGCGGGCGTGGACCGCGTGCTCGACTTCAGCGTCGTCCAGGGCGACCGCGTGCAACTCGACCCCGGAACGACCTTCTCGGTGATCCAGGACGGCGCCGACACCGTAATCCAGATGTCGGCGGGCCAGGTGGTGCTGGTGGGCGTCTCCATGACGAGCCTGCTTGGAAGCAGCATCTTCGTGGGGTAAGCCCCACGGGTCTGCCGCGTATGGTGAGGCCGCCGGATGTCCGATACTGTCGATCGCAAGGGGGCGGATCGGGGCGCGCCCGGGTTCAACGCAAGTCGGTGGCGGCGAATGCAGGCTCTGGGCGGGAAGGTGCTGGGCGCGGCGTTTGCGGCCCTGGTGATCGCGGCGCCGACGACGCCTGCGCTGGCGGCCGTCCGCAACGCGACCCCCGCGACCTTCGCGAAGGTCGTGAGCGAGGCGAAGGGTGGCGATGTCATCGTGATGGGCCCCGGCACCTACGCCGACTTCCGGATCGCCGGCCGGGCGTTCGCCCCCGAACTCACGCTCGACGCGCGGGCCGCGACGATCGTCGCCATGCAGGTCACCAAGAGCGAGGGAATCACGATCCGTGGCGGCGCCTTCCGCCTGGGCCAGCCGCGCCAGCGAAAGGACACCGGCCAGGAGGTGTTCGGCGCGGCGATCCGCTTCGACGACGCGAAGGACATCAAGGTGACCGGCGCCACGTTCGTCGGGCCTGGCCACGCCGAAGGGGCCTACGGCGAGGGCAACGGCCTGCATGTGGTGGTGGGCCAGGACATCTCGGTCGAGAAGAACCAGTTCACCGGCTTCAGGAGCGGCGTGGTGATCACCCGGGTGAAAGGCTTCCGCGTCGCGGACAACACCTCCAGCCTGATGCGCTCGGACGGCTTCCAGGTGTCGAAGAGTTGGGACGGCGTGATCGAGAACAATAGCTGCAAATCGACGCGCGTGCGCAGCGACGAGCATCCCGATTGCATCCAGCTCTGGTCGCGCCCCGAATTCCCGCCCACGTCCGACGTCGTCATCCGTGGCAACCGGATGCAGGGCCCCACCCAGGGCATCGGAATGTTCAACCACGTCCGCAAGGGCGTCGACGACGGCGGCTTCGACCGGATCACCATCGAGAACAACGAGGTGAACGTCTCGCGTCCCAACGGCATCAGCCTGGTCGACGCCCGGAAGTCCACAGTCCGGAACAACAGGATCACCACGATCGACGGAGCCCGGTTCCAGGCCAAGCTCCGGACGCGCGGCGACGTTGCGCGATGCGGCAACTTTGTCGCCTCGTGGGGCGGGCGCGCCGGCATCGACGAACCCAAGTGCTGACCTGACGTGAGACGGGGGGTCAAGGCTTACTTCGCGGCCAATATGGTCGCCCAGGGCGTCGCCCTGCTGCGCTTCATCATCCTGGCGCGCCTGCTCGGGGCCGAGGAACTCGGCCTGGCGGCCATGCTGATCCTGACGTCGCAGTTCTTCCAGGCCATCAGCGACACCGGCAGCGACCGCTTCCTCGTGCAGGACGACGGCGGCGATTCCCCGAGCATGCAGGGGTTCGTGCAGTTCGTCCTGTCGCTGCGGGGCCTGCTCATCGGACTGGCGCTGGTGCTGTTCTCCGGTCTCGCGGCCCAGCTCTACCGGGAACCGCAACTTGCGGGGTCGCTCATGGCCCTGGGCCTGGCCCCCCTGATCGGCGGCTTCATCCATCTGGATTTCCGGCGCGTTCAGCGCGACGGCGACTTCCGGCCCGAGAGCATCGGCATCATCGTCTCCGAAGTCCTCAGCCTGGTCGCGAACGTGGCGGCCGCCTACGTCACACGCGACCACACTTCGGTGGTCTACGGCCTCGTGGTGCGCTCGCTGCTGCTGGTCATCATCTCGCACATCACGGCGACCCGGCCCTACCGCTGGGCCTGGAACCGCGAGGAAGGCCTACGCTTCTCGCGCTTCGCGGCGCCCCTCTTCCTGAACGGTCTCCTGCTGTTTATCGGATCGCAGGGCGATCGGCTGCTGGTGGGCACGAGCTTGGGCGCCACGGCCCTCGGCCACTACAGCGCGATCCTCCTGCTGATCTACTATCCCACCGGCGTGCTGATCCGGTTCCTGGCGGTGACCGCCTTGCCTCAACTCGCCGCGGCGCGCGGGGAGCCCGCGCGGTTCCAGCGCGAAGCCAGCCGGTTTGGAGGGCGCACGACACTGATGGCCCTGGGCGTCGCCGCGGGTTTCGCCCTCGTCGCGCCCATCTTCACGCCGATCTTCTACGGGAAGAGCTTCGCCCAACCCCTTGTGATCTTCGCCCTCATCGGCGCGCTGCAGTCGGCCCGCTTCCTGCGCGTGTGGCCGACCACGATCGCCAACGGCATCGGGCGCAGCATGGTGATCCTGCTCAACAACGTCGGGCGCATGGTGGCCGTACCGATCGCATTGCTGGCGAACGCGGAGTTCCACACGCTGGAGGCGATCGTGATCGGCTTCATCGGCGGCGAGATCGTTGCGATGCTGGTGGCGCTGTGGCTGCTCCAGCGGGCAGGCGCGCTGTCGCTGCGGCGCGAGTTGATCCGCATTGCCTTGTTCCTGGCCGGCTGCACCGCGATCTCGGGCGCGGCCTGGAGCCTGCAGGCAGGGAACTACGTCCTGTCTCTGGCCTTCGGCGCCGGCGGCCTCGTCGTCGCAGCGGTCGTGCTGCGGATGGAACGCGAGGTGCTGGGCGAGCTGATTACGATGGCGCGACGCCGGTTGCTGCCCCGAAAGGCCTAACGGCCCACCTCGATCCGGCGCGGAACGGGCCGGTAGGACATGGGTGTCGGCGGGGCCAGCGCCGCTTCGGCCTCGGCCTTCGCCTGGGCTTCGGCAGCCAGGCGGCGGTCGGAGGCGCGCTGGCTGATCAGGCCCCAGACGACCACCAGGACAATCGCGCCGGCGATCATCAGGAGAGAGTAGGCTTCCATCCCTCGATCCTTCCTCAGGCGCCCGGCTGGGCGGGAATCCACGCCGGGGAGCCGCGACGATTGCGCAGTCCGGCCGCCCAGCCCGCCAGGGCGTAGCCGAGTTGCCGCCACGCGCCGCGCCGGCCGTACCGCGCCAGGAACACGCCCGCCGCACCGGCCGCCACCACCGGCGCGAGCGCCGGCGTCAGGTCGCGGGTCAGCAGGATCCGGTTGCGTTCGTTCAGGTAGATGGGCGTCTTCGGCATCTCACGGAAAGCCCGGTTCGAGCCGGTGGTCGAGCCCGCGTCATGGCGCACACGCGCGTCCGGCGCGAAGCCCAGGCGCATCCCGTGCGCGCCGCCGCGGAGGAACCACTCCACCTCTTCGCAGTAGAGGAAGTAATCCTCGCGCATCGGGCCCACGGCCTCGAAGAACCGACGGCCGATCAGGGCGGACGCGCCGCTGATGAAATTCTGCGCGCGCTCGACCTCGGCCGCGGCGACCGGATCGGACACGAGCCGCCCCCGGCCGATCGACACCGCCCGCCCCAGCAGGCGTTGCCAGCGCCCGCCGTAGGCCTGCACCCGACCGTCGGGGGTATAGAGCGTGCAGCCGACCGCCTCGCAGTCGCCCCGGGCCAGCCGGGCGGCGAGGGCCGCCAGCGCACCGGGCTCGGCCTCGGTGTCCGGGTTCAGCATCCACCAGGCGTCGGCGCCAGGCGCCTGCGCCATCGCGAGGTTGATGCCGCCCGCGTACCCCAGATTGTGCGACGCCTGCACGAGGCGCACGGGCTGGCCGCCCGCGAGCGTGTTCGGCGCCGCGGCCTGCAGCGCCTCGAACGCGGCCGGGCCGCCGTTCTCGCAGACCACGACCTCGAAGTCGGCGTAGGTCTGGGCGTCCAGCGCCTTCAGGCAGCCGGCGATGTCGCGCGCATTCCGGAAGCCCACGATGACGACGGCGACGTGCATCTCAGGCGAGCCCGCGGAACGGCAACTGCAAGCCATGCCCCAGCCGCCACAGACGCAGCCGGTAGAGAATTCCCAACGCCAGCGCCCGCTCGCGCAGCGACGACAACTGTCGCGCGGCCAGCACCTTCGGGGTATGCACGACGGCCGACGCCGGCAGGGCCGCGCAACGCGCGAGCCAGGCGAGCGTCGGCTTGCCCGACCGTCTGTGCAGCAGGAAGGACTCGACGTTGACCCGCCGCCACTTGGCTTCGAGTTCGCTCCAGGTGCGCCGGGCGGGGTGGCCCACGACGGCGTCCGGCGCGTAGCCCAGCGTGAACCCGGCCGCGACCGCGCGGCGCGACCATTCGACGTCCTCCGAGACGCCGTTCGAGAAGCCGCCGACGGCGTCGAAGAGCGTACGCGGGCACATCATGTTGCCGGCCCCGGTGAAGCCCTTCTTGTTGATGTAGGTATCGAAGTCGAAGGCGAAGACCGCCTCGAACGCCTCGGCCGCCGACTTGCGCTGCGGATCGTCGACCAGGACGGTCACCCGCCCGCCGATCAGGTCGAAGCGGTCCAGCGCCTCGAGCCCCTTCTCGAGCCATTGCGGCTCTGCCACGCAGTCGGAGTCGATGAAGGCCAGGATCCCGCCGCTCGTCGATGCGACGCCGGCGTTGCGGTTCGGACCCGCGCCCTTCTCGGCGCAACTGACCAGCCTGGCGCGACCGCGGATCACGGCCTCCACGGCGGCCAGTCCCACCGGCGAGTTGTTGTCGGATACGACGATCTCGAACTCGTCGCGTGGCAAGGTCTGGCGATCGAGCGACGCCAGGCACAGCTCCAGGCCTCCGAGGTCCTGGTAGTGTGGAATGACGACGCTCACCCGGGGCACGGCGGCGCCTCAGGCGATCGCGCGGGCGATGCGCGTGCCCACGAACGCGGGACGGGCCTGCGGCGAGATCGCCCGCAGCATTTCCGGCACGAAGCCATCGAGGATCTTGAATGCCTGGTCCACATCTCCAAGCGTCGAGCAGCGCACCAGGACGCCGTCGGCGACGTAGCCCTCCATCGCGTTCTTCAGGCGCGCGGTCCGTTGGTCGCCGGCGCTCTGGGGCAACCGTTCGCCCAGTCGCGTCCAGTAGAGGATGCTCTCGGTGCGGTCCTCGGTGGTCGCGACCACCCGCCGCGCCGGCAGCATCAGTCCCGACCCCACCGGCAGTTCGGCCGACCGCGTCATCTGCAGAGTATAGCCCACGGCCGGATAGCAGCTCTCGGGTCGATGCAACTGGAGCAGATCGCTTTGCGTGTCGCCGTAGGCGATGAGCAGCATCACGCCGGCGCCGGTGGCGTCGTTGTAGTATGTCCGGCTGATCGTCTCGCTGTAGAGCGTCTTTGCGAGACGGCCCGCCATGTCGGGCGTTATCAGGGCCGCTTCTTCCGACGCCCAGCCACCGAACTGGCGTGGCAGCGCCTCATCCATCGTGCCCTTCTTGAGCAGCACCAGTCTGCGCCTCGGACGCAGCGCCTCGGCGGTCCCGAGCCCGGCAAGGGCCATGCCGCTCAGAATCAGGTCACGCCGACGCATCATGGCTCCTGATCCCCAAGATCCTCGAAGCGACGCTGTCGATGAGGAACATCAGCAGCAGCGACAAAGCGAACAGGAAGAGCCCCGCCGTCACGTGCAGGAAGCCCTGTCCCACGGCGTCACCGAAGAAATAGGTGAGCAGGATCAGGAGGACGATGCGGATCACGTTGGCGAACACCGCAATCGGAATGATCAGCAGCACCAGGAAGAGCGAGTAACGCCAGCCCGCATTGCGCAGCAGGTAGATGTAGAACGTGGTGATCGCGATGAGGCCGATCAGCGAATTGAGGCCCGAGCACGCGTCTTCGACGAGGAGCTGATACGGCCCCACCGTCATCGTCACGCCCTCTCGCACAATCGGGATTCCCATGGGCTCGACGATGCCGAACGACATCGCCGACACGATGAGCTTGAGAGGCGCGGTAAACTCGTCGAGCGCCCAGCCCGGCAGCGGCAGCAGGAGGCCCAGGTACAGGATCGGAAACCAGTTCTTGAGCATCGCGCCCAAGCCGAACCGATCGTAGAGGATGCACAGGCCGAACCCATAGAGACCAGCGGCCTCCAGGCTGATCAGGTCGTAGGCCCGCCCGAAGACGTAGATCGCCAGCGACGCCAGCGCCCCCAGCAGGGTGACCGGTGTCAGCCCCGGCTTGGCTTGGGCTTGCATCGCGGGAAGGTTGCGCCAGAGCAGCCATGCTCCGGTCGCCAGGACGATCGGACCGTGGGCGCCGACTTCCTTGCTCCAGACCTGGACGCCAAGCCGGTAGAGCGTGGGGCCGGCCAGGATCAGGCTGGCGATCAGCAGAGGCGCGTTCGCGGCCCAGCTTGCCCCGGAGGGCTTCGACGGTGTTGCCTCAGCCACGGCTGCTTCGCTCATCAGAGGTCGTTCAGGACCGAACCGATGACGCGGGCTCCGTCCTCCTGCAGCAGCGAGGCGAGTTCGGCGACATCGCTCATCCGCGAGGTGTGCGCCTTGGCCACGATCAGCGCGTAGCCCACGATGCGGGCGACGCGGATTTCGTCGGCGCCGACGTTCGCGGCGGTGGTGTCGATGATCGTGAACTCGAAGTCGCGCAGACACCGCTCGATCAGCGTCTTGAACGACTCGCGCGACAGCAGCTCCTGCGGATTGCTCGCCGCGCCCCCCGAGTACATGACCGACAGGTTCGGGATGACCTCGGCGTGGATGTAGTCGCTGAGCTGACGGTCGTCGGCGGCGATGCAATCCTTGAGGCCCGGCTTCACCGTTCCTGGTCGGATGAAATTCTCCACCTGCGGCGTGCGCAGGTCGGCGTCGATCAGCAACGTGGCGATGCCGGCCTGAGCCAGCGCCACCGCGAGGTTCACCGCCGTGAAGGTGCAGCCCACCCCGGGGGTGGCTCCGACGAACGCGAGGCCGCGGCGGCCGTCTTCCAGGTGGCGCGCCACCATGTGCGTGCGGATCGTCCGGATGGCTTCGGCCTCATGCGGCCGGCCTTCCGTAAGCGTCACCAGATCGGGCGACAGCTCGTACTGCTGCCCCTCCAGCCGGTCGGCTCCGTCCGCCCTCGACACCCTCGATTCCCCTGCTGAAACCGGCGCGTTCATGCCCGCACCGGACGCCCGAGGAGACCTCGCCCGCGCGGCAGAAGCTGCGGAAGGGCGAACCGCCGGCGCTTGCGCGCGGGATTGTGGATGACCGCCAGCACCGGCGCGTTGACGACGGCCTGAAGGTCCTGCGCACTTCGCACGCGGCGGCCGATGAGCTCGATGAGCAGGGCCATCACGACCCCGAGGCCGGCGCCGACGGGAATGGAGGCGCCGAGGGTCAGGCCCTTCTTCGGGAACACCGGCGACTGCGGCGTGATCGCGTTGGCGAGCGGCACGACGCCGGCTTCCAGGACTTCCGCCTCCTGCCGCAGTTGGGCTGCGCGAACGAGCGCCTTGTTGTACTGGTCGCGGCGCAGGTTGATCTCATCTTGCATCAGGCGAAGGCGCTCGACCTTCTCGCGCTGCGCGAGGACCTTGCCCTTCTGCTCCTCGAGCATGCCGCTCGTCGCGCGCGCGGCGCTGATCGCCGCGCCGGCTGCCGCGTTAAGGCTGCTCTGCTCGCGAGCCACCGTCGCCGCCAGCACGGTGCGGCGGTTCTTGGCCGCCACCAGCGTCGGGTGGTTCGGTCCGAGTGACCGAGAGGCTTCCGCGATCTCGGCGTCGAGTTGGGCGAGCGCCGCGGCGCTTGGCGACGTCTGAGCCGGCGCAGCGACCACAGGGGCCCCCGCCTGCGACGCCAGGGCGGCCAGGCGCGCTCCGTCGACGTCGGTCTTGTCGTCCTGGAGCAGGATGCCGCTCGCGCGCTCGAAGCTGGCCTTGTCGGACTCGGCCTTGAACAACACGCCTTTCGCCTTGTTCGCCTGCTCCTCGTACCACTCGGCGTTCCGCCGCGCAGACGCGCGACGGGATTCGAGGGTCATCTCGACGTAAGCCTTTCGCAGCGCGTCGGCGACGTTCTTGGCCTGTTCGGGCGAGAAGGACGTGTACGTGATCTCCAGGATGTTGCTGCCCTGGATCAGTTGGGCGTCCGCGCCGGCCGCGACCTTCTGGGCCGCCCACTTCGTGAAATCGAGATCGAGGTTGGAGTTACGCTGCCTGTACTCCCTCATCAGGTTCGGGTTGTTGCGCCACTTCAGGTCCTCGACCACGCGCCGCGCCACCTGCTGATCCTTCACCAGCTCGATCTGGGTCTTTGTGTAGGCGCGCAAGAACGCGGTGGACATCACCTGCCCGGTCACGGGGTCCGGCTTGATGACGTCGAGCATCACCCGCGACTGGGCTTCATAGCGCGGCTGCACCAGCTCGACCGTCGCGAAGCCGATGACGAACACCGTCACCGTCGAAATGAGGATCATGAGCCGGTAGGCCCACACGATCCTCAGGAATTGGATGATGCTCATGCAGCTTCTCCGCGATCCGGCTTCTAGAAGAGCCGCTCGCCGATTACGATCACGTCACCCGGTTGGATGACTTCATCGAGGCCGATCTTCACCTTTTTGCCCGCGCGGGTGATATCGGCCTTCTTGTCCGAGCCCGACTCGCCCAGGCCGCCGGCCCGCGCAATGGCCATGCGCAGCGTCATCCCAGACGCCATGGGGAACTGCCCCGGCGAGTTCACCTGACCATAGATGTAGAAGGTCTCGGCGGCGGGCACGTAGATCTTGTCGCCGGCCGCCACGTACGGGTCCTGCGAAAGGTCGCCCGTCGCGAGGTCCCGAATGAGGTAGCGCTTCTCCTCGCCGCGCTCGGGCCGGACCATGATGTAGTCGGCGCCGGTGTCGCGGGCCCCGCCGACGCGCGCCATGATCTCGGAGAGCCGATACGGCCGATTGATCGGCACCAGGCCCGGCGAGCCGACCGCGCCCAGCACGGTGACGTAGCGGCTGGCGTATCCGACGACCTCGATCGTCACGACAGGATCGGAGAAGTATCCGCCGGCCTGCAGCGCCTTGCGCACGTTCTCGGCCAGTTCGGCCGTCGTGCGCTCCGCGGCAGGGATCTTGCCGACGAACTGCAGTTGGACGGTGCCGTCGGCCTGGACGCGCGCGCGCCCGCCGAAGTCGGTGCGGCCGAGCAGTCCGATCTGGACGACATCGTCGCGGCCGAGGACATAGGCCGACGAGCCGGTGTCGGCGACGCCGCTGGCGACCGGCGGCGCGCCGCTCGCTTCCGCTGTCGCCGGCTGGGCGTTGGCCGAAACCGACCCACCCATCGCGAGGCAGAGGGCGGTCACCAGGACGGAAATGGTGCGGACGATCATGCGTTCATGAACCCCTAGAATCCGACGTTGGCGGTGATGCCGATACGGTTCGAAGAATAGTTGAAATCTGGAAGGTCGGTCTTCCTGCGTTCGTGTCGCACATCGAAGATGAACGACAGCCTATCGCTTTGCCGATAGGTCACGCCGCCGTAGGTCGTGTTGGTCCGCGACGCCGTCACGACCGGACGCGCGCTGGCCGACAGATCCGCGTTCGAATCCAGATCCTCGATGCGATGTCCCAAATTGATCTTGTACCGACTGCCCAGCCGATAGTTCGCAAGGACCTCGCCGCTGGTGACGACATCGTAGAGCTTTTCAGGGCGATTTGAGGGCTTCACCTGACGCAGCGCGTGCGCCTCGACTTCGATCCTCTGGCCGAACCTGTACTTGGCGTTGGCGCCGTAGGTCGTGCTCGTGAACTTGCGCGGGGTGCCCGGCGGCGCGAACTCGCGCTTGACCTGCGTGCGTTGCGCCAGACCGTCCACCGTGAGGCGCGGCCCGAAATTGCGGCTGTAGGAGACCCCGTACGACGAGGTGAAGAAGCCGTCGCCGACCGGGCGCCCCGGGATGATGCGGTTGGGGAACTCGGTGCCCGAGTAGTTCCAGATCACCCCGGCCTGGCCCAGCGAGGGGTGGGTGTAGGTCAGCGAAACGCTCGCGGTCTCGGTATCGGCGTCGGACGTCTTGCGCAGGGCCGCGGAGTTCTTGACCTGTTGTCGGCCGACCATGGCCTGGAGTCCCGGCCCGATCGGACGCCCGCAGGTCAGCCCCGTCTGGACCGAGGTCGACTGTTGCAGATTGCGCACCGTCAGGTCGTCGGCGTCTGCCAGGTCGCTCTGCCCGGCGCGGTAGCCGGCCGTGATGAGCGGCTGACAGGGACCGACCCGGCCTGTGGCTCCCCCCGTGACATCGGCGCGCCCACGATCGAGACGCGTGTTCTTCCGGTGAAAGTCGTAGCCCGCGGATCCCGTCAGGAACACCGCCTGCTGGCCGAGGGGCTGTACGATGTTCGCGCTCACGCTGGGGCGGAACGTCGTGTCGTCCTTTTCGAGGCCGCGCCGACGCGCGAGCGCGTCGCTGCCGCGCGCCACGTTGCTGTCGTAGAAGGCCTGGGCGCTCGCGCCGAACTCCAGCACACGCTGGCCCACGGTGATCGCCGGCATTTGCTGCGCAATCGATGCGCCGGCTGCAGCCGTACCTACCGCGGCCCCCAGCGCCAGCACCCTAAGTCGCATCGAACCCCGCTCCGGCCATTAGCCTTACTTGCGCTGCGTTTTGCTAACTAGCAGCTAAGATCGTCCACTTGTAGCCCGCCGCCATTGGCCGAGGCGCCGCTCTAAAGCCGGCTCCTGCGCCCGAGCATCGTTCTGCGGAGGGTTCCCACGAAGTTGCGCAACGCCTCGACCAGGGGCGCCCGGCGCGCGGCCTCCAGAACCTTGAGGCCGGCCATCCGCGGCCGCGGCTGCAGCGCCAACGGCAGCGCCAGCGTGCGCGCGAGCACCAACCGCTTGCGGCGCGCCTGCGAGGGCTGCATCGCGTCGATCTCGTTCACCGGGACCGGCTCGGCGTCCAGGCGGCCAGCGCCCAGGGCGGCGCTCAGCAGCCGCTCACCGGCTTCGGTCCGGCTCACGATCAGGCTGCGGCCCTCCTGCTCGTCGAAGGCCGGATAGCCGTCGTCGTCGCCATACCAGGCGTCGGCGCAGGCGATGTCGGCGGCGCCGCCGACGGCATCGGGACAGATCTTGCAGCGGAACTGCACCTCTTTCGACAGGTGCCCACCCCAACTGTCGGGGTACGACATCCGCCCTTCGCCCGTGTCGGTCTCGGCCACGCAGTCCCCCGGCCAGCCGCGCCCCCGGAACCGGAAGGCCCGCACGTCCTCGAAGGCGACGCCCATGGTCTTCAGGATGCGCCGCACGCCGTCATGACTCGGGATGCCGCCGCAGAAGAACGACAGGACAACCTTGACGTGGCGTCCGACGCGAGGGTCCCTCAGCGCCAGTTGGCGCAGCGCAGAGACGTCGCACGGCTTGCCGACGACGGCGAACGCCCCGCCGGCGGCAAGTTCGGCTTCGAGGCCCGCGAGCGGCGAGGAGGCGGTGTAGCGCGAGCCCGCGCGGCGGACGATCTCGGCCGCCGTGCGCGAGACCACGGTCGCATTGCGGGTCGGGTCGCCCTCGGCGGCCGCCACATGCACGACACGGTCGATCAGTCCGGTCTCCAGCGCATGGATGAGCAGGCCCGAGATCGCGCCACCCGACGATCCTTCGAAACGGACCGTCTCGTCGGTGGCGTGCCCGGTGAGCACTCTGCGCCAGGGCCCCCAGTAGGGATGAATCTCTGGCGCGACGCCGGTCCATGGCGCGACGACGGCGCCGGGGCACGAGGCGGCGATGATCCGTTCGGCCTCGGGCGTGACGCCGCCCGACTGCGCGGGTCGCGCATAGCCGGGCGCGGGCTGCTCCATCCGGATGGCGGGCCCGGCCACGGAAGCGCACAGGCCGCACCCCGAGCAGAGTTCGCCCCGAAGCACGCGGGCGACGGTCGGTGAGGTCGCGCCGGACTGCCCCATTCGCTCTACGCCAAAGCTCCCGAACGCCCGTCGCACCGGCAAGGCATCCTCGCCAGACGCCCCGGTCGCCGTGCATTAGGTCGCCAACCGTTCACCATTCCTTACGGCACTTACCGGGAAATACGCCCCGATGGGAACCGCTGAACCGACCGCCGCGAAGTCCGGCCTCCGTATCTGCCTGGCGGCGTCGGGCGGAGGTCATGTGCGCCAGCTCCTCGACCTGCAGCCGGTCTGGGGCGAGTACGACCATTTCTTCGTCACGGAGGACACCGCGCTCGGCGCAAGCCTCGCGCGCGACCACCGCACCCACTTCGTACCTCACTTCGCCTGGGGCCAGGCCAAGCAGGGCTCGGTGTTCCGCATGCTGGGGCTGGCCTTCGCGAGCTTCTTCCGCTCGGCCGCAATCATGCTGCGCGAGCGGCCGGACCTGGTGATCAGCACCGGGGCCGGCGCGGTGATCTTCGCGGTGCTCTGGGGGCGACTGATCGGCGCCCGCGTCGTGGTGATCGAATCGTTCGCCCGCTTCGAGGCGCCGTCTCTGTTCGGACGGATGGCTGCGCCGCTGGCGCACGATCTCGTCGTGCAGTCTGCCAAGCTCGCGCCGTTCTACCCGCGCGCGAAGGTGTTCGATCCCTTCCGCATGCTCGACAAGGCGGCGCCGCCGAAGGACGCGTTCCTGTTCGCCACTGTGGGCGCCACCCTCCCCTTCGACCGGCTCGTGGACTCCGTGGCCGCGGTGGTGGCCGACGGCACGCTTTCGGACGAGGTCCTGATCCAGACGGGGGTCGGCGGCCGCAGGCCGGACGGCCTGCGCGTGGTCGAGACCCTGGGTTTCGACGAGGTTCAGGAACTCCTCAAGAAGGCCCGCGTCGTCGTGTGCCACGGCGGCACCGGCTCATTGATCACCGCGCTGCGCGAAGGCTGCCACGTGATCTCCATGCCGCGGCTTGCCGAGCTCGGGGAGCACTACGACGACCACCAGGCCGAGATCACCGACGCGTTCGTGCAGCGGGGCCTCGTGCTGCAGGCCCGTAACGTCGACGACCTGCGCGCCGCGCTCGCCGAGACCAAGACCCGGACGCCCGTGCTCGCCACCACCGATCCGCGCGAACTGCGGGACTTCCTGGACGGCGTCATCGGCGGCCTGACGCGGCGGGCTGCGGCCGATGCGTAGCTCCCCGGGTCCGGCGCTTGTCCTGCCGCCGACGCCGGACTATCGCTGGCCCACCGCCAGATGATCCGGGCCCTCACAGCACCGTTCCGCCGGCTTGGCCGCCCTTCCGCCGACACGGACAAGGGCGCGATCGATGACGGCCCCCTGCTCGCCGGCTACAAGCGCGCGCCGAGGCGATCGCTGGTCCTCCTGCTGCTCGCGGCGCTCGCGCTCGCTTGTTTCGCCTATGGCTTCATGTTCGGGGTGTCCGCTCCGGCGCGCATGATGCCGTTCACGGTCCCGATCGTGGTGTTGGCAGGTCTCACGATCTGGGCGCTGCCCCCCGGGGACTACGCGCCGACCAAGCTGATCGAGCCGCTGTTCATCGCCTTCTTCGCCGCGATGGTGCTCTGGCCGAACTACCTGGCGATCGCGCTCCCGAGCCTCCCGTGGCTGACGCTGCTGCGGATCATCGGTGTCCCGCTGGTGCTGGTGATGCTGATCTGCGTATCCGTGTCGAAGCGCTTCCGAACCGAGATGAAGGATATCGTCAGCACCGACAAACTCCTGTGGCAACTTCTTGCTCTGTTGGTCCTCATTCAGGCTCTGACGATCGCGCTGTCTTCGGACCCCGGTCAGAGCCTCAATCGCTTCATAATCGCGCAGGTGAACCAGACGGCGATCTTCTTCGCCGCCTGCTATGTCTTCACCCGCGAGCGTCTACTCGAGCAGTGGGTGCGCATGCTGCTCATCATGCTCGTGATCCTCTCCCTCTTCGGACTCTGGGAGTGGCGGCTGCAGCTCCTGCCGTGGGCGGGCCACATCCCCTCCTATCTCAAGGTCGAGGACGAGGCGGTGCAGCGGATCCTGTCGCCGCGGGCGCGGGCGTCGACGGGCATCTATCGCGTGCATAGCACGGCGACCACGCCGCTCGGCCTCGCCGAGATCCTCGGCATGTCGATGCCCTTTGCCATGCACTTCCTGTTCGACCGCTACCCGCTCTGGATGCGCGTGGCGGCGGCGGCCTACATACCCTTCACGGTCAACGTGATCCTCCTGACCGACTCGCGTCTCGGCGTGGTCGCCTCGCTGGCCTCGGTGATCTTCTACCTGCTGATCTGGGCGCTCCTGCGCTGGCGCCAGAACCGCGACAGCGTCTTCGGTCCGGCGATCTCGCTGGCCTATCCGGCCATCTTCACGGGCTTTGTCGCCGCGACGTTCTTCATCGGCCGCCTGCGCGCCCAGGTGTGGGGCGACGGCTCGCAGCGGGCGAGCACCGAGAGCCGCATCGACCAGTGGATCATGGGCATCCCCAAGATCATCCGGAACCCCCTGGGCTACGGCCTCGGGCGGGGCGCCGACGAACTCGGCTTCGCCAACGGCGCAGGGGTGATCACGATCGACTCCTACTTCCTCAGCGTGCTCCTGGAACTCGGCGTGCTGGGCTTCATCGTCTATTTCGGCTTGCTGGCGCGCGGAGCGTTCGTCGGCGCGCGAACGGTGATCTCGTCACGGCTCGACCAGGAGCTTCGGCTCCTCGTGCCGCTGTCGGTGACGATCATCAACTTCATCATCGTGAAGTCGGTTTTCAGCCAGGACGCCAACCACCCGCTGATCTTCATGATGCTGGGGGCCATCGTGGCCGCGTCGTACCGGGCCAGGAAGGCCGAGCAGGCCTCAGCCTCCCAGGTTGCGAGCGACGCCCCTACGCCCCGTTGAGGATCGTTCCGACCACGACCGCGCCGTCCTGAACAAGTTCCTGCCGTAGCTTCGCGACGTCGTCGACGTAGCTGGTGCTGCGACGCGCCACGATCATCGCGTAACCCACGGCCGCCGCGATCACGCGGGCATCCGCCGAGCGGTTCGACGGGGGCGTATCGACCACGAGGCAGGTAAACTCCCGCATCGCGCGTCGGACGAACGCGTGGAAGCGCTCGCCTGTGAGCAATTCCTGGGAGTCGGCAACGGCGGCGCCGGCATAGGTCAGGGAGAGACCCGGAAGGACGTCTTCGTGAATCAGGTCGATGAACTCGCCTTCGCCCGATCGCAGGTGCGCCTCCAGACTGACCGGCACGGCGGACGGCCGGATGTAGTCCGACAGGGAGGGTTGCCTGAGGTTCGCGTCGACGAGCAGCGTCGATACGCCCCTGTCGGCCATGGCGACGGCCAGATTCGCCGCCACGAAGCTGACTCCCGCGCCACGCGCCGCGCCGCACATCACAAGGCCGCGGCGCCCCGCCTCGACATGCCGGCTGACCACGGCGTCGGCGCACTCGCGCAACGCGTCATCCTGCCTGGAGTGCGGCGCAGACAGGACGACGAGATTGGGCGAGAATTCGTACTCGCCGTCGGACAGGCGAGCGTTGGGCGCGACCTGGGCGACCGGGCGCGCGCGATCCTTCCGCAGTTTGCGCGCCTTCTCGGGCCTCGCATCCCTCTTGCTCCCGGGGCGGAGCATCAAGCCGCGACGGCTCGGCGGTGACGCCAAGGCCGTCGCCGCATCCAGGCCGCAGCCCTGCGGCGGACCTGGGGCGCCGTCGGGATCTGGCCGAACAACGGCGCCTCGGCCGCGACCTGAAGGTCTTCCGCCCTGCGGACCCTGCGCGCCATCAGCTCGGTCATCCCGGCGATGAGAACGCCCAGCACCAGGCCCAGCGCGCCCGATCCGCCGAGGATGAGCAGCGGGTTGGGGAACACCGGTTTCGGCTTGGCGCTCGCCGGCCCGAGCGGCGTGATGCTCGTTTCCTTGGCCGTGGACATCTGGCGCAGTTCGGCGGCCTGCTTCAGCATCTCATTGATCTGGAACGTGTAGCCGTCGATCTCATCCTGCATCAGCCGCAGCTTCATCACGTCGACACGCTGGCTCAGCACCTTGGACTTCTGCGCGTCGGCGAGCTGGGCGGCCAGCCGGTCACGTGTCGCCACCATTGCCGCCATCTGCTGATCGCCTGAGCCGATCCTGTCGACGTTCAGCTTGAGCTGGTCGCGCTGGGCTTCCAGCGTCTTCAGCGCCGGGTTGTTGGGCCCCAGCACACGCCTCGCTTCCGTGAGCGCCGACTCGGCCTCCGCCAGGCGCACCGAAGCCGCGGTATAGTAGGGTTGGCTCACGTAGCTTCGACCGTCGAGCCGCAGCATCTGCTTGAGGCGCGCGCTGTCGACGTCGAACTTCTTGCCTTCCTGCATCACGATGCCCGTGGACTTCTCGAGAGCCGTCTGCCGGTCCTGCGCCTGCTTGAGTTCGGCCGAGACCTTTTCCGCACGGGCCATGAGGTTGTCGGCGCCAGCCTGCGACGAGATCGCTCGCTGTGCGATCGTCCCCTGGACATAGGCCTCCCGGACGGCCTCTACGACGACCTTCGCGGCCTGTGGATCCGGCGCGCGGTAGCGGATCTCAAGGATGCTGCTGTCTTCGACCGGCACGGCGTTCAACGCACCCATGATCCGTTGCGCCACCCACATCGGGTACTCCGGCTTCCCGTCGGGGAGCGCGTTGTAGGCGTCGAGGAGGTCCGGGTTGTCCATCATGCCCAGGGACTCAACTGCGGGTATCGCCACCTGGTAGTCGCGGATGAAGCTGAGTTGGGAATTGACGTAGGCGTTGAGCATCTTGTTCGGCACCTGCGCCCCGGTCACCGGGTCGGGCTTCACGTAGTCGAGGATGACCCGGGCGGAAGCTTCATAGCGTGGCACCGAGGTGATCTGGACCGTAAGGCCGCCGGCAAGGCAGGCCAGCGTCGAGGCCAGGATGACCACGCGACGCCCCCACAGCACGTCGAAGATGTGCCCGAGCTTCATCTGCGCAAAGAACTCCTGGCCGCGACGTTCGGCTCTGGACCGCAGGATGTACGCAAACCGTTGAGAACGCCCAAACGAAAACCGCCGCCCTGGGGGGCGGCGGTTCGTAATCCGTACTGGATGTCGCGATCAGGCCGTGGCCAGCTTGCGACGCTGGGTGCGGAGCACCGCACCGGCGCCGCCGAAGCCCAGGATCATGAGCGCCCAGGTGCCCGGTTCCGGGACGGCCGTGCCGATGGTCGGCGACGCGCTGCGCTGCGAGTTCGGCGAGTTCGGCGCGGTGATGATGTACTTGTGCGTGACCGAGTAGGTGCCCGGCGCGCTGAAGTCGAAGAACGTCGTCAGGTTCAGGTTGGCCGAACCGTTCGTGTTGTTGTTGAAGCCACCGATCTGGGTGCCGGCGAACAGTTGGTTGCTCGCGGAGACCAGGGTCGACAGGTCCGAACTGACCGGGCCACCGACGTTGTTCGTGGTGTACGACTGGTACTGCTTCGCGCTCAGCGGAGTCAGGTCGGTACGGGTCACGAACACGACGATCGAGGCGCCGCCGGTGTTACGGGCGTTCACATCGACCGCGTCGCTGTGCAGGATGCCCGGGCGCGGCGGAGCGTCGCCACGGACAGTGACGGTTTCGAAGCCACCGCAGTCGGCGACGTTCGTGCAGTCACGGGCGTAGTTGAACGTGCCGTCGTCGAGATCCGAGAAGACGTTCGAGATCGTCGCGCCGCCATCGAGCGAAATGCCGATGAACACGGCCGCTTGAGCCGAAGCCGCGCTCATCGAGAGAGCGGCGGCGGCGCCAGCGAGAAGCTTCGTAAGAGTTTTCATTTCAGCACCCCATTTAACTTGTCGTTCACCCTAGAGGCGGCGGAAATCCCTGTCATCCACCTTCCCCTGGCAGGCGAGTTGAAGGACCCTATTGCCAGAAAACGCCACAAATTTTGCAGGCCCTTCAGGCCGCGGAGAGACCCGAAATGGGCCAACCCGCCACGAAAACCGCAAAATTCGTGCCGTACCTACCACGTCCCGGCCCCCGTGGCGAGAAGCTTAACCAACCATTAGACGGATGCGGCCGCCTCCTGGATGCAATCCGGATGCAACTCGGCGATTCCGCCCCGGCGTGGCATTAAGCAAACAGAAGGCAGCACCGGGGCACTAAGGCGTCCGTGTGCTGATCGCGTGCGTAGGGCGTCTGTAGGCGAACGCGCGCGCGGACATTGGAGAGCGATCTTGGCAGGCTGGAATCCCTTCAGGCGGAAGACCCCCGCGAAAGCCGCGCGCGCCGAGGCGCTGCCGACGGCGGTCGTGAAGCCGCTGATCCGCGAGGCGCACCGCCGCGGCAACGAGGGCGGCGGCCTGCCGCGCTTCAACACCACCGCCAGCGACCAGATGAGCGGCCGCGGCGGCGACCGCTTCGCCCTGGTCCGCGCCAAGCTGCGCCATGCCTTCACGCCGTCGCAGCCTGTGGCGGATCGTCGCCTGTTCGCCGGCCGCGACGACACGCTGAAGACCATCATCCGCGCGATCGAGGACCAGCGGCTGCACGTCGTGCTGTACGGCGAACGCGGGATCGGCAAGACCTCGCTGCTCCACGTCCTCAGCCAGGCCGCCAGCGAGGCGCGTTACATCGTCGTCTACACGTCCTGCGGCGCGAACTCGAACTTCGACGAGACGTTCCGCGCGGCCGCCGCCGAGATCCCGCTTCTGTTCCACTCGGGCTTCTCGCCCACCGCCGAGGTCACCGAGAAGGGCTCGACCCTCGCCGACCTGCTGCCGAGCGAGCCGCTCTCGCCGCGCAAGTTCGGCGATCTGTGCGCCAAGCTCACCGGCACGCGGGTGCTGATCATCCTCGACGAATTCGACCGCGCCGAGTCGGGCTCGTTCCGCCGCGACGTCGCCGAGCTGATCAAGAACCTGTCGGACCGCCTGGGCCGGGTGCAGCTCGTGCTGGCCGGCGTGGCCGCCGACCTGACCGAGCTGGTCGAGCACATCCCGTCGATCCGCCGCAACATCTTCGCGCTGCGCGTGCCGAAGATGTCGGAAGGCGAGGTCATGCAGATCGTCGCCAACGGCGAGCGCGAGGCCGACCTGAAGTTCGACACGCCCGCAGGGGCCTTCGTCGTCGAGGTGGCCCGGGGATCGCCCTATATCGCCAACCTCATCTGCCACCACGCCGGCCACGCGGCCCTGGACCAGGGCCGCGCGACGGTCTCGCCGGCCGACGTCGCCAACGCCGTGGACCGCGCGATCCTGGAGTTCCAGGGCCGCATCCCGACGCCGGCGCAGGCGCGCGTGCGCCGCCTGTTCGAGCAGGGCCGCCAGGACGCCCTGGCCATGACCGCGCGCGCGGCGCTGGCCGCCGACGGCGTCTTCGACAGCGCCGACCTCGAGAGCAGCAACGAGATCACCGCCCGCAAGGCCCAGGAGGCTGTCGAGGTGCTGGTCGCCGAGGGACTCGTGAAGCCGTCGCCGGGCGACGGGCCCTCGCAGCGCTACGCGTTCGTCGAGGAAGGCCTTCCGACGCTCATCTGGATGATCTGGGCCCAGCGCAACCTGAACCGCGAGCCGCAGGCGCAATCCCAGCCGACCCGGGCCGCCACCGCCTCCTGATCGGACCGTTCACGGCACAAAGAACAAGGCCGGCCCCGCGGGGCCGGCCTTTTTCGTCTGCGATCCTTCGCGGGACTGCGAGCCGGCTACTTGGCCTCGGGCGTCGCCGGGGCCGCGGCCGCCGGGGCCGCGGCAGGCGCGGCGGCGGCCGGAGCCTTCGCGGCCGGGGCGGCCTTCTTCTCCGGCGGCGGCTTGAAGGCCGGGTTGTAGGTGATCTTCGGCTCGGCCGCCTTGCGCAGGTCGGCGAGCTGCTTGCCGACGCTCTGCTGCGCCTTCTGGCCGCGGAGCGCGTTCATGGCGTAGGCGTTGGCCACCGTGCCGGTGAGCGGCGCCGAGCGGCTGGACGAGACCTGGTTGAAGAGCAGCGCGCCGCCCTGCGGGATCACGAAGATCTCGCCCGGAGGCAGGTTGTTGATCCCGGCGACGAGGCGCGGATCGGCCGACAGCGTATCGAGCACCGCGGCGTTCTCCTGGTACTGCACGCCCTCGCTGTCGAGCAGCGCCTTGACCTCGCCCAGCGTCTTGAGCGGGCGCAGCCGGTCCGGCGTGATCTTGCTGGGCGCGGCGATGACCTGGTCGACGAACAGCACCCGGCGGTTCGCGAACATCTCGGGGTGAGACGACACGAAGGCCTCGGCCTCGGTGCGGCTGGGCTGGGCCAGCTTGGCCGCCAGCTTGCGCTGGTAGAGCTGGGCCAGCAGCGTCTCCTCGCCGCGCTTCATCTGCAGCGTGAAGTCGGTGGTCTTGTCGAGCTTCTCGTCCTTGGCCTTCTGGGCCAGCAGGCGGCGCATGATGATCCGCTGCAGCGCCTGCTGCTGGGCGGCCTTCATCACGGCCGGATCGCGCGATCCGAAGTTCCCGAGCTCGGCGCGAAGCTCGAGGTTCGTGATCTCCTCGCCGTCGACGGTCGCCACGACCTGGCCCTTGGCCTTGCCGCCCCCAGCCAGCTTCTTGATCTGGTCGCAGCCCGTGAGCCCCATCGCCGCCACCACGGCCACCGCCGCAAACAGCTTCGTCGCTTTCAAGTGTCCCTCCGTCCCCTCCCCGAGGGGTCAATCATGAGATGCTACAGTATAGGAACTCGCCCGGAAATCTGTTCAGGCGTCGCACCAACTGCGATCAGCCTTCCGGCCCGGCAGACGGGGGCGTCGGCGCCTTCTGAGCCGCCTTCGCACCCGGTGCGCCGAGCGGTCGAACCTTGCGCGCGAATTCCTTTACTCCAAGAAAACCCATGGGAACCTCGGTCCGGGCGATCGCCACGGCCGGATTGCCCTGCACGATGGTCAGCGGCGGCACCGAGCGCGTCACCACGCTCCCGGCCGTCACCACCGCCCCACGCCCGATAACCACGTTGGGCATGATGATCGCGCCGACCCCGATGTAGGCGCCTGCCTCGATCTTCACCCCCGCCGACTCGCGGAAGTGCGCGATGATCGTCGACCGGATGCCGATCAGCACGTCGTCGCCGATCTCGACGAGCCACGGCTTGTTCGTCTCGATGATGGCGTCGTAGCCGATCCACACGTTGTCGCCGATCGTGACGCCGCGTGCGCGGTGCAGCTTGACCCGCATGCCGCTGCCGCCCGGCAGGAACCTGGCCATCAGTTGATAGACGCGGTTCCAGAATCCGCGCCAGCGGTTCGCCTCGCGAAAGCCGTATCGCAGCTTCTCCTCGGTCATCCGCCGCAGCCCCTCAGAACACGTCCATGTACATCGAGCCCAGATTCGACTCAGGACGAACGTCACTGTTCCAGCTCGACAGATACGCATGCAGCACACGCGCGGACGGCTTGAAGTGCGCTTCCGCGAAAGGCGTGAGGTCGGCCCAGCCGGTCTGCGGCGCCACCGCCAGACGCGCGCCACGCAGGCGCGCCTTGGCGATGAATGCGGCCACCAGCTCCTTGCGCTCCCCGGCCTCCAGGTCGCCCCAGAGGATGTCGTCGATGAAGAGGCACAGTGGACGATCACCTTCGGCGACCTGTTGAACGTAGCCGGCGAGCACGCCCTGACGTGGACCGCGCGCCAGACGCACGGCCAGAGCGCCCTCGCGCCGGTTGACCTGCCAGTCGGCCTCCTCGACCGTCCAGCGGCGCCGCAAGTCGGCCTTCGGCGCGCGAGCCGCCAGATCGGCCAGCGCCGGCGCGAGCATCGGATCGTCGGCCTCGCCGCCGTCCTCGCCCTTTCTCGGCAACAGGATGCGCGAGATGAAGCGCACGCTTTGCACGCGGGCCGTCGGCACGGCCATCGCGTCTGTGCAACGCTGGACGACGCCGTTCATCGCGCCGCCGTCCGCGCAGTAGAGAAGCGTGGCGTCGTGACCCTCTGCGCGGGCGCGCTCGATCAGCGCCGCCATCAGATCGAAGGCGATGCCCTCTCCTCGGCGCGTCGGGCTTACGCTGAAGAACGACCCCACGACCACGCTGAGCGGCCGCCCGCCGCATTCCGCGGGCCGCGGTAGCCCCGCCGCGAAGCCGACCGGAGTCTCGCCGTCATAGAGGGTCGGCGCGAGCCTGGGCCCGGCCCCCGGGTAGGCCAACATCGAGCGAAGGAAATCAGGCGTGTAGAGCAGCGCCTGGTCGACATCGGCCCAGGCCGCCTGCACGGCCTCGGCGAGACCTTCGTATCCGCCTCGGAAGTCCTCCATCACGTGTGGAGGCGCCGACGGTCGGCTCATCAACCCGCGACCCGCTCGACAACGAAGCTCGCCAGCGGGCCGACGACGGTCATGTCCTCAGGATCGAGCTCCTCGAAGTCCAACTCCTCCCCGAACCGCTGCTGCAGCGTTTCCACAAGCGAGAGCATGCCCAGCGAGTCGATCATGCCGGACAGCAGGAGGTCGCAGTCGTCCGCCAGATCGGCGGGCGAGTAGGCGCCGTCGCCATGCGTGGCGTTCAGAAACTCAGCCAGGACGGCCCGCACATCGTCTGCGGTCACAGCGCTCATAGTCCCTCCTCGAGCATCTTGGTCAGTGCGCCCCGATCGAACTTGTCGTTGGCGTTCCTAGGAATCCTGTCGAGGAAGTGGATGCGGCGCGGCGTCATGTAGTCCGGCAGGCGCTTGGAAACCACATCGCGGATCACGCCGCCCTCGCCGCCGCCCTCGACAAAAGCCTCGACGCCGCCGTAGCCGCTCGGCGTCGCGGGCCACCCCAGCGCGACGGCGCCGTCGAGGCCGGTGGCGTCGCGGATCGCTTGCTCGATCTCACCGAGCTCGACGCGGTAGCCCATCACCTTGACTTGAAAGTCCACCCGCCCGAGGTGGGTCATGGGGCGGCCGCCGGCCGTCCGGCGCACCCGGTCTCCGGTGCGGTAGAACACCTGGTCGCGGCCCGGTGGCGTGACGAAGGCCGCGGCCGTCTTGTCCGGATCGTTCCAGTAGCCGAGCGACATCTGCGGGCCGGCCATCAACAGTTCGCCGGTCTCGCCGGGCTGGACCTCGTTCAGCGCCTCGTCGACCACCAGCACCTGCATGCCCGGATAGGGGTCGCCGATCGGGACGATGCCCATCTCGCAATCAGCCGGCGAGCGCTCGCGGTCCCAGCGGTAGCGGGTGCAGGCGATGGTGAGCTCGGTCGGGCCGTAGAGGTTTTCGATGACGCCGTTGGGCGCGGCCTCGCTCCAGGCGACCACGGAAGCCGCCGGCAGCGGCTCACCGCAGAACAGGCAGAGGCGCAGCGATGGGTAACGGTCCGGCTTCAGCATGCCGAGCTGCTTCATGAAGATTGCGGTCGAGGGGACCGAGAACCAGATGGTCAGCTCCATCTCGCGGATGAACTGGCCCGGCTTGATCAGTGTCTTCTGCGAGGGGCAGCACAGCATCGCGCCGCGCTCCCAGCAGACGAACATGTCGAAGACCGACAGATCGAAGGTCATGTCGAACATCTGCGAGAAACGATCGGTCTCGCGAGGGTCGTAGAGGTCGACCATGTAGTCGATGAAGGCGACGACGTTGCGGTGGGCGACCATCACGCCCTTGGGGATGCCCGTGCTGCCCGAGGTGAAGAGCAAGTAGGCGATCGCGTTCGGATCGGTGACCGGCGCGCGCCAAGCCTCTGCGCTCTTCAGCTCCGCGGCGCTCAGGAAGACGTGGGCCGGCCAGCGAGTCCTCAGCTCCGCTACGTCGTCAGCGTCGAGGGCCATGACCACAACGCCCGGCTCGGCCTCGTCCAGGAGGCCGGAGAGTTGCGCCTGACAGGCGGCGTCCACGATGAGCGTCCGGCAACCGGAGCGCCGGAACATGGCCCGCGTGCGCTCGATCGGAAAGCTGGGATTCAACGGCACATAGCCGTGACCCGCGAGCAGCGCACCCAGCACGCCCACGAAGGCCGTGCGCGAACGATATGCGAAGACGGCCGTCAGCTCGACGCCGCCCGGATCGAACTCGGCCAGCGTGGCGGCCACAGCCTTGGCCCGGGTTTCGAGTTCGCGATAACTTAGAGTTTCGCCCTGGACAGCAAGGGCTGGGCGGTCCGGAAAACGAGCCGCCGAGGCGGCAAACCCCTCCCATAGGGCTTCCTTCGTCACGCGGCCCACCTCAGACAACTGCATCCGCCCTCCGATTAGTCGGAATCTTGGGACACGCCAATCGGCGCGAGGCAAAACCTGCAAACAACGGGCCAGGCCGCGCCACGGTCAGACAGGGGCCAGAGTGACCAAGACGGGGTAGTGATCCGAGCCCAGCCGCGGGCCGCGTGCGACCTCGACGAGGCGCCAGCCCGAGCCCGCGTAGACATGGTCGATCGGCAGGAACGGCGCGAGGGCGGGAAGCCGATTATGGCTCACCCGCTCAGCCGGCCAACTGAACACACCGCGCGTTCGGCGCTCCAGCCCGAGTTGGCGGTCGTAGCGGCGCTGTACGAACGACCAAGGCGTCGAATTGAAGTCGCCAGCCAGGATCATGCGGTCACGCGGCAGGCCGTCGAGGCGGCTCAGCACGCGAGCGAACTCTTCCCGGTTGACCCGCGGCCGTACAGGCCAGGCCAGATGCATGCCGGCCACCGTGTAGGGCCCGCGCGCGTCCGCAAACGACGCCACCGAGACTGACGGCGACCACCCGACGCGCGGCTCGGCAGCGTTGTCGCTCAACGGCTTACGGCGCGAGAGGATCGAGGCCAGGCAGTCGCGGCAGGCTACGTAGTAGTCGCCTGTCGCAAGCAGCTTGCGGCGCACGACGCCTCCTTCCTCAAGAACTATGACGTCAGGACGCTGCGACCGGATCCAGGTCACCGCCTCGTCGGCGCGGCGATTGTCGGCGAGCGCATTGAACTGGATGATGCGGAAGCGTTCGCCTCCGGATGGCCCGGTCTGCGGGGCCGCAGCGTACTCGGGCGCCAGCAGCCCGACGCCGAGCAGCAAGGCTACGATCCCACAAGCGGCAGCGAACGGGCGGCTTCGGCGACGCCCAAGCGCCCAGCCTGCCGCGCCTCCCAATCCGCCCATCGCGGTCGTCAGCGGCGCGAAATGGTTCGGCAGGTCGAGGAAGTCGTTGAACCGGCCGCCCTGCCCCACGACCAGGGCAAGTGCCGAGAGCGCGGCGAGTCCCGTCGCGATCGAGGCCATCGCGCCGCGCATCTCGTGGCGACCTGATCAGTCGCCGCGGGTGGCGAGTTCGCGGAGGTAGCGGCCGTATTCGCTCTTGCCCTGCACCTCGGCCGACTTCAGCAGCTCGTCCCGGTCGATCCAGCCGTTCTCGAAGGCGATCTCCTCGAGGCAGCCGATGCGCAGGCCCTGGCGCTGTTCGAAGACGCGGATCAGCTCGCCGGCGCCGATGAGGCTGTCGTGGGTGCCGGCGTCCTCCCAGGCGAAGCCGCGGCCCAGAAGCTCGACGTGCAGCCCGCCTTCCTGAAGGTAGACGTCGTTCAGCGCGGTGATCTCCAGCTCGCCGCGGGCCGAGCGCGCGAGCGTCTTGGCGATCTCGCTGGCGCGGCCGTCGTAGAAGTAGAGGCCGGTCACCGCGTAGTTCGACTTCGGGTTCGCCGGCTTCTCCTCGATGGAGACGGCGCGGCCGTCGGCGGTCAGCTCCACCACGCCGTAGCGCTCGGGATCATGCACGGGATAGCCGAACACCGTGGCCCCGTCCGCGCGCGCGTCGGCGTTCTTCAGCATCTGCACGAAGTTCTGCCCGAAGAAGATGTTGTCGCCGAGGATCAGCGTCGAGGGCTGGCCGCCGACGAAGTCCTCGCCCAGCAGATAGGCCTCGGCCAGGCCGCCCGGATGGGGCTGGACCACGTACTCGAACCGCACGCCGAACCGCGAGCCGTCGCCCAGCAGGCGCATGAAGCCCGCCTGGTCCTCTGCGGTGGTGATGAGCAGGATCTCCCGGATGCCGGCCAGGAACAGCACCGACAGCGGGTAGTAGATCATCGGCTTGTCGTAGACGGGCAGCAACTGCTTCGACGTCGCCATGGTCAGCGGGTGCAGCCGGGTGCCGGCGCCGCCGGCGAGAACGAGACCCTTCCTCATCGCCCTGCCCCTACGCCTTCACCAGACCGAGGCGGTCGGAATGGAACCCGCGCTCGCGGATCCGCTCGACCCAGCCGTAGTTGTCGACGTACCACTGCACGGTGTCTTCGAGCCCCTGCTCCAGCGGCATGCGGGCCTTCCAGCCCAGCTCGCGCTCCAGCTTGGCGGAGTCGATCGAGTAGCGGAAATCGTGGCCCGGCCGGTCGGTGACGAACGCGATCTTGTCGGCGTGCGACGTGTTGGCCGGCGCCATCCTGTCGAGGTGGGCGCAGATGGCCCTCACGATCTCGATGTTGCGCTTCGTGGCGTCGCCGCCGATGCAGTAGGTCTCGTTCAGCAGGCCCTTCTGCAGCACCAGCAGCAGCGCCTCGGCGTGATCGTCGACGTGCAGCCAGTCGCGCACCTGGCGGCCGTCGCCGTAGACCGGGATCGACTTGCCCTCGAGCGCGCGGGTGATCACCGTCGGGATCAGCTTCTCGGGGAACTGGTGCGGACCGTAGTTGTTCGAGCAGTTGGTGATCACCACCGGCAGCTTGAAGGTATGGCCCCAGGCGCGGACCAGGTGGTCGGCGGCGGCCTTCGAGGCCGAGTACGGCGACTTCGGATCGTAGGGCGTCTCCTCGGTGAAGTCGCCGGTTTCGCCCAGGGCGCCGAACACCTCGTCGGTGGAGACGTGATGGAAGCGGAAGGCGTCCTTCGCCGGCCCCTCCAGCCTGTTCCACCAGGCGCGGGCGACTTCCAGCAGCACCGCCGTCCCGGTGATGTTCGACTTCACGAAGTCGAGCGGGCCTTCGATGGCGCGGTCGTTGTGGCTTTCCGCCGCCAGGTGCATCACCGCGTCGGGCCGGTGCCTGGCGAAGACGGCTTCGAGCCTGGGCCGGTCACAGACGTCGACGTGCTCGAAGGCATAGCCGGGATCGTTCGCGACGCCCTCGACGTTCTCGAGGTTCGCCGAATAGGTCAGGGCGTCCAGGTTCACCACCTGGTGGCCGTCGGCGATGGCGCGCCGAACGACGGCCGAGCCGATGAATCCGGCTCCGCCGGTAATCAGGATCTTCATGCGCGCCTTCCTGTGCGGGCGGCCGCCCGCCGTCAACTCCCGGCGCGCACTGTGCCCCGGCGCAGGTTTACGGGCCCTTGCACTCGCCGCCGCAGCGCCGCGCCGGTGAGGCCGAAGCCGACGATCAGCAGCGCCCAGGCCGCCGGCTCGGGGACGCCGGCGATCGTGACGGTCTGGGTGAGCGTGCCTTCGAGGCTGGTTCCGACCCCCGCGAGCTCCACCGAGATCAGGAATTCGTTCAGGCCCGAGCCGGCGTAGCGGCCGAAGGTCCCGTCCGACCCAAGGATCGTGAAGTCGACGAGCGGGGTGACCACCGTCACGAGGTCGCTGGGGTCGCCGCCGGGCAGCGAGGTCTCAGGATACCGCGTGTCGATCGCCGCCGTGCCGATGAGGTCGAAGCTCGTGCCCCCGCCGCCATCGTCCACGCCGGGCCCGGTCAGGAACACGGTCCAGCTCACGTCCTCGGCCGGACGGACCGACGGATCGTCGCCCGCGGACACGTCCTTGAACTGAGACGTCCTGCCGACGAACGAGAAGCTGACGCCGGTGATCGTGCCGGGGCCGGAGTACTGCGGAAGGAACAGCGACTCCACGAGCGCGTAGGTGAAGTCGACCGTCGCCGTCGAAACCACTGTGGCGGCCGCCGCGGGACCGGCCAAGAACAGCGACGCGACGCAGGCAAGCTTCACGATGAGACGCGACATCACACCCTCCACTCCAGGGACGGCATGGTAAATCCTGTGGGACGCCGAAAGCTACTGTCGCGTGCTCGCCACGCGCTCCGCCGCGGGAACAGGCTCGCGGTCCGCGTCGTGCGCGGGGCGGCCATGGCGGCTCTCGACGTCCCGCTGCAGGGCGCGCGCGGCGAAGGCGTGGCCGGTGAAGAGCGTGTCGAAGGCCCAGCCCACGATCGGGACGCCGGACGCGAGGCTGTCGAGGCCCAGATACGCACCCATCCGCAGCAGCGTGCCCCGCGAGACGCCGGCCTGGATGGCCTCGGACAGCAGGAGGGCCGCCGCGCCGACGGAGTAGACCGTGCCGGCCACCGGCGCCCAGGCCAGGACGCCGTCGATGCCGAGGCCCCAGGGGCCGACGCCGATCACGCGGTCCGAGAGCTGCCTGATGCGCTCGGCCCGCCGCCAGGCCTTGTGCGCGCGGTCGCGGTCGTGGGTCATGCCTCGCTGAACGCCCGGGCCGGTGGGGCGGGTTCCCCGCTCAGATCATGTCCCCGCCCGCCGCATCGAGCAGCAGGAACAGGCGCCCCGCCTCGGCGGCCAGCATGTTGGCGAGCACGAAGCCCGCGGGGTCGCGCGCGACCGCATCGTCCGCCAGGGTCTTGTAGCGGCGCACGTAGACCTCGGTCTTGCGCTTGATGTCCTCGTCGGTGAACAGGCGGCGCGCGATGCGGCGCGTGGCGGCCGGCGCCAGCTTCTTCACCACTTCGCGGGCGCCCTCGACGTCGCCGGTCTGGACGGCCGCGGCGATCTCCTCGATGCGGGCCAGCGGCAGGAGTTTCTCGGGATCGACGCCCATGCGGGCCAGCTCCGCCGCCAGGGTCTCTTCCAGCCGCTCGCCCTCGCCGTCGGCGCCATCGAGGGAGGCCAGCAGGTCCTTCCAGGTCCAGGTGTCGTCGCCGGAGCTGTCCTCGCCGTCGTCGGCGTCCGCATCTGTCTGCGTGGCGGGCAGGCCCGCGGCGGCCTGGAAGACGGCCGAGAACTCGCGGTCGGTGGCCGTGGGCGTGAAGCGCAGGCGGCTCTTCAGGCCCAGACGGTCGGCGAGCGCGCCGGGCGGCTCGGTCGGGTCCGCAGGCTCCGACAGCTCCAGCGGTTCCTCCTCGGGCGGCGGGGCCGTGACCGCCCTGGCCTTCCGCGCGGGCGGCGGCGGGGCGGCGGCGGGAGCGGGAGCGGGCGCTGAGGCAAGGGCGGCCGGTGGCGGCGGAGAGACCGCCGCGACGCCCATCAGGCGCACGGCCTCGCTCAGCATCTCGAAATTGCGGCGAACCCGCTCCTGGAAGGCCGCGTCGATGGCCTGGGCCTCCTCCGCCGTGCGTCGCGCCTGGGCCATCAGTTCGTCCATCCCGTCGGCGACGGCGGCGCGGACCTGCCGGGCCTGGCCCGCCGCCGCGACGGGAAGCTGCGACGCCCGCGCCTCGAGCTCGGCCAGCATGGCGGCGAGTTCGTCCAGCGTTTCGCGGGCCGCCGCGGCGCCGTCGGCGAGACGCTTCGCCGTTGTGGCGCCGGCGTCCTCCACCATCTTCGACGACTGTTCGATGAGGGCTTTCGCCTCCTCCAGGCGCGCCTCGAACGCCTGGTTGGCCTTCTGGCCCGCGGCGAAGGCGGCCTCCGACAGGTGGTCGACCTGCTCGCGCGCGGCGGCGGCGTGGCGGGCGGCGGCCTCGCGGGTCTCCTCGGCGGCGGTGGCGAGGCCGTCGATGGCGGTGCGCGTCATCGCCTCCAGGTGGGCGCGCTGCTCGGCGGCGGCAGCGGAGACCGCCTCCAGGCTCTGCAGCGTCGACTGGCCGAACTCCTCGCGCTCGGCCTTCGCCGTCTCGGCGAGGTCGCGGAACTGCAGCGCCGCATCGCCCATCAGCCGGCGCAGGTGTTCGCCGCCCGCGGTGGCGCGCTCGGCCATCTCGCCGGCCGAGATGCGGGTGGTTTCGATGAACTCGCCCAGTTTCGCGGCATGGGCCTCGGCCTCGGCGGCGAAGGCCTGGTGGTCGCCTTTCAGGGCCTGGCTGAGGCCCACCAGCGCCGCGCGCTGCTCGGAAAGGCCGGTCTCGACCGCCTTCACCTGGTCGGCCACGCCGGTTCCGGCGGTCTCGAGGCGCGCGATGTGGCGGGTCAGGTCCTCGCCGGCGACGCGCGCGGCGCTGCTGGCGTCGCCGGCGGCGGCCGCCAGGTCGGCGGCGCGGGCGGCCAGCGCGGTCTCGGCCTCGCGGATCTGCGCGTCGGCGACGCCGGCCGCCTCGCCCACCATCTTCGCCTGCTCGACGATCGCGTCGGTGATCCTGGTCGACTGGGCGTCGAGGGTCTGGGCGAGCTGGCCCATCTCGGAGCGCTCGCGACCCAGCGTCGCGGCCAGCTCCTGCGCGGTGCGGACCGACTGGGCGGTGACGCCGGTCAGCTTGTCGGTCTCGAAGGCCAGCGCGTCGCGCATCGCCAGCATGGTTTCGCGGGCCTCCTCCGCGGCCTGCCCGGCGCGGGCGATCTCGTCGCGCACGGCCTGGGCCACGTCGCCGGCGCGAGCGGCGGAGACCAGGGCCGGGGCCAGCATGTCCTCCGCTGCGGCCTTGGCGCGGCGGGCCTCCCACGAGAGCTTCTGACCCTGGCGGATCATGTAGGCGGCGCCGAAGACGAAGGCCGCCGGGCCGATCGCCAGGAGCGCGAAGACCGCGAGCGCGAAGGCGTCGTTCTGCAGCGGGGCGACATTGCTGCGGTAGCCGACCGCAAACGCGATCGGGGCCAGCGCCCACAGCCCAGCGACCGCCACGGCGGTGAGCCAGATGGGCCAGCCAGCCGGCGCCGGCGCAGCCGCCTCCAGGCGGGCGACATAGCCCTGCGCCGCCGCCTCGGACTCGCGGCGCAGCGCCGCGGCGCGCGCGCTGGGCGCCGTCACCGCCTGCTCGCTCTCACGGTCGATGGGACGGAAGCCGACCGCCTCCGTCAGCGGCAGGTCGACGCCGTCGTCCGGGGCGGCCGGGCCGGCTGCGTCCAGCGCCTGGGAGGATCCGAAATCCGCCGGCTTTTGCCGCTTCGAGAACAACGCCCTGGACCTTCCGCTCACGAGACCCGACGGCTCGCGCTCCGTCCAGGTCCGACTGCCCCCGACAGCCGCAACTTCACGCCCGCAGGATTACCTGCGGCGCGGACCGACGCAAACAGCCGAGGCCCGGATTCGGGCGCGAAACGGCGGAATGTCGCGGAGATGTCAGGCCTTGATGAGGCGGGTGCGCTGGGCGTCGGGGCAGACCGCCGCCTTTTCGACCCGCGCCGGCTCGCGCCGCGCGTTCGCGGCCTGCCGCGGCGTGCGCGCCACCACCCGCTGCTCGGCGGGCGGGCGCTGTTCCAGCACGGGATGGTCGAGGGTCACGCCGAAGTGCGAGAACGCGGCGGCGGAGGAATGCACGACCACCGCGGCCACCATTTCCGTCAATGTCGCCATGGGAGCACCCCCGACGATTCCACCCGATCCG
>NZ_JAEUMO010000101.1 GCF_016793285.1 Phenylobacterium sp.
GTTGGGGGCGGAAAGCATCCCTCGGGATGCTCGACAGGAGGAGTCCTTGGCGAGCGGCGACGGCGGCTGGCTGAGAGACCGCTTGAAACGCGGTTCGGTCGATTTTCCGGCTCTCACGTTTGGGTCGGCCCGCGGCCGGCCGGCGTCGCTGACGAACTTGTGCCGCACGCGCTGGCAGAGGTGGTGGGCTATCCTCGCCCAAGGCTTCGGGATGGGACGGATTGGCCGTTCCTGGAGTTCGATCGGCGGCATGCCGCGGCACGCTCGCGATGCTTGAGACCCAGTCGCAGGCCTACGAGTTCAACTGGCCGCCGGCAGAGGCCTTGGTCGACGCGCTTGCGGAGGAGATCGCGGCCCTCGGCGCCGACGCGCGGTTCTTCGGCAATGCAGACCACGTGACGCCACAAGCCCCCCAGGGGTCCGGCGAGTTCATCGTCGCTCGTTCCGTATCGTGGCGGCCGCTGTCCAAGGCGACATTCGATACCGGCATCTTGGGAGTCGGCCGCACGCTGGCTTTCATCGTCTGGGCGGAAGAAGAGGACTGAGGCGCCGATGAACTGGGACCTCCTGCGGCCGTCGCGGCTGCTCAACAGCATTCCGGAGGTGCTGGCGGTCTATGCGGGGGCGTATGCGACCTGCGTCGTCGTCGTGAAGGTGTCCGAGGCGTGGAGCGTTCCGGACGCGCTGTGGTTCGGGCTGGTGACGATCACCACGACCGGCTACGGCGACCTGTCTCCGCACAGCGTCACGGGCCGGGTGGCCGCCGCGGCGCTGATGGTCGTGAGCTGGCTGCTGAACATCCTGCTCGCGGGTCAGGTCGCCGCCAAGCTGATCGTCAACAGCGACGCCTGGACCAACGACGAGCAGGAGGAGGTGAAGCGCCTGCTTCGGGAAATCCGCGCGCGGGTGGAGCCGTGAGCGCGGGGGGCGTCGTGCGGCTGACGGCGTTGCTGGGCGCGGGCGAGGCGCGGGCGGCCGACGAGTACATGTACGTGGTCAACGGCACGGGGCGGTTCGATGATCGCCTGGCGGCGGACATGGGTGGCCTGCCCCTCAACTCCGCTCATCCCCGCATGCGCGTCGCATGAGCGGGAGACGCGGCGGGAGGCGCTAGCGGAGCATAAGAATGTCGATCGCGTCGCTGATGGCGCGGTAGCCGGCGTCATTGGGATGAAGCCAATCGCCGGACTGCAGATCGGCGCGAAGTCTCGCCGGACGGTCCGGATCGCGCAGCGCCATGTCCAGGTCGACCACGGCGTCGAATTCTCCCGACCTTCGTATCCACGCGTTCACCGCCTGGCGAGAAGCCTCTCCCTGCTCGGTGAAGTAGGCTGCGCCTTCGAAGGGAAGGATCGTGGCCCCGATCACCTCGAGGCCGGCGGCCCTAGCGCGGGCGATCAGTTGACGATAGCCGAGGATGAGTTCGCTCGGCGTGGGCCTTCCCTCCGATCGTCCGAGGTCGTTTATGCCTTCCAGAACGAGCAAGTGGCTCGCGCCTGCGACCGAAAGGGCATCCCGGTCGAGACGACTGAGGGCGCTCTGCCCCTGATACGAAAAGCGCCCGTCGCCAAGCAGCCTGTTGCCGCCGATGCCGGCGTTGACGACCCCGAAGGCCTGTTGCGGGAACCGGGCCGCGAGGCGCTCCGCGAGCAGGTCCGGCCAGCGACGGTTTGCGCCGATCGTCGAAGACACGCCATCGGTGATGGAGTCTCCCAGAGCGACGATCACACTGGAACCGAGGCCCGTCTCGACGTCGACGCGGGATATGAACGCCCGATAGGCTTCCACGCCCGATGCCGGCGGCAACGGACGCCGGGTCCAGTCACCGGGCGGCGAAACCTGAACCAACTCGCCGCCGCGCATATGGCAGGTGCAGGGTCCTGTCCGGCCCGGGAGGTAGAGGCTTACTCTCAGCCTCTCGAAGTTCTTCGTCGCGAGGGGGATCGGATCGCTGAGCATCGGCGCCCCGGCCGGCGCGACGGCGCTCGTCGCTCCACCGAAGGTGACGGTGCGATCGCTGCCGGGGACAATCTGGCCCTCTGGCGAGAGAATGGCGACACGGGCGCCCCCGATCAGCAGCGGACTGCCGCCGTACTCGTTGGTGAAGCGGATGCGCATCCGCCGTCCGCCCGCACTGAGCCGCAGGACCTGGACAATCGTCTGATTGTCGAACGACGGGCTCGCCAGGCCCCCGTTCGCGCCAGCCATCGGCTGTGTGGACGCGGGGGCCGCGCCCCATGTGCCGATCCAATGCAGGGCTTCGCCTCGGGCTTGCGCAGCGTCGGGCGTGAGCCAAGCAGACGACAGTAGGGCTCCGAGGAGGATGAAGACCCGCAGCGCTCTCATTTCGCCAACCTCAGTTTTCGCTCCGGGAGCCTGGTTCGTGGACCGGGCGGCGCACCGGGAGGCCTCCGCGCAGGACTTTGCGGGGCCCGAAGCCGACTCGTGGATGGGGGGAAAGCTTCGCCATATCGCTTCGCACATCAACCGGCGGCGCGACTCTGGCGGCCGGTCGGCCCAGGAAGGGCGGTCTGGGTCCCCGCAGTCGCGGGGATGAGCGGGAGGTGGGGGCCTGGTCTTTGGCTTCGTCAGATGCGGGAAGGCCCTACCCCAGCCGGGCTTCGATCTCGGCGATGGTTTCGGCGACGGCGGCTTCGTCGTCGCCGAGGATGGCGTCCCAGACCATCTTGAGGAACGCGACCGGCTGGCCGGCGCGGCCCTGGTCGTGCTCGGCCTTCCAGGCGTGGAGGCGCGTCAGCACCTCGCGGGCCTGGGCGGCGTCGGGCGCGGCGCGGTGGGCGCGCCACCAGGCGAGGTCGGCCTGGAGGTCGGGCGCGGGGGGCACGGCGGTCTCCGTCAGCCTCCGCGGGCGAACCGGGCGAGGTCGGCGGCGGTGTCGCGGCTGATCT
>NZ_JAEUMO010000049.1 GCF_016793285.1 Phenylobacterium sp.
AAGCTCGCCGACGGCTACCTCGCGGGCATGAAGAAGAAGCTGCCGGCCTACTTCGGCATCCTCCCCAAGGCCGACCTGGTGGTGAGGCGCGTCGAGGCGTTCCGCGAGATCCCCGGCGCCGCCCAGCACTACTTCCCCGGAACGCCCGACGGCTCGCGCCCCGGCATCTTCTACTCGCACCTCAGCGACATGAACGCGATGCCGACGTACCAGCTCGAGAACATCGCCTACCACGAGGGGCTGCCGGGCCATCACATGCAGATCTCGATCGCCCAGGAGCTGACGGGCGTCCCGAGGTTCCGCACCCAGTACGGCTACACCGCCTACTCGGAAGGCTGGGGCCTCTACTCGGAGGCGCTGGCCAAGGAGATGGGCTTCGACGTCGACCCCTACAACGACTTCGGCCGCCTCTCGGGCGAGATCTGGCGCGCCATCCGCCTCGTGGTCGACACCGGCATCCATTCGAAGGGCTGGAGCGAGGAGCAGGCGGTCAGCTACTTCCTCGCCAACTCGGCCCAGCCCGAGGCCGCGGTCCGCGCCGAAATCCAGCGCTACTTCCTCAATCCCGGCCAGGCCACCTGCTACAAGATCGGCATGATCCGGATCCAGAAGCTGCGCGACAAGGCGCGCAGCACGCTGGGCGCCAGGTTCGACTACCGCACCTTCCACGACACGGTCCTCGGCGGCGGCTCCCAGCCCATGCCCGTCCTGGAAGCCCGCGTGAACCGCTGGATCGCCAAGCAACAGAAGGCCTGATGCCACCCGGCGCCGGGTGGGCCTCGACAACCGCGGCGTAACGCGCGTTCGATGGCGCGCAGCGAACAAGGGTGGGAGACAATGCCATGGCGATGCTGAAGCGCGACGACGGGGTGTCGATCTACTACGAGGTCCACGGCTCCGGTCCGACCATCCTGCTGACCCACGGCTACTCGGCCACCTCGCAGATGTGGAGCGGCCAGATCGCCGAACTCAGCAAGGACCACCAGTTGGTCATCTGGGACATGCGCGGCCACGGCCGGTCCGACAGCCCCGATGACCCGGCGCTCTACTCCGAGCCGGCGACCGTCGCCGACATGGCGGCCCTGCTGGACGCGGTGGGCGCAAGCACCGCCATCGTCGGGGGCCTCTCGCTCGGCGGCTACATGTCGCTCGCCTTCAACCGCGTCCACGCCGACCGCGTCGAGGCCCTGCTCATCATCGACACCGGCCCCGGCTACAAGAACGACCAGGCCCGCGACGGCTGGAACGCCACCTCGATCAAGACCGCCGAGCGTTACGAGCGCGACGGCCTCAAGGTGCTGGAAGGCGGCAGCGCCGAACGCCGCACCGCCCAGCACGCCAGCGCGAAGGGCCTGGCGCTCGCCGCCCGCGGGATGCTCACCCAGCGCGACGCCGGCGTGATCGCCTCGCTCCCCGACATCAAGGCGCCGTCGATCGTGGTGGTGGGTTCCGAGGACGCGCCGTTCCTGGCCGCTTCGGACTACATGGCGTCCAAGATCCCGGGCGCGAAGAAGGCCGTCATCGACGGCGCCGGCCACGCCGCCAACATCGACAGGCCCGAAGCCTTCAACGCGGCGATCCGCGGCTTCATCGACGGGCTGAAGTAGGGCGCCGTCCGGCGCACGCAACGCTCGCAAGGAACCCAGATGAACACGAAGATCGCCCTGTTCGCCGCCGCCCTGCTGGCCACCGGCCCCGCCGCCGCCCAGCCGCACGACATGTCGAAGATGGGCCCCCAGGGCATGGGCCCCATGAGCATGGGCCTGCCGCCGATGCCGTCGATCTACGGCGGCCAGGCCGACAAGCCGGGCGCGCCGGTGTTCGAGGGGCTGGGCGCGTTCCACATGCCGGTGACCGCCAACCCGGCCGCGCAGAAGTTCTTCGACCAGGGCGTGAACCTCGTCTTCGGCTTCAACCACGCCGAGGCGATCCGCTCGTTCCGCGAGGGCGCGCGGCTCGATCCGGACTGCGCCATGTGCTGGTGGGGCGTCGCCTTCGCGCTCGGCTCAAACATCAACCTGCCGATGCAGGACGACGCGGTCGGCCCCGCCTGGATGGCGCTGCAGAACGCCCAGGCGCTGGCGCCCAAGACCACGCCGCGCGAACAGGCGTGGATCGCCGCCCTCTCCAGGCGCTACGCCGAGAGCAAGACCGCCGACCGCGCCGCCCTGAACGAGGCCTTCGCCCAGGCCATGGGCGACCTCGCAAGGGCCTACCCCGACGACCTCGACGCCCAGACGCTGTGGGCCGAAGCCATGATGGACACCCAGCCCTGGGACTACTGGGCTGCCGACGGGGTGACGCCCAAGGGCCACGGCGCCCAGATCGTCGCCACGTTGGAAGGCGTGATCGCCAGGGCGCCGAACCACCCCGGCGCGCTGCACCTCTACATCCACGCCGTCGAGGCCTCGACCACGCCCGAGCGCGCCGAACCCGCCGCAGATCGCCTGCTGAAGCTGATGCCGGGCGCTGGCCACATCGTCCACATGCCCAGCCACATCTACTACCGCGTGGGCCGCTACGCCGACGCCGCGGCCGCCAACGAGGTCGCTGCCACCGCCGACGAGCGCTACATCGCCGCCTGCAAGGCGCAGGGCTTCTATCCGGCCGCGTACTACGGCCACAACATCCACTTCCTGTGGACCTCGGCCGAGATGGAGGGCCGCTACCAGGCCGCCCTCGACGCCTCGCGCCGCCTGGTGAAAGCCGTCGACGCGCCCAACCTCTCCAGGCAGATGTCGGTCGCCGAACTGTACAACTTCACCCCGGTCGTCACCCTCCTGCGCTTCGGCAAGTGGAAGGAGATCCTGGCCGAGCCCGCGCCCGACAAGGCTCTCGGACTCGACACCGCCATGTGGCTCTACGCCCGCGCCTTCGCGCAGGCCAACACCGGCGACCTCAGGGGCGCCAAGGCCTCCCGCGCCCGCATCGCGGCGCTCCAGAGCCTCAAGTTCGACAAGTACGTCGCCTTCAATGTCCCGGCCCAGCAGATGATCCCGGTGGCGCTCGCCAGTGTCGATGGCGAGATCGCCCGCAAGTCCGGCGACCTGGCCGGCGCCGTCGCCCACTTCCAGAAGGCCCAGGCGCTCGAACTCGCGCTGCCCTACACCGAGCCCGCCTACTGGCACCGGCCGGTCTCCCACCTCCTGGGCGCGGCGCTGCTGGAAGCGAACCAGCCCGCCGAAGCCGAGGCCGTCTACAAGGCCAGCCTGCGCCACTACCGCCGCGACGGCTGGGCGCTTGCCGGCCTCGCCAAGGCCCTCGACGCCCAGGGCAAGACCGCGGAGGCCGCGCAGGCGAAGGCCGACTTCGCCGAGGCCTGGAAGCGCGCCGACACCAAGCTCGAGACCTCGCGCCTCTAGACGCCTCTGCCAGGCGCCCCCGCGTCACGGACGGCTTCCCATGGCCTGGGAATCGCCTCCGCAGCGAGCGGGGGCGATCAAGACCTGGGCAAATGAAGCGAACGCTACTCTAGATAGTATTCACACATCCTAGGCGGGTGGCGCTGATCCGCGTCAGTCGAACGGCCGCCCTCCGCGCCGATGTTTCGACCTTTGCCTGAAGACGACTTCGGTCCGTCCAGTGACGAAGCCGACGCCGCGAGGAAAGCATTCGAGACGGCAGATCGTCATCTGAAGGTCGTCTGGTTCAGAAAATGTGGCGATTTCGTGTCGATTGCGATGAGATCAATAGAGTCGAAGAGTCAACAAAACAATGTACTAGCCTGAGAAACTATTGTTCGAATAACGTGATTTTCGTTGGGGAACGAACCATGACTGAGGGGCTTTCAGATGGCTCGTCACGGCGTCTATCCGCATGACATTGTTCCCGCGAAATCGAAGTACTTCGACTCCGGTCGCTTCGGCCGGATGTTCGGCGGCCTGCCCGCCTTCGCCTCCGACACACCCGAGATCCGCGCGGCCCTGCTCGACATCGGCAAGGCGAACGGCATCATGGACGCCCGCGACAAGCTGAGCGAGGGGCCGGTCAACCTGATCACCAACCCGGCGCTGTCGGCCAAGAACCCCGACAACCCGAACCTGACCGCGGGCTTCACGTTCCTCGGCCAGTTCGTCGACCACGACATGACCTTCGATCCGACATCGAGCCTGGAGCGCCAGGCCGACCCGGAGCAGATCTCCAACTTCCGCACCCCCAGCCTCGGCCTCGACAACGTCTACGGCGCCGGACCCGGCGGCAGCCCGCACCTCTACGACCAGTCCGCGGCGGGCCAGGGCGTCAAGATGCTGCTGGAGGAGACGGGGACGGCCGGCAAGTTCGACGTGCCGCGCAACAGCCAGCGCGTGGCCCTGATCGGCGACCCGCGCAACGACGAGAACCTCATCGTCAACCAGTTGCAGGTGGCGTTCCTGAAATTCCACAACGCCGCGGTCGACTACGTGAAGACCAAGATCAAGCTGAAGGCGCCCGACCAGGTGTTCGCCGAGGCGCAGCGGCTGGTGCGCTGGCACTACCAGTGGATCCTGATCCACGAGTTCCTGAAGAAGACCTGCGGCGAAGCCGTGGTGAACGACGTGCTGGAGAACGGGCGCAAGTTCTACAAGTGGCACAACGAGCCCTTCATCCCGGTGGAGTTCTCGGTGGCGGCCTACCGGTTCGGACACAGCCAGATCCGGCCGTCGTACCGGGCGAACTTCACGGGCAACCCGGGCGGCACGCCGTTCTTCGCCATGATCTTCACGCCGACGCCGTCCGATCCGCTGGACCCGGACGACCTGTCGGGCGGTTGCCGCGCGCCGCGCCGGTTCATCGACTGGCCGACCTTCTTCGACTTCGGCGACGGCTCGGTGCGACAGAACAAGAAGATCGACGCCACGCTGTCGTCGGCGCTCTTCAAGCTGCCGGGGTCGGTGGTCGGCAACCCGAACGCCACGACGAACCCGGCGTCGCTGGCCCAGCGCAACCTCCTGCGCCACCTGACCTTCTCGCTGCCCTCCGGCCAGCGGGTGGCCAAGGCGATGAGCCTGCCGGTGCTCGCGAAGGGCGACCTGTCGACGCTGGCGGAGTACGGCCTCGACGACCGCACGCCGCTCTGGTTCTACATCCTGCGCGAGGCGGCGGTGGTGGAGAACGGCGAGCGCCTGGGGCCGGTGGGCGCGCGCATCGTCACCGAGGTGTTCCTGGGCCTGATGGAGGGCGACTCGTCCTCGTACCTCTCGCAGGACCCCGACTGGCAGCCCAGCCTGCCATGCATCGACAGCACCCTGACCGGCGACGACTTCCGCATGATCGACCTGCTGCGGTTCGCGCAGGTGGCGTAGGCGCGCGGCCCCGTCGCGGCGCCTGCGGGCGGTCGCGGCGGGGCCATCGCGGCGCGGTCGGACGGGCGAGGGTGGCCGCGTGGGCCGCGGGCCGCTACATGACCGCCATGGCCGAAGCGTTCAACGAGACCGTCCTGCCCGCGGAGAAGGTGCAGCGCTATGCCGCCGTGGCCGAGGAGATCGCCGCGGTGCTGGAGGGCGAGCCGAATGTGACGGCGCGGATGGCGACGGTGGCGTCGATGCTGGCCGCGAGTTTCGACCACTACTTCTGGACGGGGTTCTACGTGGTGGACGCTGAGAGGGACCGCGAACTGGTGGTCGGGCCCTATCAGGGCACGCTGGGCTGCCTGCGCATCGCGTTCGGGCGCGGCGTGTGCGGGACGGCGGCGGCGACGCGGGAGACGCAGGTGGTGGAGGACGTCCACGCCTTCCCGGGGCACATCGCCTGCGACAGCCGCTCGGCGAGCGAGATAGTCGTTCCGGTGGTGGACGGGTCCGGCGAGCTCATCGCGGTGTTCGACGTGGACTCCGAACGCCGGGCGGCGTTCGACAGGATCGACCGGGAAGGGCTGGAACGGATCCTGGCGCAGACCTTCGCGGGCTAGAGGGCGGCAAGGCGCCGGCCGTGCGGGGCCGGCGCCTCGACCGGTCGTGCTACTTCGTGGTCTTGGCGTCGGTCTTGGCTTCGGCCTTCGCCGCGGCCTTCTTGGCCGGCGCCTTCTTGGCCGGAGCCTTGTGGGCGGTCTTGGCGGGCGGCGTCGCCGCCGGCGCGGAGCCCTGGGCGAGCGCGAGGGCGGGGGCGCCGGCGAGGGCGAGCGCGGTGAGGGCCGAAACGGCGAGGCGGAGCTTCATGGAGGCTTGTTCCTGTTCCCGGCGGGTCACGTCGACCCGACGCCCTGAGCCTCGCCCCGCCAGCTTTCAGCCGCCCGGAACCGCCCTTACAAATCTGTCAACCGGCGGGCCTGGATGAGGCGCGCGCGTCACCCTCCGTTGTCTTCCGCAGCGGCGCCCTCGTAGAACGCGCGTCGAGGCGCCGAAGGCGGCGCGAGAGACATTGGAGCAATGAGATGGCCGAGGCCTATATCGTCGCCGCATCCCGCACCGCCGGTGGCCGCAAGGGCGGCCGCCTCCGCGACTGGCATCCCTCCGACCTGGCCGGCAAGGTGCTCGACGACCTGGTCGCGCGCACCGGGATCGACCCGGCGGTGATCGAGGACGTCATCATGGGTTGCGTGACCCAGGCCGGTGAACAGTCGACCAACATCGCGCGTAACGCGGTGTTGTCGTCGAGCCTGCCGGAGAGCGTTCCGGCCACCTCGGTCGACCGCCAGTGCGGGTCGTCCCAGCAGGCCCTCCAGTTCGCCGCCCAGGCGGTGATGAGCGGCACCCAGGACGTGGTGATCGCCTCGGGCGTCGAGAGCATGACCCGCTGCCCGATGGGCATGTCGGTGGTGCTGCCGATGAAAGCCGGCATGGGCGTCCCCAAGAGCCCGCGCCAGGAAGAGCGCTACCCCAACATCCAGTTCAGCCAGTTCGCCGGCGCCGAGATGGTGGCCACGAAGTACGGCCTGACCAAGGACCAGCTCGACGAATACGGCTACCGCAGCCACCAGAACGCCATCGCGGCGACCCAGGCCGGCGCGTTCAAGGACGAGATCCTGGTGATCGACGGCAAGGACGCCGAGGGCAATGCGGTCCGCCACGAGGTCGACGAGGGCATCCGCTTCGAGGCCAGCCTGGAGGCCATGAGGGGCGTGAAGCTGCTGCAGGAAGGCGGCGCGATCACCGCGGCGACTTCAAGCCAGATCTGCGACGGCGCCTCGGGCGTGATGGTGGTGTCGGAGAAGGCGCTCAAGGAGCACAACCTGACGCCGATGGCGCGCATCCACCACCTGTCGGTGATGGGCCACGACCCGGTCATCATGCTCGAAGCGCCGATCCCGGCGACCGAACGCGCGCTGAAGCGGGCCGGCATGTCGATCGACGACATCGACCTGTTCGAAGTGAACGAGGCCTTCGCCTCGGTGCCGGTGGCCTTCCTGCAGAAGCTGGGCGCCGATCCGGACCGGCTGAACGTCAACGGCGGCGCCATCGCGCTGGGCCACCCGCTGGGCGCCTCGGGCACCAAGCTGATGACCACGCTGCTGAACGCGCTGAAGACCCGCGGCAAGCGCTACGGCCTGCAGACCATGTGCGAAGGCGGCGGCCTGGCCAACGTGACGATCGTCGAGCGGCTCTAGCCCTCACGTTCGAAATGCGGTTTTGAGGAGCGGCCGGGGAGTGATCCCCGGCCGTTTCCGTTTCAGGAGATTTCGATCATGGCCGGCCGCGTCATCGCCATCACCGGAGCCTTCGGCATCCTGGGCTCGGCCGTCGCGAAGGCGGCCGCGGCGCAGGGGGCGAGCCTGGCGCTGATCGATGCGGCCAAGGCCCCCCTGGGCGTGGGCGTGGGGGAGGGCGCGCTGGTGCTGGCCGAGACCGACCTGACCGATCCGGTGCAGGTGGGCGCGGCGATGGCGGCAATCGGTGAGCGCTACGGTCGGATCGACGCGCTGCTGAACATCGCCGGCGGCTTCGTCTGGGAAAAGATCGAGGGGCAGGACCCGTCGCGCTGGGCCGACCTCTTTCGGCTGAACGTCGTGACCGCCGCCAACGCCAGCCGCGCGGCGATCCCGCATCTGCGCAAGAGCCGCCATGGCCGGATCGTCAACGTGGGCTCGGCCGCGGCGCTGAAAGCCGGCGCGGGCATGGGCGCGTACTCGGCGGCGAAGGCGGGCGTACACGCGCTGACGCAGGCGCTGGCCGAGGAGCTGAAGGGCGACGGGATCACCGTCAACGCGGTGCTGCCCTCGATCATCGACACCCCGGCGAACCGCGCCGACATGCCCGACACCGACCCGGCGGTCTGGGTGGCGCCCGACGACCTGGCGGCCGTGATCCTGTTCCTGGCAAGCGAGGCCTCGACGGCGGTGACCGGCTCGCTGGTGCCGGTGACGGGACGGGTCTAGGGCCTCCGACCCTTCCGCTCTCCACCCCTTCCAGAACGTCATCCCCGGCACAAGGCCGGGGATGACGCTCTTGGTGAAAGGCCCATCCGCGTACGCTGTTACGCGAAAGCCGCACCCGCTTTTCTAAATCGGCCGATAGGTGAACGCCGGTAGCTTGGGCGTTCGAAGCGGGCGAAAATGAAGCCCGGGAGGGAACCCCGAAGATGGGTCCATGGCTTCTGATCGCCGCGGCGGCTGCGCCGCAGGCGGCCGAAACGGCTGTCGCCGCCACACCGCCGCCTGCGGCGTCCGCGGAGCGTGGGGTCACGGTCTATCCCCCCGGCTTCTTCGCGGAGGCCCAGCCGACCAGCGCCTACGATATGGTCATCCGCCTCCCGGGCTTCACCTTCGACAAGGGCGCGGCGGTGCGCGGGCTGGCCGGCGCGGCGGGCAATGTGATCATCGACGGCCAGCCGCCGGTGTCGAAGAACGACGCGCTCGACGAGATCCTGAAGCGCATCCCGGTGGGGTCGGTCGAGCGGATCGAACTCATCCGCGGCGGCGCGCCGGGCATCGACATGGACGGCCGCTCGGTGCTGGCCAACGTGGTGCGGCGGCAGGTCGCCGGGTTCAAGGCGGCGGCTGCGCCCACGACCAATCTGATCTACGACGGCCGCGTGCTCCACAGCTTCCGCGGCGAGGCGCAGTGGCGCTGGCCGGGCGGGCGTTCGGCGGAGCTGTCGCAGGTCTACGGCAAGGGGCCGAACGAGGAGTTGGGCGACGGGGTGCGCACCCGCTTCTCGGCGAACGGCGCGCTCCGCTTCCGCTCGAACGTGGACGTCGACAGCGGTGGCCAGCGCATCTACACGATCGGCGCCTTCGAGACGCCGGCCCTGGGCGGCCGCGTGCGGCTGAACGGCGCATACCAGCTCAATCCGTCGTTCGTGGAACTCTACGACCGGTTCGTCGGCGGCGGGAAGGAGTACGAGTACGACCGTATCGACCGCGAGCAGATCGAGACCGGCCTGCGCTTCTCGCGGCCGCTGACCGCGAGCATGAACCTCGAGGCCATCGCGCTTCGCCAGATGAACACGACGGACACCACCGTCCACTTCGAAGCCCCGGGGCTGGTGCGCGATTTCCGGCTGGACCGCGAGACGACCGAGACCGTCGGGCGCATCACGCTGAAGCGGCGCCAGTCGCCACGCCTGTCGCTGGAAGCCAGCGTCGAGGGGGCGCTGAACAAGCTCGACAGCGAGACCGAGCTGAAGGTGAGCGGCCGTCCGATCGTCGTGCCCGCCGCCAACGTGCAGATCGAGGAGAAGCGCGGCGAACTGGCCGCGCGGGCCAACTGGCGCGCCACGGACACGCTGGCGCTGGAGGCGGCGGTGCGCCAGGAGCAGTCGACGGTGACGTCGCGCGGCGACGTCGTGCTGGAGAAGACGCTGCGCTTCACGAAGCCCCGCCTGGCGGCGACCTGGAGCCCCGACCCGACGAGTCAGGTGCGCTTGCGCCTCGAGCGCGAGGTGGGACAGCTCAACTTCGACGACTTCGTCGCGACCTCGAACGTGGCGTCGACGGGCACCCTGTCGGCGGGCAACCCCGATCTCACGCCACAGCAGGCGTGGGTGTTCGAGGCGGCGGCCGAGCGGCGGTTCTGGGGTTCGGGCGCGCTGGTGCTCACCGTGCGCCATTTCGAGCTCTCCGACGTGGTGGATCGCGTGCCGGTGCTCGGCCCGACCGGCGCCATCCTCGCCGACGCGCCGGGGAACATCGGCTCGGGCGTCAAGGACGAGTACACGCTCAGCCTGACCCTGCCGCTGGACCGGCTGGGTGTGCGCGGCGCGCAGTTCCGCGGCTACGCGACGCGGCGGCGGACCCGCGTCGTCGATCCGCTGACGGGCCTGAAGCGCGAGATCTCGGTCACGCGGCCGGCGGAGGTGCGGGACGGCTCCCAGAACGGTCCGGTGAGCTGGGAGGCCCACTTCACGCAGGACCTGCCGGCGATCCGCACGGTGTGGGGCGCGGACGTCATCGGCGCCTTCCGCGAGCGGACCTTCCGCCTGAACGAGATCGAGACCCGCAAGGTCAGCGCCACGGTGCTGCTGTTCGCCGAATACAAGGCCGCGAGCGACCTGACGCTGCGGGTGGAGGCCCAGGCGATGAACCAGCGCAACGCGCGCCGCATCCGCGAGGTCTATGTCGGCCCGCGCAGCCGCGGCGTGCTGGACTACACCGACGTTCGCAATCTGGAATGGGGCGGCAGCCTGTTCTTCCGGGTGCGGAAGACGTTCGGGTAGCGGAAACGAAGACGGCGCGCGGGCGGCGCGCGACCGCTCGGCGGGGCGATACGCGCCGCCCGCCGGATTCCTCACACGAGCCCCTCGCGGCGGGCTACTGGCCCGGCGAGAGGGAGATGACGGTCTCGGCGTCGCCTTCGACCGCGGCGCGGGTGAAGCGCAGCGGCACGTAGGCGCCGGCCGCCCAGAGCGGGAAGAGGTCCCGGTAGTGCGGGCTCGCCGGGTCGCCGGACTGGCCGGGCGTGTTGATGATCATCGAGTTGTCCCAGGCGCCCACGTCCAGAACGAACCGCACCGAGGCGCCGGCGGTCTGGTTGAAGGTCCTGGCGTCCCAGGTCGCCGCCCGCGGCGTCGACGCGGAACCGGGGACCTGCAGCGGGCCGAGGCTCATCTGCGCGGCGAGGCGCTCGTCGGCCAGGGCGGCGGCTGCGGGCACGAAGGTCGCGCGATGCAGCGCGCCCCAGGTCCAGCCGTAGATGTGTGGGCCGAGCCGGCCCTTCAGTTCGGCCAGCGCGTCCGCCAGGCTGTTCAGGATGACGGGGTCGCGCACCGCGGCGGGCTGGCCCTCGAGCCAGGTCAGGAGAGGATCGGGCGCCCCGGCGCCGATCAGCGCCTGGCCGGCGGCCGGGATGCCGGCGGCGGCGGTCACATGGCGGCCGAGGTGCTTGATCGCCCAGGTCTCGTAGATGGCGGCGGCGGCGCTGTCTGTGGTCTCGGCTCCGTCCCAGCGCTTCAGCAGATTGAGCGCCAGGGTCAGGTCGTTGTCGGTCGAGGCGAGCGACTGCACCAGCTTCACGGCGCGCCGCGCCTGCGGGCTCACCGCGTCGCCCTGCAGCGCCATGGAGTCCGCCAGCGTCGACTTCGGCAGGCCGTCCAGCACCTCGTGGATGCGGACGGAGCGGGTGTTGTCGGCCCACTCGAAACCCAGCCTGCGCCGTTCACGCGGGTAGGCGGGTTCGGCCGGGATATTCATGGCGTTGGCGGTGGCGAAGTAGCCGGCGGCGGGGTTCTTCACGACCGGCAGGCCGCCGTCCTCGACGAAGCCTTTCCACTCGTAGCGCCCGTCGCCGGGCACCGGCATCAGCCCGTCCCAGTTGGGCCGGACGGGCGTCTTGCCCGCCGCCGACCAGCCGATGTCGCCCTTGGTGTCGGCGTAGGCGAGATTCAGCGGCGGCGCGCCCCAGCGGTTGCGGGCGGTCTGGAAGTCGTCCCAGCCCTTGGCGCGCCACATCCGCGACGAGCCGAAGTAGCCGGAGAGGCCGGGCTCGTTCCAGATGGTGCGGATCGCGAAGGCCTTGGCGCCCTGCTGCCAGACGACCGGGCCGTGGCGGGTGAAGCGGAGTTCGACCTCGCGCGGCGCCTCGCCCTTCACCTCGATGGTCTCACGGACCACCTTCATCGGCTCGAAGCCGCCTTTGTAGCGATAGGCGTCGCCCTTGATCTCGTAGGCGTAGAGGTCCTCCTGGTCGATGTAGAAGATGGTGATGGCGTAGGCGGTGGTCCCGTTGTGGCCCATCGAGACGCCGGGCAGCGCCGGCTCGCCCGCGCCGATGATCGACAGGCCCGGCGCGTCCAGGTGGGCGATATAGCGCAGCGAGGGCGCGCCCACCGGCCGGTGTGGGTCGCCGGCCAGGATCGGGCGGCCGGTCGCGCTGCGGCCGGCGGAGATGGTCCAGTTGTTCGAGCCCTCGGCGGCGCGCTCGTCGATGACCTGGGCCAGCGCCTTGGGCGCCTCGGCGACGGCCTCGCGGGCCATGGCCTTGAAGCCGACCGGCTCGGTGGCCAGCACGTAGTCCTTGAGCACGTCGGCGGGCACGCCGCACGGGTCGAGCCCCTTGGGTACGACGACCTTGTGCGCCGGCTCCAGCTTGCGGCGGAGCGTGTCGGCGGCCGGGCCGCCGGCGCAGATGGCCTGGGCCCGGGCCACCTCGGACGTCACGTTGCTGACCAGCGCGTGGCTGCGGATGCGCAGGACGTCCTCGGGGTTCCACGTCTCGGGCGTGCTCCGGGTCAGGCGAAACTCGACGGGCAGGGCCCGCTTGCCGGCCTGCACCTCGGCCACGTAGGCGTTGACGCCGGCCGCGAAGGCCTCGACCGCCTCGCGCGCGCCCGGGTCGTAGGCGGCCCACTCGGCGGCCATGTCGCCGCGGTAGAGGAAGAGCCTGGCCGCCCGGTCCTGGGCGACGTAGGCCGGGCCGAGGCTGGCCGACAGACGCCCCAGGCCGCGCTTGCGCCAGAGATCGATCTGCCAGAGGCGGTCGCGGGCGGCGTTGTAGCCCTGGAGGAAGAACGCGTCCTTCGCCGACTTCGCGTAGATGTGCGGGATACCCCAGCGGTCGACGATGATCTCGGCCGGCTGGCCCAGACCCTTGACCGTCCGCGCCTCGGTGCGCACGGCGCTCGAAATCCCGGCGTCGGCGGCGCCTGACAGCATCGTCGCCGCCAGCAGTCCCAGCATCAGCCTGCGCATCATCCCGGCGTCTCCCCTCGTCCACGCAGATAATGGACGGAGATTGCGGTGCGCGTCACGAGCATGCTTGCGCGCCGGCGGGGATCATCGGCTAGGGTGAAGGTCCATAAGGGAAGGGAAGTCCAAGATGCTCGGCTACGCCACCATCGGCGCCAACGACCTCGAAAAGTCGGCCAGGTTCTACGACGCGGTGTTCGCGCCGCTGGGCGCCAAGCGCGCCTTCGCCAACGAGCGCATGCAGTTCTACATGGGTGGCGCGACGCCGGGCATGGTCGCGATCTGCAAGCCCTATGACGAGAAGCCGGCGACGGCCGGCAACGGTTCGATGTTCGGCCTGTCCGCTGCCGACCACGCTCAGGTCGACGCGGTCTACGCTGCGGCCATTGCGGCGGGCGCCGCCGACGAGGGCGCGCCGGGCCTGCGCACCGACACCTTCTACGGCGCCTACTTCCGAGACCCGGACGGCAACAAGATCTGCGTCTTCAAGATGGGCTGAGCCCGGAGAGCGGCATGATCGGCTACACCACGCTGGGCGTCACCGATCTCGAGCGCGCCAGGGCGTTCTACGACGCCGTCCTGGCGCCGCTCGGGGGCAGGCGGGCGCTCGACTACGAGCGTTCGACCTACTTCGGCGGGCCAGGCCGCGGCGCCATGCTGGGCATCACCCTGCCGTTCGACGGCAACGCGCAGAGCGTCGGCAACGGGGTGATGGTGGCCCTGGCGGCCACCGGGCCCGAGCAGATCCAGGCGGTGCATGCCGCGGCGATGGCGGCCGGGGCGGTCTGCGAGGGGCCGCCGGGCGATCGCGGCGGCGGCTTCTACGGGGCCTACTTCCGCGACCTCGATGGCAATAAGCTCTGCGTCTACAGAATGGAGCGACAATAGCTCCTGTCCTCACGGGAGCTGGTGTCGGCCGAAGGGCCAGGCTCTTCCGCCGCGAGGTCGATGAAAGGCGGCGGTCGCCAGGGTCGAGCCCCGACGACCGCCAGGAAGAGGTCACACACGAGAACCTCCGGGCCGAGGCGGACTACGCGCGTAAATATTACGCGTGTCAACTATTCGCGGACGCCGGCCTCGATGTTGTTGCCGTCGGGGTCGAGGACGAAGGCGGCGTAGTATCTCGCGACCGCTGGGCCGCGCGGGCCGGGCGCGCCGTTGTCGGTTCCCCCGGCGGCGATGGCGGCCCGGTGGAAGGCGGCGACCGCGCCGCGGTCCGCGGCCTGCAGCGCCAGGTGGATGGGGCTCGCGGAGGTCTGGTCGCCCTCGCGCCAGAAGGCGGGCCTGTCCGTCCCGATCCAGACGAAGGGCACGGGCCAGTCGGGATTCGGCGTCAGCACGAACGAACTGGCCGTGTTGTCGACGACATGAAGGCCGAGCGGCGGCGCGACGGCTTCGTAGAATCGCCGGGCGGCGGCCAGGTCGCGGACGCGGAAGCCCATGTGGTCGAACATCGAGGCTCCGTCAGACCGGCGCGACGCGCCAGACGACGCCGCCTACGTCGTCGGCGACGAGGAGACCGCCGCGCCTGTCGACGACGACACCGACGGGCCGCCCCTGGATCTTGTTGTCGGCGTTGAGGAAGCCGGTGAGGAAGGCCTGCGCCGGCATCTGCGGGCGGCCCCCGGCGAAGGGCACGAAGACCACGCGATAGCCGTTGAGGGGCTGGCGGTTCCAGGAGCCATGCTGGCCGATGAAGGCGCCGCCCCTGTAGGGCGCGGGGAAAGCCTCCGCCTTGTAGAAGGTCAGGCCCAGCGAGGCGGTGTGCGGGCCGAGGCCATAGTCCGGCGCGACCGCCTTGGCCACCAGGTCGGGGCGCTCGGGCTTCACCCGCCGGTCGACGTTGCGGCCCCAGTAGCTGTAGGGCCAGCCGTAGAACGCGCCGGCGCGCACGCTGGTCAGGTAATCGGGCGGCAGGTCGTTGCCGATCTCGTCGCGCTCGTTGGCGACCGTCCACATGGCGCCCGTCGTCGGCTCGAAGTCGAGGCCGTTGGGGTTTCGGATGCCGCTCGCGAAGACGCGGGCCTGCCGGGTGGCGAGGTCGTACTCCCAGATCGCCGCGCGACCTTCCTCGGCCGCCATGCCGTTCTCGCCGACGTTCGAGTTCGAGCCGACGGTGGCGTAGAGCTTCGTACCGTCCGGGCTGGCGACGACGTTCTTGGTCCAGTGATGGTTGATGGGCGGGCCGGGCAGGGCGAACACGGGATGGCCGGGCCCCGATTCCCGGGTGTCGCCGTCACGGTAGGGGTAGCTCACGACGCCGTCGTGGTTGGCCACGTAGAGGGTGTCGCCGACGAGGGTCATGCCGAACGGGCTCTTCAGGCCCTGGGCGAAGATGGTCTTCGTCTCGGCCACGCCGTCGCCGTCGGCGTCGCGCAGGAGCATGATCCGGTCCGGGCTGGAGACGGCGGACTTCACCTTCTTCATCAGCATCTTCTGGAAGAAGGCGCGGATGCCGGTGTTGGTCTTGTCGACCTTGCTGCCGGGCCCTGCGGATTCAGCCGCCAGTACGTCGCCGTTGGGCAGCACGTAGAGCCAGCGGGGATGGTCCAGCCCCTCGCCGAATCGGGTGACGGCGAACCCCGGCGGCGCGCGCGGCGCGGCGTTGACGGGCCATCCCACCACCTCGGGCACGCCGACGGACGGGATCAGGCTCGTCCGCGGCTGCGCCAGGCGTGGGTTGGGGCCGAAGCCGACGAACGGATCGTCCGAGCCCGCAGTCTGGCAGCTTCCGAGGACCAGGGCCGCCGATGCGGCCAGCAGTGCGCGACGCATGTCGGCGCCTCCTTCACCAATTCGTCCCAAACGCTGACGCCACGGCGCCGTTGCGCCGACGGGCGAAAGTGGGCTGGAGTGACAGTGTAAGACTCCCGGAGCCGTTGCATGGACCTGACGCTCACGCCGGAACTCGCGGCCTTCAGAGACGAAGTGCGCGCCTTCCTCGACGCGCACAAGGACGAGTACGTCGACGGGGTCCCGAAGGACATGAAGGCGTGGCAGAAGACGCTGATCGCCCACGGCTATGCGGCCCGCACGATCCCCAAGGCCTACGGCGGCTTCGGCGCCGAGCCGGACATCCTGAAGAGCCGCATCATCGCCGAGGCCTTCATCGCCGCGAACGCGCCGCGCGGGATGGCGGGGCAGGGCATCTCGATGCTGGTGCCGACGCTGCTGGAGGTGGGGTCCGAGGCGCAGAAGACCCGGTGGATCCCGCCGACGCTGGCGGGCGAGATCCTGTGGTGCCAGGGCTACTCCGAGCCGGGGGCGGGGTCGGACCTCGCGAACCTCCAGACCAAGGCGGTCGAAGATGGTGAGGATTTTCTCATAAGTGGCCAGAAAATATGGACAAGTACGGCCATGCAGGCGCAGATGATGTTCTGCCTGGTCCGCACCGAGCCCGACGCGGCCAAGCACGAGGGCATCAGCTACATCCTCTTCCCGATGTCGACGCCGGGGATCGAGGTGCGGCCCCTGAAGACCATGACCGGCGTCGCCGAGTTCAACGAGGTGTTCTTCACCGACGTCCGGGTGCCGAAGAGCGCCGTGGTCGGCGGGCGCGGGCGGGGCTGGTTCGTGGCCAATGCGACGCTGAAGCACGAGCGGGGCATGCTGGGCGATCCGAACGCCACAGAAGCCCGGCTCAAAGCGCTGATCGAGCTGATGAAATCCGAGACGGTCGACGGCCAGCGGATCATCGACAACCCGGTGTTCCGCGACCGGCTGATGCAGCTCCAGGCGCGTGTCCTGTCGATGAAGTTCAACGGTCTGCGCACCGCCACCGACGATACGGCCGGCCTGGCGCGGATGGTCGTGAAGCTGCAGGGCTGCGAGCTGAACCACCAGGTCGCGGCGCTGGCCATCGACGCCCTGGGCGAGCTGGGCATCCTCTATCACGACGGACCGTACCTGCGGGCCAAGGGGAACTGGCAGCGCAACTACATGTTCGACCTTGGCCTCATCATCGGCGGGGGCACGGCGCAGATTCAGAAGAACATCATTTCAGAGCGCGGCCTCGGGATGCCGCGCGAACCGAAGGTCGTGCCCGCATGAGGTTCGCGCTCTCCGAAGACCAGGGGCTGTTGCAGGACAGCCTGAACAAGGCGCTGGCGCAGCTTTCGCCGCTGGACCGCGTGCGCAGGTTCGCCGACGGCGGCGAGATGACCGCGCCCGACATCTGGGCGGGGCTCTCCGACGCCGGCCTGCCGGGCCTGCTCGTGCCCGAGGAGTTCGGCGGGCTGGGCCTGGGCCTGCTGGAGGCCGCGTTGGCGGCCGAGGCGCTGGGCAAGGCGGTGGCGCCGACGCCGTTCCTGGGCTCGGCGGTGCTGGCGCCGCTGGCGCTGACCCTGGGCGGATCGGCCGCGCAGAAGGCCGCGTGGCTACCGAAGCTGGCGTCCGGCGAGGCGACCGCGGGCGTGGCGATTTCGGAGCCGATCGCCGGGGCCCGCGAGGGCGCGGGCGTGACCGCGAGCGGCGGCAAGCTGACGGGCAAGGCGCTGTTCGCGCTCGACGCGCCCGGCGCGGACCTGCTGATCGTCGCCGACCACGCTGGCGGGCTGCATCTGGCCGAGCCGGTCGAGGCGGTCCCGATGGCGTCGATCGACGCGACGCGCAGGCTGTCGGAACTGACGTTCAAGGACACGCCGGCGCAGGCGCTGAACTCGAACCAGGCGCTGGAGCGGCTGCGCGACGCGGCCTGGACGATGATCGCGGCCGACACGCTGGGCGC
>NZ_JAEUMO010000193.1 GCF_016793285.1 Phenylobacterium sp.
CCGGACCTCGACTGGGAGAACCTGGCCAGGGCGAACCAGACCGTCGTGGTCTACATGGGCGTCTCGATGGCCGCCCCGATCGCGGCGCGCCTGATCGGCGCCGGCCGCGCGGGCTCCACCCCGGCGCTGATCGTCGAGAACGCCAGCCGCGCCGACGAGCGCCGCCGCATCACCACGCTTGCGGGCCTGCCTGAGGCGGCGGCGGCCGTCCGCGGTCCGGCGCTGCTCATCGTCGGCGAAGCCATGGCGCTGGCCCAGGCGGGCGAAGGCGCCGCCGCGCACGTCGAAACCCCTGTCCGTGAGGCCCGCGCATGAAGGCGCTGACCGGAAACCTGCTGCTGAACGGCGAGGCCGTGTTCTGGGCCGACGGCAAGTGGGTCGCCCGCTTCCGCGACGCCGAACTGTTCGACGACGGGGCCAGGGCGGAGGCCGCGGAGGGCCTGGCCAAGTCGCAGCAGACCGTCGTGGTCGATCCCTATCTGATCGACGTCATCGAATCCGAAGGCCTGTGGGCGCCGCTCAGCTTCCGCGAACGCGTGCGCTGTCTGGGCCCCACGAACCATCCCCAGCACGGCAAGCAGGCGCTGGGCGGCGACGACATCGACGCCCTGCGCCACGCCCACGGCGCGGCCCGCTCGACCGGCCGCGTCAACCTGATCAAGCGGAAGTAGCGCCGATGTACCAGTACGACGTCATCGACAAGGAATTCACCCAGGACCGCGTGGCCGAGTTCCGCGAGCAGGTGGAGCGCCGCCTGGCCGGCGAGATCACCGAGGACCAGTTCAAGCCGATCCGGCTGCTGAACGGCCTCTATCTGCAACTCCACGCCTACATGCTGCGGATCGCCATCCCCTACGGGACGCTGACCTCGAAGAAGCTGCGCAAGCTGGCCTGGATCGCGTCGACCTACGACCAGGGCTACGGCCACTTCACCACGCGCACGAACCTGCAACTGCACTGGATCAAGCTGAAGGACGCCCCGGAGATCCTGGCGGCCCTGGGCGAAGTGGGCATGCATTCCATGCAGACGTCGGGCAACACGATCCGCAACGTCACGGCCGACCCCTACGCAGGCGCCGCCGCCGACGAGCTGGACGATCCGCGCGTCTGGGCCGAGGCGATCCGCCAATGGTCGACGCTGCACCCCGAGTTCAGCTTCCTGCCGCGCAAGTTCAAGATCGCGGTGACCGCGTCGGCCAAGGACCGCGCGGCGACCAGGGTCTACGACATCGGCCTGGCCATGCGGCGCGGCCGCGGCGGCGAGCTGGGCTTCGAGGTGATGGTCGGCGGCGGTCTCGGCCGCACGCCCTACCTCGGGCCGACGATCCGCGAGTTCCTGCCGACCCGCCACCTGCTGAGCTACCTGCAGGCGATCCTGCGCGTCTACAATCGCTATGGCCGGCGCGACAACATCTGGAAGGCCCGCATCAAGGTGCTGGTGGCCAGCCTCGGCGCCGAGGAGTTCGCCCGCCAGGTCGAAGCCGAGTGGGCCAAGTCCGAACAGGAGCAGGTGGACCTGCCGGACATCGAACTGGCCCGCATCCGCGCCGACTTCACGCCGCGGTTCGAGCCGCTGAAGCCGCGGTCCGAGGCGGTGGAGGCCCTGAAGGCGTCCGACCCGGCCTTCGCGCGGTTCGTCCGGCACAACGTCCATCCGCACAAGGTCCCGGGGTACGCGCTGGTCGACGTCTCGCTGAAGACGCCGGGCCAGACGCCGGGCGACATGACCTCGGAGCAGATGAACGTCGCGGCCGACCTGGCCGAGACCTATTCGCTGGACGAGATCCGGGTGAACTACACCCAGAACCTGATCCTCCCGCACGTGAAGCTGGACGACCTGCCGGCCGTCTACGCGGCGCTGAAGGCGTCGGGCCTCGCCACGCCCAACATCGACCTGATCAGCGACATCATCGCCTGCCCGGGCCTCGACTACTGCGCCCTGGCCAACGCGCGGGCCATCCCGGTCGCGCAGCACATCGCCGAGCGCTTCGCCGATCCCGAGCGGGCCGAGGCGATCGGCGAGCTGAAGATCAAGATCAGCGGCTGCATCAACGCCTGCGGTCACCACCACGTGGGCCACATCGGCATCCTGGGCGTCGATAAGAAGGGCGAGGAGTTCTACCAGGTCACCCTGGGCGGCTCCGGCGAGGAGGACGCGGCCCTCGGCTCGATGCTGGGCCCGGCGCTGCCGGCCGACAAGGTCACCGACGCCGTCGAACAGATGGTGGAGGTCTATCTCCGCGAACGCCGCGACGGCGAGCGCTTCCTCGACACCTTCCGCCGCACGGGCGTCGCGCCCTTCAAGGAGGCCGTCTATGCCGACGCGCATTAAGGTCCAGGACGGGCACATGTATCCGGTCGAGGACGCGTTCACGAACGTGGCCGACGACCAGGACATCCCGCAGGGCGACGTCATCCTCTCGCTCACGCGCTTCCAGGCCGAGGGCGACCGGCTGCTGTCGGAGGGCCGCGCCGTGGGCGTTCGCCTGAAGAGCGACGAGGAGGCCGAGGCGCTTGCCTACGACCTGCCGCGACTGGCGCTGGTGGCGCTGGAGTTCCCGAAGTTCCGGGACGGCCGCGCCTATTCCAACGCCCGCATCCTGCGCGAGCGCTACGGTTTCGCCGGTGAACTGAGGGCGGTGGGCGACGTCCTGCGCGAGCAGGCCCACTTCATGCTGCGCTGCGGCTTCGATGCCTTCGAGCCGGCCGACGGCTCCGAGGCCCAGCAATGGGAAGCGGTGACCCGCAGGTTCCGCCACGTCTACCAGCGCGCCGCCGACGGCCGTGAGCCGGCCTTCGTGGAGCGCGGGCGTTGAGCCTGGCCTACGACGCGTTCGACCCCCAGGGCGCGGCCGCCCTGCGCCTCGACGCCGAGTTGCGCCGCGCGCATCCGCGCACGGTCCTCGAGGCCGCCGTCGAGAGCTTCGGCGACAAGCTGGCGCTGGTCTCCTCGTTCGGCGCGGAGTCGGCGGTGCTGCTCGACATCGCGTCCAGGGTGAAGCCGGACATCGCGGTGCTGTTCCTGGACACGGGCATGCTGTTCGGCCAGACGCTGGACTACCGCAGGACCCTGGCCGAGCGCCTGGGCCTGACCAATGTCCGCGACCTGCGCCCGCACTATCAGGACCTGGCCACCGTCGATCCGCAGGCCAGCCTGTGGCAGACCGACACCGACGCCTGCTGCAACGTGCGCAAGGTGGCGCCGCTCGACCGCGCGCTGGGCGAGTTCGACGCCTGGATCACCGGCCGCAAGCGCTTCCACGGCGGCGACCGCCTGAACCTGCCGGTGGTCGAGCACGCCGACGGCAAGGTGAAGTTCAATCCGCTCGCCAACTGGGGCAAGGCCGACCTCGACGCCTATGCCGAGGCGCACGGGCTGCCGGCGCATCCGCTGGTGGCGCAGGGGTTCCCTTCGATCGGCTGCTGGCCCTGCACCCAGCCCGCCGCCGACGGCGAGGACCTCCGTGCGGGCCGCTGGAAGGGTATGGACAAGACCGAGTGCGGCATCCATGTCGCGCGTGCGCCGGGGACGCCCAACAACGTCGGCGGCGACATCTGAGGCATCAGTGGAATGAACGACGTGACTTTTGCTCAGCCGGCGCAGGCTCCCCAAGCGTCTACAGGGGGGCTGAAGGCGTCCGGCGCCTTCTTCGTCGAGACCGTGACGTGGGTCCATCACTGGACCGACAGCCTGTTCTCGTTCCGCACGACCCGCGACCCGGCCCTGCGCTTCTCCAGCGGCCAGTTCGTGATGGTCGGACTGCAGAAGGAGGACGGCAAGCCGCTGGTGCGGGCCTATTCGATCGCCTCGCCCTCCTGGCACGAGGAACTCGAGTTCTATTCGATCAAGGTTCCCGACGGTCCGCTGACCTCGCGCCTGCAGAACATCAGGGTCGGCGACCAGGTGCTGATCGGCCGCAAGCCGACGGGCACGCTGGTGCTGGACGGACTGAAGCCCGGCAAGCGGCTCTACATGCTGGGCACCGGCACGGGCCTGGCCCCCTGGCTGTCGCTGGCGCGCGACCCCGAGGTCTACGAGCGCTTCGAGACCGTCGTGGTCACCCATACGGTGCGTGAGGTCCGCGACCTCAACTACGCCGAACTGTTCGAGAAGGAACTCAGGGAGGACGAGATCCTCTCGGAGCTCATCGGCGACAAGCTGAAGTACTATCCGACGGTGACGCGCGAGGAGTTCCGGACGAAGGGCCGGATCACCGACCTCATCGCGAGCGGCCGGCTGTTCTCCGATCTCGGCCTGCCGGCCTTCGATCCGGCCGAGGACCGGATCATGCTATGCGGCGGTCCCTCGGTCCTGGCCGACCTCAAGCAGCAGCTCCTCGACCTGGGCTACGTCGAAGGGTCGATCGCGCAGCCGGGCGACTTCGTGCTGGAGAAGGCGTTCGTCGAGACCTGAGGCCCGGCGCGGGCCAGCACGAACGCGGCGCGCGCTTCGACCGTCCCGACCGGCACGACCACGGGCTCGTAGCCGAGCGTCGGCAGCGTGCGCAGGATCCGCTCGAAGACCGCCTCCATCGCCGACCAGTCCTCGCGCCGCTCGGCGTCGGTCGCGTAGATCTCCCGCCAGGGCGGGAACACGAACACCTCGCGGTTGTAGCGCCGCGTGCGGATGGCCTCGACCAGGGCGGGCGAGGGGGCGACGCCGTTCGCACCGTGCATGTCCATCAGGCCGCGGTCGAAGAAGACGCGCGCCGTCTCCGAGGCCAGGCGATCGAAATCGGCGATGTCGCGCGCGGTGGTGAGGTCGCAGCACGCCTTCGGGTCGATCCACGGGACCGCGCGACCGCCCTGCGCCGCCTGCTCGCGGATCACGGTGCGGATATTCTCGGCCACGACGCGTTCGCCGCGGGCCTGCAGATGGGCGAGGAGGGTGGTCTTCCCGGTCCCGCCGCCGCCTGTGAAGACGTGGAAGTTCGGCTTGTGGATGATGTCCCGCCCCCGATCGCGGCGCGATCCGCCCGTGCCGGCGGCGAAGCTACGCGGGCGGGCAGCCCTTGAACTCGCCGACCTTCACCGCGGTGAGGGTGGAGAGGTTCAGCTTCTGCATCGGCTTCATCGAAGCCGCGTTCTTGCCGGTGTAGAGGTCGATCCGCTTGCCCTTGATCGCGCCGCCGATGTCGGAGGCGTACCAGTAGCCGTCGTGCGACTGGCCATCGGGCATGGCGAGGCCGACGGTCTCCTTGATGAAGATCACGGTGCGGCGCGGGATCACGGTCCTGTCGACCGCGATGGTCCGCATCGGCACGACCTTGCAGCCGAGGCTGTCCAGCACGCCCACGCCCTTGGCGCCGGCATGATAGAGCGTCGCCTTCACGTTGAAGACGCCGGTTCCGGGGAGCGCCCCGGAGATCACCGAGGTGATGAGGTCGCCCACGGGATCGTTGTTCGCGGCTTGCGCGTTGGACGCGATACCGATGGCGGAAAACACTGCCAGGGCGGCGAGGCGGCGTCGCATGACGGCGTCCTCCTTCGTCGTTTGAACTGGTGGCCGGACTCCTACCGGCTGAGGCCGTCCGGGGCAACCCCGGAAGGGCGATCGGTCGCGGCCGTTCAGTTTTCCTGACAGTCCACGCCAGGCCTCATCGCTTGCCCACAGAGGCATTTCACCCCAAAGCGAAGCTCCGGATCCGGGAGCTCGGCGCATGAAAATCTATGGGGACAGCAAGTCCGGAAACTGCCTGAAGGTCAAATGGACGGCCGACGCCGTCGGTCGCGCCTATGCGTGGATCGAGACCGACATCATGGTGGGTGAGTCGCGCACGGACGCGTTCCTGGCGATCAATCCGGCCGGCCAGGTCCCGGTCGTGATCCTGGAGGACGGCCGGCCGCTGGCGCAGTCCAACGCCATCATCCTGCACCTCGCCGAGGGCTCGGACCTCATCCCCGCCGACGCCTACGACCGGGCGCGGATGCTGGAGTGGATGTTCTGGGAGCAGTACAGCCACGAGCCCTATGTGGCCGTCGCCAGGTTCCAGGTGCGCTACCTGGGCCGGCCGGTGGCGGACCTGGAGCCGCGGATCGTGGAGCGCGGCGGCCAGGCGCTGGCGCGGCTGGAGCTGGCGCTGCAGACCTCGCGCTATCTCGTCGGCGATGCGGTGACCCTCGCCGACGTGGCGTTGGTGGCCTACACCCGCGTCGCGCACGAAGGCGGCTTCGACCTCGCCCAGTACCCGGCTGTGAAGGCGTGGGTGGCGCGTGTCGAGCAGGCGCTGAGTATCCGCGACTCGTAGCGGCTTGCGTATGTCGCACGGCCACGCGAAACCGAAGGCATGAAACGCCTCCTCGCGCCGCCCCTCGTGGCGCTCGCCCTCGCCTTCGCCGCGACGCCGTCCTCCCTGTTCGCCTGGGGCAACACCGGCCACCGGCTGGTGGGCGAGCTGGCGATGAAGGCGCTGCCGGCCGACCTGCCGGCGTTCCTGCGCACGCCGCAGGCCGCCCGCGACGTCGGCGAGCTGTCGCGTGAGCCCGATCGCTCGAAGGGGTCCGGACGGCTGCACGACCAGGATCGGGACCCCGGCCACTTCGTCGACCTCGACCTCGACGGCAAGGTGCTGGGCGGCCCGCCGATGCTCCCGCTCGCGGGCACGCGCGCCGAGTACGAGACGCAGCTTCGCGCCGCGGGCCTGGACCAGTGGAAGGCGGGCTACCTGCCGTATTCGATCATCGACCGCTGGCAGCAGCTCACCACCGACTTCGCCTACTGGCGCGTGCTCGCCGCCGCCGAGCGGAACCCCCGGTGGGCGGCCCATCGCGCCTGGTTCCGGGAGGACCGCCTCCGGCGCGAAGCGCTGATCCTGAAGGGCCTGGGCGAGCTTTCCCACTTCGTGGGCGACGGCAGCCAGCCGCTGCACGTGACCGACCGCTTCAACGGCTGGGGCGACGGTCCGAACCCGGCCGGCTACACCAAGGCCAGGATCCACGGTCCCTTCGAGGGCGACCTCGTGCTGGCGAGGGTGAAGGCCGGTTCGGTGAAGGCGAGGATGACGCCGCTCCGGCTCTGCGACTGCCCGATCGAGCAGCGCGTCTCGAACTACCTGGTCACGACCGGCAACGAGGTCGTGCCGCTCTACGAGATGGAGAAGGCCGGCGGCATGGCGCCGGGCGATCCGCGCGGAGCGGCCTTCGCAACGGCGCGTCTCGCCGCCGGCGCGTCCGAGCTGCGCGACGTCGTGGTCGAGGCCTGGCGGGCCAGCGAGAACCGCCAGGTCGGCTGGAAGCCGGTGGCGGTGAAGGACGTGGTCGCCGGCAGGGTCGATCCGTATCCGGCGCTCTACGGCATCGACTGATGGCCGGGCCCCAGTTCGGCGAGCCGCCGGCGGGCTATGTCCCGGTCGATCGGCCGGCCGCGTTCGGCGTGATCGCGCAGGACGGCCTGATCGCCCTGGTTGAGGTCGAGTGGGCGGGACGGGGGCTTCTGCTCCACCTGCCGGGCGGCGGCCTGGACGACGGCGAGACCGAGGCCGAAGCGGCTGTGCGGGAGTGCGGCGAGGAGGCGGGGCTGGCCGTCGCCCTGGACGCTGCGCCGTTCGTCCGCGCCGACCACTACTTCCTGCACCACGACAAGGTCATCCGGAACACCCGCGGGGCCTTCTTCGCGGGCCGGGTCGTCGCCGAGAACGCGGCCCTGAAGACGGAGGAGGACCACCGTCTCGTCTGGATGGAGCCCCGCGAGGCGATCGTGCGGCTCGAGCGGGAGTCGCACGCCTGGGCGGTGGCGGCGTGGCTGCGATTGCGCGCACGCGCCTGAGGCGCTAGCGAGCGCGGCATGACCGCCAGAATCATCGAGGGCGCGCCTGTGGCCGAACGGCTTCGGGCGGATGTGGCGACCGAGGTCGCGAGGCTCAGGGCCCAGCATGGGCTGCAGCCGGGCCTGGCGGTGGTGCTGGTCGGCGACGATCCGGCCAGCCAGCTCTACGTGAAGTCGAAGGGCGAGCAGTCCAAGGCCGCGGGGATGCACTCCGAGACCCACCTGCTGCCAGGCGATACGACGCAGGAGACGCTGGAGACCGTGGTCCGCAAGCTGGCTGCGGACCCCAAGATCCACGGCATCCTGGTCCAGCTACCGCTCCCGAAGCATCTCGACGAGAAGCCGGTCATCGAACTGATCGGGCCGGACAAGGACGTCGACGGACTGCACGTCGTCAACGCGGGCCGCCTGGTGGCGGGTCTCCCGGCCCTGGTGGCCTGCACGCCCACCGGCTGCCTCGAGCTGATCAAGGCCACCCTGGGGGACCTCACGGGCAAGACCGCCGTGGTCGTCGGCCGCTCGCTGCTGGTCGGCAAGCCGATCGCCCAGCTCCTGCTGGCCGAGAACTGCACCGTGACCATGGCCCACTCGCGGACGGTGGACCTGCCCGCGGTCTGCCGGACGGCGGATATCCTGGTCGCCGCGGTCGGTCGGCAGCGGATGATCCGCGGCGACTGGATCAAGCCGGGGGCGTGCGTCATCGACGTCGGCATCAACCGCGTGCCCTTCGACGATCCCGAACAGGCGGCGCTGGGAAAGACCAAGGTCGTCGGCGACGTGAACTTCAAGGAGGCGCGCGAGGTGGCGGGGTCGATCACGCCGGTGCCGAAGGGCGTCGGGCCGATGACGGTCGCGGTGCTGCTGGCCAACACCGTCAAGGCCGCCAAGCTGCAGGCCGGGCTGCCGGCGTAGGTTCCTGGCGACCTGGGCCGAGGCGGAGCGGCCGGCAGGACGGACCGGTGGGTCTTCGCTGGGTTTGTCGTTCTGCAAACCCCTCCTGAACGTCATGGCCGGGCGTGTCCCGGCCATCCAGACACGCAGGCGTGCGGAAGCGGCCCGCGGCGGGCGCCGCTGCGAGCTTGGTCGGGATCGGTGCTTCTGGATGGCCGGGACAGGCCCGGCCATGACGTTCGGGGGGAGTGGCGACGAGCGGGAGAGCAGGACGCCCCGTCAGGCCGCCCGGTCAGGACGTGTCCGTCAGGCGCAAGGGCGCCGAGCCGGCGAGGAGGGCGGCGCGGCCCTTGGGGCGGCGCTCGGGGTCGAGGAGGGCCTCGGCCCTGGCGTAGCTCTTGCCGATCCTGCGCACGGCGGTCTCGACCGCGGCCTGGATGGCGGCGGCGTCGTGGTCCGGGTCGCCGGTGAGGCGCAGCGGGGTTTCCCAGTCGGGGCGTTCGTATTCGTTCCAGTCGCAGCGTTCGGGAGGGTCGCCGCGCTCTTCGCGTTCCTCGGACTCGGCGTCCGGGTCGGCTTCGGC
>NZ_JAEUMO010000198.1 GCF_016793285.1 Phenylobacterium sp.
CCCGCTCTGGCGCATGGCGCGGCGCAGCAGGAAGGCGTTGCCGCCCACCGCCCAGACGAGGCGGGTCCGCTCCAGCTCGGCCAGGAGGTCCCTCGGCCGCCCGAAGTAGGCGCGCAGGTCGAGATCGTAGGCGTCGAGGCCCCGGTCGCCGAAGTCGGCGATCGGGTCGAAGACCTGGCGCGCGTAGGCCGCGCGGTCGGCGGCGGGGATGAAGTCGACGGCGTTCGAGATCACGCCGACCCGCGCGCCGGAGCCCGCCATGCGGATCAGCTCGGCGAAGCTGTCGCCGGTGCGGAACGAGGCGAGGTAGAGGCGCATGGCCCCGCCTCTAGCATCAGCCGGCCAACTTGGCCTCCAGCTCGGCCATGTCGGCGACGAACCAGACGTGGCGGCCGCGGTTCGACTCGCGGACGAAGTCGCGGAGCGCGGTGCTCTGCGCGATCGCGTCCGAGACGTCGCCGACGAAGGCGACGGCCACGCCGTAGTTCACGAATTTCTGGATCACGTTCCCGGCTATGCGATTGCTCAGAGCCAGGAAGTCCGCACCCAGCCGTTCGACCGGGATCGCCACCAGCGCCGGCCGGCTTGCGTAGGAGTCGCCGATGATGTCGGTGGCCGCGCGCTCGCTGTCGAGCTTCGGGCCCTCGGCGGCGCAGACGTAGACCGTTGCGCCGGCGATCTGGCGGACTTCGTCGCTCATGGAATCAGCGCCTTCTGCAGGAAGGCGTCGACCACGCAGCCCTGGTCGATCAGCAGATGCCCCGCCTGCGGCAGCCAGACGACCTCGGCCCCGGCGACGTTGCGGGCCAGCCGCTCGCGCGTGCCGGCCGAGTCGATCATCACGTCCTTGGCGCCCAGGATGGCCAGCAGCGGCATGTCGAGCCGCGCCAGCTCGGCGTCGGCGAAGGGCGGCAGCACTTCCGTGCGCGGGCGGAAATTGGCGAACGTCAGGTCCATGAACGCGCCATACGCCTGGGCGGCGGGCGAGAGGTTTGTCGGCTGCGGCGCGCCGCCGGCCATGCGCCGCATGATCTGCTGCCGGCCCCATTTGCCCAGCATCAGCAGCGGCAGCGCCCAGATCAGGATGTTCTTGTGCCGTCCGACACCGCCCGGGCAGAGCAGCGCCACGGCGCTCACCGTGTCCGGCCGCCGCGTGGCGTACTCGAGCGCCAGCCAGCCGCCCAGCGAGATGCCGACGAGGGCCGCGCGCGACACGCCCAGCCCGGCCATCACCTCGCCCAGCCAGTCGGCGTAGACGTGGCTCGCGAGCAGCGGGCGCGCCGCGGCCGAAAGGCCCGGCTCGCCGATCATGTCGACGGCATAGACGCGGAAGTGCTGGACGAGCCGCGCCGCTTCGCCCATCCAGCTCGCCGCGTTCGACGCCGAGCCGTGCAGCAGCAGGACAGGCGGCGCACCCTTCGGCCCGCTCGCGATCACGAACGTCTCGCCCTGCGCAGTGGGCACGCGCAACGGCTCGGCCTCGCCCGGCCAGAGCTTCAGGAACTCGCGATAGCGCGCGAGCACGGCCTCGCCGCCCGCGGCGGTCTTCCAGATGGCGGTCATGGTCAGCCCTCCAGCCAGACCTGGACGATCTTGAGCAGCGCGCCGGCGTCGCCAGGGCTCGCCTGGATGACCACCTTCGCCGTCCGGGCCTCGGGATCGTAGACCACGTCGGCGCGGGCGGGCAGGCCGCCGGGCTCACGGCCGTTCAGCACGGCCGGGACCATGCTCATCAGGCGGCGCGCCATGTCCGGCGTGACGTCCGGGACGTCGACGATGGCGGTCGTGCGCGCGCCGGCGGCTGCGGCGTTGGCGGGCGGAGTCAGGCCGCCGAACGCCTCTAGGTCGCTGCGCAGGATCCGGTACGACTTACCGACACGGGTGGCGCGCAGCCGTTCGTCCTTGATGGCGCGCAGGATCGTCTTCGGGTGGAGCTTCAGCCGCTCGGCGGCGTGCTCGACGGTGTAGACGTCCTGGGACATTGGGCCCGAGCCTCCAACTCGATGCGATCCAATGTTCCTTATTGTTCTATAAATTAGGAGTCAATGATACATTTTGAGACATTTTCGGCGTCCCGGCGACAGCACCGCCGACAGCCGGCCTTCGCCGCCGGTCCTAGGCCGCCTTCGCCCAGGCGGCCTCGAACCAGGGCGCGAGGCGGCGGATGGCCTCTTCGATCTCGGGCGTCGAGACCGCGAAGCTCAGGCGGATGAAGCGGTGGCCGTCGACGGGGTCGAAGTCGATGCCCGGAGCCGTCGCGACGCCGGTGTCCGACAGGAGCTGCTTGCAGAAGGCCAGGCTGTCGTCGGTCAGGCGGCCCACGTCGGCGTAGACGTAGAAGGCGCCGTCCGGCGGGGCGATCGTATCCAGGCCGAGCCGCGGCAGCGCCGCCAGCAGGAGTTCCCGGTTGCGCCGATAGGTCTCGAGGTGGCCCTCCAGCTCTTCGCGACAGTCCATGGCCACCAGCGCCGCGTGCTGGGCCAGCGACGGCGCGGTCAGGAACAGGGCGCCCATGTAGGCGATGGCGCGGGCGGCCTCGGCGCGGGGCGTGATCAGCCAGCCCAGGCGCCAGCCCGCCATCGAGAAGTACTTCGAGAAGCTGTTCACGACGACGGCGGTCGGCTCGAACTCCAGCATCGAGTGCGTGCGCTCGCCGTAGCTGAGGCCGTGGTAGATTTCGTCGGAGACGATGCGGATGCCGCGCGCGCGGCAGACCTCGGCGATCGCCTTCAGCTCGTCGGCCGGGACGATGGTGCCGGTGGGGTTCGCGGGGCTGGCCAGGATCACGCCGGCCGGCGCCGGGTCGAGCGCGGCCAGTGTTTCGGCGGTGAGCTGGTAGCGGGTCTCCGGACCGCAGGCGATCTCCAGCGGGACCATGTGCAGCGCCTTGACGTTGTTGCGGTAGGCGACGTAGCCCGGCCGCGCCATGGCGATCACGTCGCCGGGCTTGAACGTCGACGACAGCGCCAGCACCAGCGCCGGCGAGGCGCCGCAGGTCAGCACGATCTGGATCGGTTCGATCGTCACGCCGTAGGTCTCGGCGTAGTGGCGGCAGATGCGGGCCTTCAGCGGGTCGCTGGACCAATAGCCCATGGCGTCGGCGTCCAGCACGGCGTGGGCGCGCTCGATGGCAGCCTTGGGGGCGCCGGTGGAGGGCTGGCCGAACTCCATGTGGATCACCGAGCGGCCCTCGGCCTTCAGCCGCTGGGCCAGGCCGCTGATGGAGATGGCGTAGAACGGGTCGATCTCGGCGCTCATGCGCTCCGGTTACATGGCCGCGCCGCGATGTCGAGAGCCACCCCCGCGCGCGTGGCCCGCAACGCGGCAGGCGATTAGCGGGCGATGTCGGCGAACGAGGCGACCGCGCCGCCGTTCCTGTCGCGATAGGCCAGGACGATCGCCCGCTGCAGCGCGGCCGGCGCGATGACGTGGTCGGCCGGCAGCTTCGCCTCGTCGTCCACGCCCGCCTCGCGCAGGTAGAAGTAGTTGACCTTCAGCAGGTCGACGCCGTCGGCGGTCAGGCGTCGCGGGCCCAGCGCCGCCAGGGTCGCCTCGGCGAGGCCGGCCGTAGTGGGACCCACGGTCCTCGGTCCAGTCGCGCAGCACCGCGTCGCCGACGCTGGCGTGGACGTTGCGGACGGCCAACTCGCTCACGAGATCGCCTGCGGCCGCCGTTGCAGACCGGCTCTGCGCAGCCGGCGCCGGGGTCGAGGGCGCTGCGGCCGGCGCCGCTGGCGCGGACGGGCCGCCCTGCTTCACGATGGCGGTGACGACGAGGACCAGGCCGAAGAGAGCGAAGAGGACGCCAGGCCCCACCTTCGAGGCGCGGATCTCGATCCCGACCACCTTGACGGCAGACTCGCTGTCCGAGGTCCCGACGCCGCGCACCACTAGGAAGAAGCCAAGCAGGATACAGGCGGCGCCCAGGCCGAACACCAGGAGAAAGCTCGTCTCGCTGAACATCGACTGCCTCGGCTCGCTCTGCGGCTCGACCCAGGGTGGCGCCGGCGTTCGCGCAAGTCACGCCCGAGACTTGACCTCGGCGGCGGCGAAGGCGAAGGCGGACCCGAGAGGGGGCGCCGACGTGGCCGAGAACGAGAAGGCATCGAACCGACGCGTGCTGGGCGCGAGCCTGGTGGGGACGGCGGTCGAGTTCTACGACTTCTACATCTACGCGACGGCGGCCAGCCTCGTGTTCCCGCACCTGTTCTTCCCGAAGTCGTCGGAGTCGGCGCAGTTGCTGCAGAGCTACGCGACGTTCGCGGTGGCCTTCTTCGCACGGCCGGTGGGCGCGGCGTTCTTCGGGCACTTCGGCGACCGGATCGGGCGCAAGTCGACGCTGGTGGCGTCGCTGCTGACCATGGGGCTTTCGACCCTGCTCATCGCCTTCCTTCCGAGCTATGCCGTGGCCGGCTGGATCGCGCCGGCCCTCCTCTGCCTGCTGCGGTTCGGCCAAGGCTTCGGCCTCGGTGGCGAATGGGGCGGGGCGGCGCTCCTGGCGGTGGAGAACGCCCCGCCGGGCTGGCGGGCGCGGTTCGGGATGTTCCCGCAGCTGGGTGCGCCGGTGGGCTTCATCGCGGCGAACGGCCTCTTCCTGCTGCTGGGCCTGGGCCTCGGCGCCGACGACTTCCGCGAGTGGGGCTGGCGGCTGCCGTTCCTGGCCAGCGCGATCCTGGTGGGCCTCGGGCTGTGGGTGCGCCTGCGGATCGGCGAGACGCCGGCGTTCGAGAAGGCGATGGCCGAGTCCGAGGCGAGCCACGTGCCGATGGCCGAGGTGGTGAAGCGCCACTTCGGCGCGCTGCTGGGCGGGACCTTCGCGGTCGTGGCCTGCTTCGCGCTCTTCTACATCTCGACCGCCTTCGCGCTGGGGCACGGGACCGGCAAGCTGGGGTACGGGCGCGAGACGTTCCTGGCGGTGCAACTGGGGGCGATCCTGTTCCTGGCGGCGGGCATCGTCGCGGCCGGCTACTGGGCCGACGCCGCGAACCCGCGCCGCGTGCTGATGGCCGGCTGCGGCGCGACGGTGCTGGTGGGCCTGGCGATGGGGGCGATGATGGGCGCCGGGTCGCTCGCGCTGATCTGGCTCTGGCTGTCGCTGGCGCTCTTCACGATGGGCTTCGTCTACGGGCCGCTGGGCGCCTTCCTGCCCAGCTTGTTCCCGCCCCGGGTGCGCTACACCGGCGCGTCGATGGCCTTCAACCTCGGCGGCATCGTCGGCGGCGGCCTCGCCCCCATCGCGGCGCAGGCGCTAGCGGACAAGGGCGGCCTGACGGTCGTCGGCTACTATCTCGTGGCGGCCGGAGTCCTGAGCCTCGCCGGCCTGTTCACGGCCAAGGAACGCTACGTCGAGACCTAGACGGGCGCTTCGCCCGCGACGGTCGTGCGGTGCATCACGCGCAGGTGCCCGTCATAGCCGCCCTCGGCGAAATGCATGGTGCAGCGGTTGTCCCACATGAGCACCATCCCCTCCCGCCACCTGTGGCGGTAGCGGTACTTGTCCTGCAGCAGGTGCTTGTAGAGGAAGCCCAGCACCGCATCGGCCTCCATGTCGGTCAGCCCCTCGACGCCCACCGTATAGGTGGGGCTGACGAACAGCGCCTTGCGGCCGGTCACCGGATGGGTGCGGACCAGCGGGTGCGGGTGGGTCTTGTCGGCCTCGGCCGAGTACAGGATCTTCATCGTCCGCTTCTCGGTCTCGCGGGCGAACAGGCCGTTCGCACCGTAGGGCCGGCCGGCGGAGTGGATCGCCCGCAGCGGGGCCAGCAGCGACTTCATGGTGGGCGACAGGTCGTCGTAGGCCCGCGCGGCGTCGATGAAGAGCGTGTCGCCGCCCACCGGCGGGGTGACTTCCGAGCGCAGGATGGTGGCCGCCGGCGGCGCGGGCTGGAAGCTCCAGTCCGAGTGCCAGCCGCCACCGAAATTCGGGGCCTTCTCGTCGGGCTCGCGGCGCAGTTCCAGCACGTTGGGCCGGCCGGGCATGGGCGCGATGAACGGGTCCTCGCCGAAGGGGCCCATCTGCATTGTGAACGCCTCCAGCGCATCCAGGCTCAGCGGTTGGTCGGGGAACGACAGGACGGCGTGCTTCGCCCAGGCCTCGCGGATCGTCGCCATGACGCCGGACGGCAGCGGCCTCGACAGATCGACGCCCGTCACCTCGGCGCCGAAACCGCTCTCCTCGGCTTTCACCCGCACCGGGTCGGCCGTCGCCCCGTCCGCCATGGCATTCCTCCGCTGGGTCTAGCCGCCCAGTGCCCGAGTGTACGTCGCCAGGTCGAAGTAGTCCCGCCAGACCTTGATCTTGCCGCCCTGCATTTCGAACACCCCGCAGCAGGGGAGGTCCGCCCGCTTCTCGCCCACGCGGGTCCGGTCCAGCCGTTCGGCGATCACGACGTCACCGGCCTCGACGAGGTTGAGCACATCCCATTCGGTCGCCGACCAGTCCTTGACGAAGCCGGCGATGAACGCCTGGACGGCAGCGCGTCCGGCGACCGGCCGGGCGGGCATGTTGTGGTAGACGCCGTCGTCGGCGAAGAACCCGGCCAGTTCCGCGGCGTCGAGCCTCGACCAGGCGGCGATGAAGTTGCGAATGATCTCGCCGTTCGAAGCCATCGCGGCGCTCCTTCCCTTCCCTCGCGGCGCCTCGCTTCTGCGCCGGCGCTTCTTCGATTGCCGATGAAACACCCGTTTGCTTACACCGCGGCAAGCTTGTAATCGAACCCGGCCATGGCCGCTTTCGACACCACCGAAGACAAGCTCATCACGCTCACGCCGGACCGAGAGGTTTCCACGCGCGAGGTCTTCGGCGTGGATTTCGACATGAAGGTTCCGGCCTTCAGCGAGCGCGATCCGCATGTGCCGGACATCGATCCGGCCTACAAGTTCGACCCGGAAACCACGCGGGCGATCTGCGCCGGCTTCGCCCACGACCGCCGCGTCATGGTCCAGGGCTACCACGGCACCGGCAAGTCCACCCACATCGAGCAAGTGGCCGCGCGGCTGAACTGGCCGATGATCCGGGTGAACCTCGACAGCCACATCAGCCGGATCGACCTGGTCGGCAAGGACGCCATCGTCCTGAAGGACGGCAAGCAGGTCACCGAGTTCCGCGAAGGGATGCTGCCCTGGGCGCTCCAGCGCCCGATCGCGCTCGTCTTCGACGAGTACGACGCCGGCCGCCCGGACGTGATGTTCGTGATCCAGCGCGTGCTGGAAGCTTCGGGCAAGCTGACCCTGCTCGATCAGAACCGGGTGATCCGGGCGAACCCTTACTTCCGGCTGTTCTCGACCACCAACACCATCGGCCTCGGCGACACCACCGGCCTCTATCACGGCACCCAGCAGATCAATCAGGCCCAGATGGACCGCTGGTCGATCGTCACGACGCTGAACTACCTCAGCCACGACGTGGAAGCCGAGATCGTGCTGGCGAAGGCGCCGAACTACCAGACGGCCGAGGGCAAGCGGACCATCAACGCGATGGTTCGCGTGGCCGACATGACCCGCAACGCCTTCATGAACGGCGACATCTCGACGGTCATGAGTCCGCGGACCGTGATCACCTGGGCCCAGAACGCCGAGATCTTCGGCGGCGACATCGGGCTCGCGTTCCGCATGACCTTCCTGAACAAGTGCGACGAGCTGGAGCGCGGCACGGTCGCCGAGTTCTTCCAGCGCGCCTTCGGCCAGGACCTGCCGGAGAGTACGGCGCGGGTGCGGGTCGCCTAGGCGCCGATCCGCGCGGCCGCGCCGCCGAGGCCGCGGGGAGACAAGTCCTCGTGCGCCAGGCCGATGAAGAAGTAGGCCACGTCCACCTGCAGCGCACGAGCCACTCGCCAGAGCCGCTCCACAGTGAGGCGCGTGCTCGCGCTCTCGTATTTCTGGACCTGCTGGAAGGTGACGCCGCAGGCGGCGGCGAGGTCCTGCTGGGTGAGCCCCATCAGACGCCGCCGCCGCCTCATACGGCGGCCAACGAACGCATTCACGTCGGTCATCGGAATTCCCTAGATTCCCCAGGCTACGCAGGGACTTGAGTACCGGCGGCGCAGCGCCGGCGCGACCGAGCTTGCTCCG
>NZ_JAEUMO010000265.1 GCF_016793285.1 Phenylobacterium sp.
GTCGGGTGCGCGATCTGGATCTCCAGGATCCAGAGGCCGGTGGTCGGCGGGGCGTCGAAGTCGCCCAGGGCGCCGGCCTTGTAGATGGCGTGGGGGAAGTCCGAGACGCGGTGGCCCTTCACCTCCCAGTTCAGCCGCCAGCCCATCGCCTCGGCGCGCGTCACGGCGAAGTCGTAGAGCGCCGCGCCCGAGAGGCCCTCGTCGCGCCAGCGGGCGGCGACCTCGCGCCAGAGCGTGCGGGCGGCCTCGGCGCAGGCGGCCATCTCGGGGTCGTTCCCCACCGTGAAGGTGTCGCCGGCGTCGCCCTCATGGCCGTCCCAGACCGCCCCGAGGTCGACATAGAAGATGTCGTCGGCCGCGAGCACGTAGTCGGGCTGGAAGTCGCCGAAGAACGTCTCCAGCGTGCCGGGGCCGAAGCGCACGACGTTGCGGTGCCACAGGCGCTCCATGCCCATGGACTCCAGCACGTCCTGGGCGATCTCGCCGCCGCGGCCCTCGGTCATGCCGGGCCGGATCGCGGCGCCGATCCTGCGCACCGCCTCGAACGTCAGGTCGCGCGCCTTCAGCATCGCGTCGAGCGAGAACGCCTCGCCCACGGCCTCGTGGCGGGGGTGCGGGTCGGACATCGGGGATACGCCTGCGGGCCGGCCGGTCAGGCGGCTTCCGGGAAGATCCGCAGGAAGTTCTCCGCATAGAACTTGTCGCGCACCGCGGCCGGCCGCTCGCCCAGCGCCGCCTCGAAGCGCCCGATCGGGTTCCGCCCGCCCTCGATGTGCGGATAGTCCGACGAGAACAGGTAGAGGTCGGCGTTCGACTGGTCGATGAAGGCGCCGACCTCCTCGAAGACGAACGGCGTGAAGGCGAGCTGCTGGGTGAGCTGTTCGCTGGGCGTGCGGCGCAGGGCCTGGAGGTTGGCGTCGTTGCGGCTCCAGTGCTTCACCACCCAGTCCAGCCGGCGGAGCAGCTCCGGGACCCAGCCGGCGCCCAGCTCCACCGATGCGCCGCGCAGCGTCGGGTGCCGCTCCAGCACCCCGTCGAGCACCATCATGGTCAGGAACTGTTCGGGACCCTCGTGCAGCAGGGCGACGTCCTTGGTGCGCAGGTTCTCGCCACCGCCCAGCCAGTCCTTGGTCGGCGGGCGGCCGTTGTTCATCCAGGCCTTGGCGAGTTGCAGCGGCGCGCCGCCGACGTGCAGCAGGAAGGGCGTGCCCGTCTCGGCCAGCCGCGCCCAGAAGGGGTCGAGATCGACGTGGCCCGGCGAGCGGTCGCCGCAGGGGCGGTGCGGCACCCAGGCGGCCTTCAGCCCGGCCGAGAGCGCGAACTCCAGCTCGGCCATGGCGAGCCCGGGGTCGTCCAGCGGCACGACGGCGACGCCCATCAGCCGCGGGTCGGCCTTGCAGAACTCGGCCATGTGCCGGTTGTGCGCGCGGGCGGCGCCGTAGCGCAGGCGGGGCTCCAGCTTCGACGAGGGCGAGAACGGCATCGCCACGCTGTGGGTGGCGAACACGAGCTGCTTCCTGAACCCCAGCAGGTCCATGGCGGTCGAACGGTCGGCGGCGTCGAAGGCGCCCAGCGCCTGGATCTCCTTGGACTTCTCGATCAGCCGGTCGCCGAGCGCCACCTGTTCGGCCACATGCTGGGGCGAGTGCCGGTTGCCCTGGCCCACGATCACCGCCACCTCTTCGTCGGTGACGATCGAGGCCGAGTAGCTGACCTCCGGGATCTCGTCGCGCAGGCCGGGGTCGGCGTAGGCCTTCAGGAAGTCCGGCAGCTCCATGATGTGGCTGTCGGCGTCATAGAACGCGCGGTCCGCGGGCGCATACGGCATCTGATCCTCCCCTTGTCGTTTTCAGGACTATGCGCCGACAAGGCGCGCCTGCGAAGCGCGGAAACGCCCGAGTATCGACGCTCAGGCTTCCTGGAATCCGCGGGTCGTGCTTAGTCGATGGCGGGTCGGCGAGGGGGCCAGATGCCGCAATACTATGTGTCGAGCGGCCTCACGCTCGCGATCCGCGCCGGGTTCGACAACCTCTATGCCTACCGGATCACCCCCGGTGACTTCACCGGTGATGGAAAGCTCGATTTCATCGTCACCTATTCCCTGGGGCCGATCGAGGATCGCGCGGTCCCGCTGCGGGTGATGGCCGGCGACGGTCTGGGCGGCTTCGCCGACCGCACCGACGCGCTGTTCGGCGCGAACCTGCCGCAGAACGTCCATCCCCGCGACCTGACCGTCGGCGACTTCAACCGCGACGGACGCCCCGACCTGTTCGTCGCCGACCAGGGCCTCGACGGGCCGCCGTTTCCGGGCGGGCAGAATACGCTGGTGCTGTCGAGCGGGGCCGGCGGGCTCGCCAACGCGACGTCGCAGTTGCCGGCGCAGCGGGCCTTCACCCACTCGACCGAAGCCGTGGACATCGACCGCGACGGCGATCTCGACATCTTCGTGGGCGCCGAGGCGAACCCGGCGCCCTATTTCCTGATCAACGACGGGACGGGCCGCTTCACGGTCGCCTCCGACCGCCTGCCGGCCTCGGTCGGCGCGCCGGGAAACATCATCTTCACGACCGAGGCGTTCTTCGACGCCGACGGCGACGGCGACCGCGACCTGTTCCTCGGCGCGGCGCGCCAGAACGGCGTCAACAGGCTGCTGCTGAACGACGGGACCGGGCGCTTCTCGGAGGCGTCGGCCGCGCCGCCGTTGCCCGCCCCCTACACGGCAGGCTCGGACGCCATCGACGCCCAGTCCCTCGACCTGAACGGCGATGGCCGCGAGGACCTGGTCGTCGTCTACACGATCGGCGCCGACGGCGCGCGCGCCTACACCCAGACGCTCATCAACCAGGGCGGCGGGGTGTTCGTGGACGAGACGGCCCAGCGTGTGCCGGCCTCGTTCCAGAACATCTCCCTGACGCGCGGAGGCCTGATCCTGGCCGACATCAACGGCGACGGCGCGAAGGACCTCCTCTACGCCGACGGCACGGCCGCGCCGCTGGCGCTGAACGACGGAACCGGCCGCTTCATCCACATGCCGGCCGGCACGCTGCCCGGCGGGGCCGGCGACACCTACGCGGTCGGCGACGTGAACGCAGACGGCCGGCTCGACCTCATCGCCTGGACCGGGCGCGGCGGCGGCCAGGAGTTCATGCGCATCAGCCTCGCCGGCGATCCGGGGACGACGCAGGTGGGCACGGCGGGCGCCGACGGCCTGATGGGCGGCGGACGGGCGGAGACCATCAACGGCCTGGCCGGGAACGACGTCATCGTCGGCGGCGGCGGGCGCGACTACATCCGTGGCGACGAGGGCGACGACGTGCTCGTCGGGGGATCGGCCTTCGACGACATCAACGGCAACATGGGCAACGACACCGTCTCGACCGGTGCGGGCGAGGACTATTGCGTCGGCGGCAAGGACAACGACAGCCTGTCGGGCGGCGCGGACTACGATCTCGTCTACGGCAATCTCGGCAACGACACCTGCAACGGCGACGACGGAAACGACATCGTCCGCGGGGGCCAGGACAACGACCTCGTGAACGGCGGGAACGGCGACGACTTCGTCTCGGGCGACAAGGGCGACGACACCATGACCGGCGGCCTCGGGGCCGATAACTTCCACACGTTCGGCGATGCGGGGATCGACCGGGTCACCGACTTCAGCCTCGCGCAAGGCGACCGTGTGCAACTCGATCCGGGAACGCAGTACACGGTGAGCCAGGTGGGCGCGGACACGGTCATCAGCATGACCGGCGGCGGCCAGATGATCCTGGTCGGCGTGGCGATGAGTTCGCTCACCGGAAACTGGATCTTCGGCGCCTGAGCCGGGCCGCTTGAACCCCGGCCGTGGCGGGCGCATCGTCCGCGCCGACGAGACGACGGCGGGACGGGGACTGGGCATGCGGAAGTGGGTGGCGTTTGCGCTCGCCTGGCTGGTGGTGCTGGCCGGCGCGTTTCTGGCGAGCCGGGTGCAGACCGACGGCGGGCAGGTCTCGGTCAGCGAGGTCCGCATCCCGGCCGGGCAGGGCGTCACCGTCGCCGGCCTGCTCTACCGGCCGAGAGGCGCGACGGCGGCGACGCCGGCGCCGGGGGTGCTGGTCAGCCACGGCTACATCAACACCCGCGAGATGCAGTCGCCGTTCGCCATCGAGCTGTCGCGCCGCGGCTACGTCGTGCTCGCCATGGACATGACCGGCCACGGCTATTCGGGCGGCATCGTCGGCACGGCCGGCTTCGGCGGCCCGGCGGCGCTCAGGCATCTGAAGGGCCTGCCGTTCGTCGACAAGGCGGCCATCGGCCTCGAGGGCCACTCGATGGGCAGCGGCCCGGTCATGGCCGCCGCCTTGTCGGATCCCGAGGGCTATCGGGCCATCGTGCTGGAGGGCTCGACGCCGGGCCTGCTGGGCGCCCCGGCGCCGGAACGGCCGAGGAACCTCGCCGTCGTCTTCGGCCAGTACGACGAGTTCGCGGGCCTGATGTGGGGCGTGCCGAAGGGGAGCGCCGTCGCCAGCAGCCCGAAGCTCGCCAGGCTGTTCGGCGTGGCCGGTCCGGTGGAGGAGGGCCGCCTCTACGGGTCGATCGCCGATGGCAGCGCGCGCATCCTGGCCAACCCGCCGATCACCCATCCGTGGGAGCATTTCTCGTCGGCCGGCGTCGGCGATGCGGTCGACTGGTTCCAGCGCACCATCCCGCCGCCGCACGCCATGCCGGCGGCCGACCAGGTCTGGCTCTGGAAGGAGATCGGCACGCTGATCGCCTTCATCGGCCTGCTGGGCCTGATCGTGACGACCTTCGACGTCCTGCTGGGCCTGCCGTTCTTCGCGGCCCTGAACCGGCCGGCGGAACCGGCGGTCGAGCGGCGCAGCGGGCGGTGGTGGCTGTCGCTGGCGATCAGCGCGGCGCTGCCGGCGCTCACCTACTTCCCGCTGATGAAGCTGGGGCAGATCTTCTTCCCGATGGCCGCGTTCCCGCAGTGGGTGCAGAACCAGCTCCTGGTCTGGGCGCTGGGCACGGCGGCGATCTCGCTGATCATCGGCCTGGTGCTGCGCAGCCGGCCGGCCTTCACGAACCGCTGGGGGCTCTCGATGCTGGCGGCGCTGGCCACCATGGCGGTCGCCTACGTCTCGATCCTGGTCATCGATGCGGCGTTCAAGGTGGACTACCGATTCTGGGTGCTGGGCCTGAAGCCGCTCGATGCGACGCGGGCGCTGCAACTGCCGGGTTACCTCATCCTCTGGAGCCTGTTCTTCCTGGTCGCGATCCGCGGCCTCGCCGCCAACATCGCGGTGAGGGGCGAGGGGCTGCTGGCCGCCATCTCGTGGGGCAAGATCGCCATGGCGGCCGGCTTCGGCGTGCTGGTGATCTGGGAGTACGCGACGCTGTTTTCGACCGGCTTCCTCGCGACGCCGACCGAGCCGCTGAACGTCATCGTCGCGATCCAGTTCGTGCCGCTGCTGGGGATCATCGGCGTCGTCGGCGCCTGGACCTACCGGCGCACGAACTCCTACGTGCCGGGGGCCCTGATCTGCGCGCTGCTGATCAGTTGGTACGTGACCTCGGGCACCGCCAACCACTGGCAACCCGGCTTCGAGCCGACGCTGCCCGGCGCGCCGGCGAAGACGTGACCCGGTAGGCGCAGCGGCGCGCTTCGACATGTCCGAGTTTGCCGAAACGAAGAGGCAGGACAACACCTGGGCCGACCTGCTGGCCGGCGGCCGCCTGCCGCGGTTCGCCCTGATCATGCTGGGCGTCTGGCTGAACGCGGCCGACAGCCTGGTGACCTCGACCATCCTGCCCAGCGTGGGCGCCAGCCTCGGCGGCTACGAATACTTCTCCTGGGCCACCGCCGGCTTCTTCGTGGGCGCGATCCTCGCGGGCGCCAGCGCCGGGCGGCTCTCCGAGATCTTCGGCCTCCGCTCGGCCACCGCCATCGTGGGCGTGGTCATGGCGCTGGGCTGCGTGATGAGCGCGATGGCGCCGAACGTCGAGATCTTCCTGCTGGGACGGCTGGTGCAGGGGCTGGGTTCGGGCTGGATCTCGGGCTTCGCGATGGTGGCCATCGCGTTCCTCTTCCCGGAGCGGCATCTGGCCCGCGTCTTCGCCGCGGTCACCTTCGTCTGGGGCGTCGCCACGGTGCTGGGTCCGCTGTTCGGCGGGATCGTCGTGGAGACTGGCGACTGGCGCGACGTCTTCTGGCTCTTCGCCCTGCAGTCGGCCGTCTTCAGCGCCGCCGCGCCGTTCCTGCTGGGCGGGTCCACGAAGGGAGAGGGCGGTCCCGGCATCCCGTGGGTCCAGCTCGGCGTGCTGGGGGTCGGCGTCTCGGCCATCGGGTTCGCAGACCTGGCGCCCACCGCAACGGCGTCCATCGGCCTGGTCCTGGCGGGGTTCGCGATCCTGGGCCTGGTGGTCTGGATCGACGGCCGGGCCCGCGTGCGCCTCCTGCCCCACCGCGCCGGCGACCTGACGACGGTGGTGGGCTCGGGCTACCTGGCCATGTTCGCGCTGACCGCCGCCTCCATGGGATTCTCGATCTACGGTCCGCCGATCCTGCAGCAGTTGCGCGGCTTCACGCCGCTCTGGGCCGGCTACGCCATCGCCGCGGAGTCGGCGGCGTGGACCCTCGCGGCGATGGCGGTGGCGCACGCGGGCGCGGTCTGGGACGCGCGCTGGACCCGGTTCGGGCCGCTGCTGCTGGTGGCCAGCCTGGCGATCCTGGCCTGGGCGATGGCCGACGGGCCGCTGGTCTGGGTGCTGTTCGGCGGCGGGCTGATGGGCGCGGCGTTCGGCTTCTCCTGGGCGTTCATGAGCCGCCGCGTGCTGGCCGCGCTCAGCGACGCGGATCGCGCCATCGGCTCGTCCGGCATTACCGCCGTGCGGCAGAGCGGCGCCGCGGCCGGAGCCGCCATCGCGGGCGTCGCGGCCAACCTGGCGGGCTTCTCGGCCGGCCTCACCGACGCCTCGGCGCGCTCGGCGTCCCTGTGGGTGTTCGTCTCCGTCATCCCGCTGGCCGTGGTCGGGACCTGGGCCGCGTTCCGCCTGACCGGCAGCGCCAGGGCCGCCGAAGCCGCATAGGGGCGCCCAAGTTTGCCGCATTGCCAAGGCTGGCGGGCAGGAGCTTTGATCGCGGCTCATGAGCCTGGCGGACCATGACGTTCTGGAGACCGCGACCCGCGACGTCGCCCTCGCGCGCCTGTCGACCGCCTTCCTGCTCGACGAGATGGCGGGTGGCGTGGCGGGCCTCGAACCGCTCGAGGCGCTGCTCGTGCTGGCGATCAATCAGGCCAACATCGCGCCGCTGACCCGCGACCCCGACGCCCGCGCCCGCTATGGGCAGCTCGAGGCGCCGGCGCGCGACGACGAGCGCCGCCCGGTCAGCATCAACGCCATCGCCGCCTCGCTGGGCCTGCCGTTCGAGACGGTGCGCCGGCGCATCGGCCGCCTGGCCGCCGACGGCGTCTGCGCGGTGGGCGTCGAGGGCGTGCTCGTGCCGGCGGCCTTCCTGACCTCGCCGAGCTACCTGCGCTCGGTGATGTCGGGGCACCTGCGCCTGAGGGCCTTCTATTTCGACCTGGCCGCCAATGGCCTCGTCGACGAGCTTCCGGGCTCGGCCTACGCGCTGGAGCCGGACGTCCCGATCCGCGCCGCCGCCCGCCTGCTCTCCGACTACGTGCTCCGCACCTGCGAAGGGCTGATGCGCGAGGCGGGCAACGTGATCTCGTCGCTGATCCTGACCGCGCTCCTGAGCGCCGCCCTGGGCGACGCCGCCGCGCCGGTCTCCGTGAAGACGATCGCCGCCCAGCTCCGGCTGCCCAGCGAGACGGTGCGCCGCCACATCCTGCAGATGGCCGAGGACGGGCTGTGCGAACGCCGCGCCGCAGGCGTGGCGATCACGCCCGAGATCCTCGCGCGGCCCGGCCTGCAACTCCTCCTCGCCGACAACGCCAAGCATGTGCATCGCCTGCTCGCCGGCCTCGCCGAGCGCGGCGTGATCCTCAGTTGGGAAACCCCCGCCGGCCAGGCGGGCCTGGGCGCCGCCTAGTGTGCTGGATCTGAAGTTCGCCCGCTTCTGAGCCGGAGCGCCGAGCGAACTTCAGATCCAAAAAGCACACTAGAAACAAATATTTCTCTAGTGTCCTTATCGATTCCGAAGTTCGACTGAGTCCGCCTCACGCGCTTGCGAACTTCGGAATCGGGACACTAGAGCCTTGGACGCCGGAGCGCCGAAGGCCCTGGCTAGAGCTGGTCGAGCCCGTAGGCCGCGTGCAGGGCGCGAACCGCGAGTTCGGTGTAGGCGGCTTCGATCAGGACGCTGATCTTGATCTCGGACGTCGAGATCACCTGGATGTTCACGCCCTTCGACGCCAGCGCCTCGAACATCGCCTTGGCGACGCCGGTGTGGCTGCGCATGCCGACCCCGATGACCGAGACCTTGGCGACGTCGTCGTTCAGGCGGACGTCCTCGAAGCCCACCTCCGCCTTGAGGCTCTGCACGATGTCGACGGCCCGCTGCGCGTCGCGCTTGCCGACCGTGAACTCCATGTTGGCCGTGTCGGCGACGCGGGCGTGGCTCTGCACGATCATGTCGACGTTCACGTTGGCGTCGGCCAGCGCGCCGAAGATGGTGGACGACACGCCGGGATGGTCGGGCAGGCCGAAGAGGCTGATTTTCGCCTCGTCGCGGCTGTAGGCCACGCCGCTCACGATCCGCTTCTCCACGATCTCCTCCTCGTCGCACACGATGGTGCCCTGGCCGGGGGCTTCACCCGGCTCCACAAAACTCGACAGGACGCGCACGGGCACGCCGTAGGCCATGGCCAGTTCCACCGACCGGGTCTGCAGCACCTTGGCGCCCAGCGACGCCATCTCCAGCATCTCCTCGTAGGAGATCTTCGGCAGCTTCCTGGCCTTGGACTCGATGCGTGGGTCGGTCGTGTAGACGCCGTCCACGTCGGTGTAGATGTCGCACGCCCCGCCGACCGCCGCGGCGATCGCCACGGCCGAGGTATCGGAGCCGCCGCGGCCCAGGGTGGCGATGCGGCCGTCGCGGGTGACGCCCTGGAAGCCGGCGATCACGGCGATCTCGCCGCTGTCCATCGCCGCGCCGAGCTTCTCGGGCGGGATGTCGTCGATGCGGGCCTTGCCGTGGGCGTCGTCGGCGACGATCGGGATCTGCCAGCCCATCCAGGAACGCGCGCGCAGGCCCATGTTGCGCAGCGTCATGGCCAGCAGGCCCGCGGTCACCTGTTCGCCCGAGGCCACGACCACGTCGTACTCGTCGTCCGAGGGGGGAAGGCCCTGTGCCGCGGGGCCGGCGCCGTCGGTCCAGGCGACGAGCTCGTTGGTCTTGCCGGCCATGGCGGAGACGACCACGGCCACGTCATGCCCCGCCGCCTTCTCGGCCGCCACCAGCCGCGCCACGCGCCGGATCCGCTCCAGGTCGGCCACCGACGTGCCGCCGAATTTCATCACGAGCCGGGACATGGACTAGCGAGCGTTCCCCGATGTTGCGCCGCCGAAGGGCGGAGCCTCATAGCGGCGTCACGCGTCCGTCGCAACGCCCGGAGTCCTTCGTTTCCGCCGGCTTAGGGACTATGAGGGGGCATGAGTTCGCAAGGCGCCGCCCGATCCAGCATCGATCCTGCCGAGGTCGAGACGTTTTCGAAGATCGCGGCCGAGTGGTGGGACCCGCGCGGCAAGTTCGCGCCGCTGCACAGGTTCAACCCCGTGCGCCTCGCCTTCATCCGGGACCAGGCGCTCTACCGCTTCGGCCGTGACGCCAGGGCGCGCCGGCCCTTCGAGGGCCTGCGCCTGCTCGACATCGGGTGCGGCGGCGGGCTCCTGTCCGAGCCGATGAGCCGGCTCGGCTTCCAGGTCACCGGCGTGGACGCCTCGGAGAAGAACATCGCCACCGCCTCGACGCACGCGGCCGGGCAGGGCCTCGCGATCGACTACCGCGCCGCCACGGCCGAGGCGCTGCTGGCCGCGGGCGAGCCCCCGTTCGACGTGATCCTCAACATGGAGGTGATCGAGCACGTCGCCGATCCGGGCGAGTATCTGCGCGACTGCGCGAGGCTGCTGAAGCCCGGCGGCCTGATGATCGTCGCCACGCTGAACCGCACCCTGAAGGCGCTGGCGCTGGCCAAGATCGGCGCCGAGTACGTCCTGCGCTGGCTGCCGGTCGGCGCGCACGACTGGAACAGGTTCCTGAAGCCCGACGAGATCCGCGACTTCCTGTCCGGGCAACCCGTCGTTGTGGACGGGCCCTTCGGCGTCGTATTCAACCCGCTCACCGGCCGGTGGACGGAATCGAGCGACACCGACGTGAACTACATGATGACGGTGGTCCGCGACGCCGCTTAGGGGCGGACCTTCGGGGGCGGACAAGGGAGTACCGATGCCATCGCTCCGTGTGCTGGGGCACGCCTTCCGCGCCTGGCGCCGCAACAGGACGTGGGCCAAGCACGAGCCCGAGACGCCCTACCTCGCCGACCTGCTCTCGGGCGCGCCGGTGTGCCTGCACGTGGGCGCCAGCGACGGCCGCCACTCGTATGTGATGACCCAGGTGGCGCCCAAGGCCCGCATCTACGCCTTCGAGCCGTCGGCCTTCGCCTTCGAGGTGCTGAAGACCTGCGTCGCCTGGCACGGCATCGGCAAGCAGGTGACGCCCGTCCACGCCGCGGCGGCCGACAAGCCGGGCGAACTGCTGCTGGTGACGCCGAAGAAGAGTTCGGGCCGCATGGGCCGCGCCTATGCCTACGTGGCCGAGGCCCGGCCCGAGGGGCGCGCGCGTCCCGACCTCGACGATACCGGCATGGACGTGCAGCCGACGCCGGTGCTGACCCTGGACGCCTTCTGCGCCGAGCACGGCGTCGACAAGGTCGACTTCATCCGCATGGACATCGAGGGCGCCGAGCTGCGGGCCCTGATGGGCGCTGTCGGCATCCTCGACCGCGACCGCCCGCACGTGCTGCTGGAGATCCACCCGGCCATGCTCGCCGAGCGCTTCGGCGCCTCGGGCGAGGCGGTGCTCGATATCTTCCGAGACCGCGGCTACCGCATGTTCGCCCTCAACGGCGACCGGCTGGAGGAGCGCACGACCCTCGTCGAGGGTCTGCCCTGGAAGGACTACTTCTTCATCCACCCCAGCAAGTCGGCCCGACTTCCCGACGGCGTTTTCAAGGCCCGGATGGCGGCTTAGGCGGGGTCGGCTTGCCGACGATAGCGCTTGCCCTGCGGCGGCGGCGGTCCCTAGCTTGGCCCTCGGGTGCGCTCCCGGGGGGCTGAGGTGCCGAACTACTTCACGTCGGGCGACTTCTCGTTGCCGCTGCGCGCGGGCTTCACGACCGCGGCGGCGACCGAGTTCGTGATCGGCGACCTGAACGGCGACGGGAGGGCCGACGTCGCGGTCGGCTACTTCGTCTTCCCGCTCGAGAACCGCGCCGTGCCGATCCGCGTGCTGGGCGGCGACGGGGCCGGCGGCTTCAGCGACATCACCGCCACGCTGTTCCCGGGCGGGGCGCCCACGGCGATCTTCCCGAGCGAGGCCGTGGCCGGCGACTTCAACCGCGACGGCCGCCTCGACATCTTCTTCGCCGACATCGGCCTGGACGCGCCGCCGTTCCCGGGCGCGCCCAACACGCTGGTCCTTTCGTCCGGCGCGACGGGTCTCATCGACGCCTCGAACCGGCTGCCGGCGATCGGCAACAATTTCAGCCACTCGGCCGAGGCGGCGGACATCGACGGCGACGGCGACCTCGACCTCTTCATCGGCAACGGCGATCCCAGGCCCTACTTCCTGATCAACGACGGCGCCGGGAACTTCACGCTGAGCCGCAGCGGCCTGCCCGCCATCGCCGGCGCGCCGTTCAACGCCACGTCCGAGACCTGGAACTCCGAGGCGTTCCTCGATGTCGACCGCGACGGCGACCTGGACCTGTTCCTCGGCACCTCGGGCGCCGCCGCCACGCCGAACCGGCTGTTCATCAACGACGGCCGCGGCAACTTCACGGTTGCGCCGGTCAATCCGCCGATGCCGGCCATCGCCGACATCCGCAACACCAACAACGTCGACGCCAAGACCTTCGACGCGAACGGCGACGGCCTGCCCGACGTGGTCTCCACCTTCTCGCGCGACGACGGAACCGGCGCCTTCCGGCCCTACGTCCAGGTGCTGATCAACAACGGCGACCTCACGTTCCGCGACGAGACCCTGAGCCGCCTGCCCGCCAGCACCCGCACCCCCGACGGCCAGTACATCGAGCGCATCCAGGTGCTCGACATCAACGGCGACGGCTATCTGGACATCTTCGCCACCAACCACGTGAAGACGCCGATCTACCTGAACGACGGCACGGGCCGCTTCCTGGAGATGCCGGAGAACACCCTGGTGACCGACGAGTTCGTCCAGCGCTTCGCCGGCGACCTCGACGGCGACGGCCGGATCGACGTCATAAGCTGGCGCGGCGCCTTCGGCGGCGTCGAGAACTACCGGGTCCAGTTGCGCACCGACCAGGGCCTCACCCAGACCGGCACGGCGGGCGCCGATGGGTTCATGGGCGACAACGACGGCGAGACCATGAGCGGCGGGGCGGGGAACGACGTCATCTTCGGCGGCGGCGGGGTCAACTACCTGCGCGGCGACGAGGGAAACGACACCATCGTCGGGGGATCGGCCTTCGACGACATCAACGGCAACATGGGCGACGATAGCTGCGTCTCGGGCGGCGGCGACGACTGGGTGGTGGGCGGCAAGGACAACGACACGCTCTCGGGCTCGGCGGGGAACAACCTCGTCTACGGCAACCTCGGCGCCGACAGTTGCGAGGGCGGGGCGGGCGCCGACACCATCCGCGGCGGCCAGGACAACGACGTCGTCAGCGGCGGGGCGGGCGCCGACTTCGTCTCGGGCGACAAGGGCGACGACACCATGACGGGCGGGACCGGCGCGGACCTGTTCCACACCTTCGGCGACGCGGGGCTGGACCGCGTGACCGACTTCAGCCTGGCGGAAGGCGACCGGGTGATGCTGGATCCCGGAACCCAGTTCACGGTGGCCCAGTCGGGCGCCGACACGGTCATCAGCATGACCGGTGGCGGCCAGATGATCCTCGTCGGCGTCCAGATGAGCACGCTGACGCCGGGCTGGATCTTCGGCGCCTAGCTTGGGCGGCGCCGGGCAGAAGGGCGGCATGTCCCACGAGCTGGACGGCCTCTGGCTGTTCGACGGCGTCTGCAACTTCTGCTCGGGCTCGGTGCGCCTGGCGCTGCGGCTCGACCGCGCGGGGACGTTGCGGTTCACGCCCCTGCAGTCGCCGTTCGGCCGGGCCATCGCGGCGAAGCATGGGCTGGACCTGGAGAACCCCGACAGCTTCCTGTTCTTCGACCACGGCCGGCCGCTCGACGCGTCCGACGCGGTGCTGGCGCTCGTGCGCAGGCTGGGGCCGCCGTGGTCGGCGTTCGGGATGCTGCGCGTGGTCCCCAAGGGCTGGAGGGACGCCGTCTACCTGCTGATGGCCCGCAACCGCTACCGCCTCATGGGCAGGCGCGAGGCCTGCATGGTCCCGACGCCCGAACAGCGGGCGCGGTTCATCCTCGAGCCGCCGCCGGGATGGGCGTGAGGCGGGTCCACGTGGCCGCGGAAGGCGGCGGACGTAACGTCAGGCAGGCGCCCGTGCTATCGGGTGCGCCATGACACAGCCGCCCACGCCCACCTATGACGATGTCGTCCTCGGCCGCCGCTCGATCCGCGGCTACAAGCCCGACCCGGTTCCCAGGGAACTGATCGAGGAGATCATCGGCCTGGCGATGCGCTCGCCGTCGTCGATGAACGTGCAGCCCTGGAACTTCTACGTCATCACCGGCGAGCCGCTGGACCGGATCCGCGCGGGCAACACCGAGCGCAACGTCTCGGGCGTGCCGCAGTCGCGCGAGTTCCGCATCGGGACGAAGGGCTTCGAGGGCAAGCACCGAGACCGGCAGGTCGGCGTGGCCAAACAACTGTTCGGCGCCATGGGCATCGCGCGCGACGACAAGGAAGGCCGCCAGGACTGGGTGCTCCGCGGCTTCCGCCAGTTCGACGCCCCGGTCTGCGTGATCGTGACCTTCGACAAGGAGCTGGAGGGCATGGACGACGCGCCCTTCGACTGCGGCGCGGTGGCCACCGCGCTGGTCAACGCCGCCTGGTCGCGCGGGCTGGGCGCGGTGATCAACAGCCAGGGCATCATGCAGTCGCCCGTGGTGCGCGAACACGCGGGCGTCGCGGACGACCAGGTGATCATGAAGAGCATCGCGCTGGGCTGGCCCGACGACGCCTTCCCGGCCAACGCGGTGGTCTCCGAACGCAAGTCGGTGAAGGAAGCCACCGTCTTCGTCGGCTTCGACGACTAGCCATCGCCGCGCGCCGTAGGCGCCGTCCAATCTGAACCGCGGAGTACGCCGAACTTCGCGGAAGGAGTCTGGGCCGATTTCCGCGTCATTCCGCGTATTCCGCGGTTCCAAAACGACTGAGCCTCCGCTCGCGCGGGGGCTGGTCGGTCAGCGCATCTCCAACCCCTTCAGCTCGCCCTCGTCGCGCCACTGCTTGGCGAGCGCGAAGAAGGCGTCTGAGCCGGGGCCGTAGAGGTTGTCGAACAGGCCCTTGCCCTCGCCCGCATGGCCTTCGCCGTTGTAGTAGCCGGGCGTGCAGTCCTGGCGGAACGCCAGGTTGTTGAGCGCGGTGTCGCGGATCGTCTGCAGCCAGCCGGCCTCGCCCTCCGCGGTCACCTCGACCACCTGCGCCTGGCGCAGGTCCGTCTCGCGGACGACGTGCGCGACGTGGGCCGCCTGTTCGTCCAGCATGTGGGGGAAGTTCGGCGTCAGCGTGTTCTGCGTGATGCCCAGGTGGAAGCAGTTCGGGAACCCGGCGGCGGACAGGCCGTGCAGGGTGCGCATCCCGTCGCTCCAGTGGTCCGACAGTTTCCGGCCGCCCCGGCCCACGATCTCGAAGCCCGCGCGGCGGGTGTAGGCCGTGCCGACCTCGAAGCCGGTGGCGAAGATGATGCAGTCGACCTCGTACTCGACGCCGTCGAACACCAGGCCCTTCTCGGTCACGCGGTCGACGCCGCGGCCCAGGGTGTCGACCAGGGTGACGTTCGGGCGGTTGAAGGTCGGCAGGTAGTCGTCGTTGAAGGTGGGCCGCTTGCAGAACTGGCGATACCAGGGCTTCAGCGCCTCCGCGGTCGCAGGGTCCTGCACGACGGCGTCCACCCGCGCCCGGATCTGGTTCATCTTCCGGAAGTCCGACAGCTCCATCTGCCGGGCCAGTTCCTGGGGATCGAGCGCGTTGGCGTCGCCCGCCGCGAGCCGGGCCGCGACCCCGGCGCCCAGGTTGCGGATGATGTCGGTCCAGCCGTCCTGCACCAGGTCCTCGTCCTGCGGCAGGCCGCTGACCAGGGTGTTGAAATTGCGCATCCGGCGCTTCTGCCAGCCGGGCGTCAGCGTCTTCACCCACGCGGGATCGGTCGGCCGGTTGCCGCGCAGGTCCACGGAGCTGGGCGTGCGCTGGAAGACGTAGAGCTGCTTGGCGTGCAGGCCCAGGTGCGGGACGCACTGGATGGCCGTGGCCCCCGTGCCGATGATCGCCACGCGCTTGTCGGCGAGGTTCGTCAGCCCGCCCTCGGACGAGCCGCCCGTGTAGGCGTAGTCCCAGCGGCTGGTGTGGAAGCTGTGGCCCTTGAAGTCGCCGATGCCGGGCAGGCCCGGCAGCTTCGGCCGGTTCAGCGGCCCGCTCGACATCACCACGTAGCGGGCCTTCATGGCGTCGTCGCGGTTGGTGGTGATCAGCCAGCGGTTCTCGTCCTCCAGCCAGCGGATCTCGCGGATCTCGGTCTGGAAGCAGGCCTTGGAATAGAGGTCGTAGTGCTCGCCGATCCGGGTCGCGTGCTCGCGGATCTCCTTGGCGTAGCTGTACTTCTCCTTCGGGACGAAGTTCGTCTCCTCCAGCAGCGGCAGGTAGATGTAGGCCTCGATGTCGCACTGGGCGCCCGGATAGCGGTTCCAGTACCAGGTGCCGCCGAAGTCGCCGCCCTTCTCGATGATGCGGATGTCCTGGACGCCGGCCTCGCGCAGGCGCGCCGCGGCGATCAGCCCGCCGAAGCCGCCGCCCACGACCACCACGTCGACGCTGTCGGTCAACGGCGCGCGCGTGAAGCCCGGGTCCACGTAGGGGTCGTCGATGTAGTGGGCGAAGTCGGCCGCCATCTCGACGTACTGCTCGTTGCCGTCGGCCCGCAGGCGCCGGTCGCGCTCGGCGCGATACCTGGCGCGCAGGGCGTCGGGGTCGAAGTCGAGGCTGTCCAGGACCGCGTTCATGGTGGCTCCTCCCGATGTCTTTCGCCGAACCAGACACCGGGCGGGGGCGGAACTCAAGACTTGCCGCCGATCGCTCACTCCTCATGCGTGGGCTGGCCTCATGCGCCGGCTGGCAGGTCGGCGCGGATGCGCTAGCCTTGTCCGAAGCCCGCGGAAGGACGTCCCGAATGCTCGCGCTCATGATGGACCGGCCGCTGACGCTGCCTTCGATCCTGGAGCACGCCGCGCTCTACCACGCCGACCGCGAGGTGGTGACGCGCACGGTGGAGGGGCCGATCCATCGCTATGGCTACGCGGACGCGCTGGGGCGGGCCAGGCAGATGGCCAAGGCGCTGCTGGCGCTGGGCGTGAGGCCCGGCGACCGGGTGGCGACCCTGGCCTGGAGCACGCACCGGCACTTCGAGCTCTACTTCGCCGTCACCGGCATCGGCGCGATCCTGCACACCATCAATCCGCGGCTGCACGACGACCAGATCGTCTGGGTGGCCGACCACGCCGAGGACTCGGTCCTGCTGTTCGACATCACCTTTTCCGAGCAGGTGGCGAGGCTCGCGCCGCAGATGACGACGGTGAAGACGCTCGTCGCCATGACCGACGCCGCCCACGCTCCGGCCGGCGTCCTGGTCTACGAGGACCTGCTCGCGGCGCAGACGCCGGACTTCGCCTGGCCGGACCTCGACGAGAAGAGCGCGTCCGGCCTCTGCTACACCTCGGGCACCACGGGCAACCCGAAGGGCGTGCTCTACGGCCACCGCTCGACCTGCCTGCACGCCCTGGCGCTGGCGCTGCCCGACGCCTTCGACCTTTCGGCCCGCGACGTGGTGATGCCGTGCGCCCAGATGTACCACGCCAACGCCTGGTGTACGCCCTACGCGGCGCCGCTGGTGGGCGCGAAGCTGGTGCTGCCCGGCCGGGCGCTGGACGGGCCCAGCATCGCCGAGCTGATCGCCGCCGAGGAGGTGACCTTCCTGCTGGGCGTGCCGACCATCTGGGTGGGCGTCGCCGACCATCTCGACCAGACCGGCGGGCAGCTCGACAGCGTGCGCACCATCGCCATCGGCGGCTCGGCGCCGACCGCGGCCCTGATCTCCCGCGTCGAGCAGCGGCTGGGCGGCAAGGTGCGCCAGATCTGGGGCATGACCGAGACCTCGCCGCTGGGCGTCATCAACACCGCGCTGCCCACCCATGCCGGCGAGAGCGCCGAGGCCACGATGCAGCGCAAGCTCAAGCAGGGCCGGGGCCTCTGGGGCGCCGAGCTCCGCATCGTGGGCGAGGACGGCGCCGAGCTGCCGCGCGACGGCAAGTCGACCGGGGCGCTGCAGGTGCGCGGGCCGTGGGTGTCCTCGGCCTATTTCAAGCAGGACGGCGCGGGCGCCTTCACCGCCGACGGCTGGTTCGACACGGGCGACATCGCCACCATCGACCCCGAGGGCTACCTGCGCCTGACGGACCGGGCCAAGGACGTGATCAAGTCGGGCGGCGAGTGGATATCCACCCTCGACCTCGAGGACGCCGCCTGCTCGCACCCGGCCGTCGCCATGGCCGCGGCCGTGGGCATGCCGCATCCGAAGTGGGACGAGCGGCCGCTGCTCCTGATCACGCTGCGGCCCGGCCAGTCCGTCGACCCGGAGGAGGTGAAGGCCCACGTCGGCGCCCGGGTCGCCAGGTGGTGGACGCCCGACGAGGTCCGCATCGTCGAGGAGCTGCCGCTGGGCCCCACCGGCAAGGTGCTGAAGCGCGAACTGCGTGACCGGTGGATCACACCCGTTCCAGCATCGGATTCATGACCTGAACGCAACCGAACCAGCTCTTGAACCGTGCGTTCAGGCTTCACGGGCCATGGTGGACGTCAGGAGACGAGCGTTGGGCAGGAAGCGGCCTAAGGGCGTGTTGCAGATGGGGTGGGCGGCGATCGAAGCCGCCGCCAAGGGCCGGACCGAACACGCGCCCACGTCGGCCGACTACCCCGAGCATGTCGTGCGCCGCACCAGCTTCGTGGCCGGCGGCGGCCACGGCTGGCGCATCTCGGCGATCGAGACCCCGCGCGATCACGTCGCGCCGTGGAAGATCGTCGTGATCACGGGCGCGCCGTCGTGGGCCGAGTACTGGTCCGAGACCCTGGCCGACCTGCCGCAGGACCGTGAGATGATCGTGGTCGACCGGCCGGGATATGCGGCCTCCGAGCCGCTGCATCCGGTGACCGACATCCGTGTCCAGGCCGAGGCGCTGGCCCCCGTGCTGCGCGCCGCGCGCGGCCAGAAGGTGCTGCTGGTGGGCCAGAGCTACGGCGCCGCCATCGCCTCGATCATGGCCGACCAGAACCCCGGCCGGGTCGCGGGCCTGGTCCTGCTCTCCGGGTTCTTCGGCGAGGCGGGGCCCACCGCGCGCTGGCTGCTCGACCTGGGCGGCAAGGCGCTGAAGATGATCCCGCGCGACCTGCGCAACGCCGTCATCGAGGTGACCGGCCAGAAGCCGCAACTGCGCCACGCCAAGCGCGCGCTCAGCCGCGTCAACGTGCCCATCCACATCGTCCATGGCGACCAGGACGACTTCGCCCCGGTCGAGGTGGCCGAGAAGCTCGCCGCCGAGACCGTGACGCGTCGGCCGATCCGCGTCGTCCGCACGGAAGGCGCCAACCACTTCCTGAACGATGGGCCGTCCGAGATCCTGCTGGCGGCCATCGAGGCCTGCATCCCGACGCGGCCCAGCCTCTGGACGTTCCGCTGGCCAAAGCTGCCCGCGCTGTTCCCCGGCAAGCTCCCGAAGGCGTCCGCCGCGATCTGAACCTCGCGGCGGCGGGGCGGCTACAGCAGCAGCCCCGTCGCCACCGCGAAGCCGATCACAACCAGCCAGGGCGGCAGCTTCGCCACCTGCAGGAAGACGAAGGCCGCGGCGATCAGCGCCCAGTCGGCAGGGACGCGCACGGTGGTGACGATCACCGGGTCCCACAGGGCGGCGGCGAGCAGGCCGACGACGGTGGCGCAGACGCCGGCCATCAGCCCGCGGGCCCACCCCTCGCGCTTCAGGCGGTCCCAGAACGGCAGGACGCCGGTGACCAGCAGCAGGCTGGGCAGGTAGATGGCGAAGAGCGCGATCAGGCCGCCGGTCAGGCCGCCGGGGCCATACGACTGGCGCGCGCCGACGTAGGCCGCGAAGCTGAACAGCGGGCCGGGCAGGGCCTGGACCACCCCGTAGCCTGCCAGGAACGTCTCCCGGTCGAGCCAGCGCCGCTCGACGATCTCGCGCTCCAGCAGCGGCAGCACGACATGGCCGCCGCCGAACACCAGCGATCCGGTGCGGTAGAAGACGCTGGCCAGGCCCAGGCCGGGGTTCTGGAGCAGGTTCGCCGCAAGCGGCAGGCCGACCAGCAGCAGGGCGAACAGGCCGAGCGCGACGATCGCGCTCTGCGTGTCGATCATCCCGCCGACGGCGTCGGGCGCCGCCTCGGGGGCCTCGCCGCGCAGGAGGGCCATGCCGAACAGCCCGCCGGCCGCCAGCGCGGCGACCTGGGCCACCGGGCCCTGAACCAGGATGAGGCCGGCCGCCGAGCCGATCGCCATGCCGGCGCGGACCGGTCCGACGGCGAGGGTGCGGGCCATCTGCACGACGGCCTGCAGCACCACCGCCGCCACCGCCACCTTCAGCCCGTGGATCCAGGCCGCGCCGAACTGCGCCGAGATCGCGGGCGCGCAGGCGGCGAAGGCCAGCATCAGCACCGCGGCGGGCAGGGTGAAGCCGGCGAAGGCCGCCAGGGCGCCGCCGAGGCCGGCCTGCCGCAGGCCGATGGCCATGCCCATCTGGCTCGACGCCGGTCCGGGCAGGAAGTGGCAGAGCGCCAGGAGGTCGGCGTAGGCGGCCTCGGAGAGCCAGCCCCGCTTCTCCACGAACTCGCGGCGGAAATAGCCCAGGTGCGCCATCGGCCCGCCGAACGCCGTCAGGCCCTGGCGCAGGAAGGCCAGGAACACGTCGAGCGTGGTGACGGCCCTCTCGGGCGGCGCAGCATCCATCATGGCTTAGATGGAAGGCTCCTGTGGCGTTGTCGAGGCGCAGTTGTTACCGCGATAGGGGCTTCCCAGCGCCATCTGAACGGCGATAAGGCTGTGCCCAACAACTGTTCGAGAGGAAGGGAACGCCATGAAGGCCGCCGTGCTGCGTGAAGTGGGCAAGCCGCTTCAGATCGAGGATGTGCAGATCTCCAAGCCTGGCCCGCGCGAGGTGCTGATCCGCACCGCCGCCGCCGGCGTCTGCCACTCGGACCTCCACTTCATCGAGGGCAAGTACCCCCACCCGATGCCGGCCGTCCTCGGTCACGAGAGCGCGGGCGTCGTCGAGGCGGTGGGGTCGGAAGTCCGCAACGTGAAGCCGGGCGATCACGTCATCACCTGCCTCTCGGCCTTCTGCGGCCACTGCGACCATTGCGTGACGGGCCACATGAGCCGCTGCGTGTCGCCCGAGACCAAGCGTCGCGACGAGGACGAGCCGCGCCTGTCGTCGGCCAACGGCCCGATGCTGCAGTACCTGAACCTGTCGTCGTTCGCCGAACAGATGCTGATCCACGAAAACGCGTGCGTCGCCATCCGCAAGGACATGCCGCTGGACCGCGCCGCCCTGATCGGCTGCGGCGTGATGACCGGCGTCGGCGCCGTGATCCACACCTCGAACGTGCGTCCGGGCGACACGGTGGCCGTCATCGGCTGTGGCGGCGTCGGCCTCGCGGCGGTCAACGGCGCGGCGCTCGCCGGCGCCGGCCGGATCATCGCCATCGACATGGCGCCCGGCAAGGAGAACCTGGCCAAGTCGATGGGCGCCACCGACTTCGTGCTGGGTGGCCCGGACGCGGTGAAGACCGTCATCGAGATGACCCGCGGCGGCGTGCAGCACAGCTTCGAGGCCATCGGCCTGGCGGCGACCGCCGAGCAGTCGTTCAACATGCTGGCCCGCGGCGGCACCGCCAACGTGATCGGCATGATCCCGGTCGGCCAGAGCATCAGCCTGATGGGCGCGGCCTTCCTCGCCGAGAAGCGCATCCAGGGCTCGCTGATGGGCTCGAACCGCTTCCCGGTCGACATGCCCCGCCTGGTCGACGCCTACATGGCCGGCAAGCTGCACCTCGACGACATGATCAGCCGCCGGATCCGGCTGGACCAGGTCAACGAGGCCTTCGAAGAGATGAAGACGGGCGCCGTCGCCCGCTCGGTCATCACCTTCGACGCCTGACGACTGGCATTCGTCACGGGAACGCCCGGCCTCGCGCCGGGCGTTTTTCGTTGGGGCCGACCTCAGCCGGCTTTGGGCCGCACTGGGGTCCGCCGCGGGGGCTAGAGCAGGGTCAGGGCCAGGTCCGCCGGCCGGCAGAGCGCCGCGCCCTTGGGCGTCACCACGATCGGGCGGTTCACCAGGATCGGCTCGATGATCATCGCCGCGATGATCGCCTCGTCCGACACGTTCGGATCGGTCAGGCCCAACGCCTCGGCGTTCGTGCCCCGCACCCGCAGGATGTCGTGGGCGCCCAGCCCCATCCGCTTCAGCAGATCCTCGAGCTGTTCGCGCGTCCAGCCGGCCTTCAGATACTCGACGACGGTGGGCTCGACGCCCTTGTCG